>JBBPYD010000019.1:0-33920 GCA_038200305.1 Bryobacterales bacterium
ACAATTCTGAAAGTGACACATTTGCGTACTCTGAAGGCGATGGAAGTACACTTCACCCCGGAGCAGCAAGCGCAGCTTGCGCAAATCGCCATCAAAGCCGGGACCGTCCCCGAGCGGTTGGTAACCAATGTTGTTGCCCGTTATCTCGACGAAGAAGCCCATTTCCTTGCCGCCGTGGAAAGAGGAATAACGGCAGCCGAGCGCGGCGAGTTTATCGAAGAAGAAGAAATGGACGTCCGCTTTGAAGCCATGTTCAAGGCCTGATGCGCATTCGTTGGTTTATCCCCGCCGCCGCCGATTTAGAAAGCATAGAAAATTATCTTCCGCAGCACTATCCGCATTTTGTAGAACCGGCGGTGCGGACAATCTACCAGCGTATCCGTTCCCCTCAAAACTTCACCTAACCGAGGCAGACCCGGCCACCGAAGCGGCACGGAGAGAACTTGCAGTTACACCCCTCCCCTACGTTGTGGTTTACGCGGTCAAAGCTGAAGCCATCGAAATCCTGCATATCTATCACGGTGCGCAAGACTGGCGCTGATTGTCTTCTTCATTTGTTGTTTCACAAAGGTCCGTTTCGACCCGTGCAGAGCGATCCGGCCCCTGAGCCGCAACCTCGCCGCAACCGCATCGCTTTCAGGATGCGGCAATCAAGATCATTCGCCGGCCGGACGCCTATCGGCGGATTCACCGGATATATCTATCTCGCCCTTGGCGTGACACCGCCAGTCCCCGAGCCGAAGCCGCAACCGCAAAATTGACAGTATTTTCCCGGCACCGCTATGATGAGAGGGTAGGTAGTTCTGAAAGGAGGCGAGAAGATGGGTCCACTGGGTATTCCAGAAACTATTTTCATCTTCGTCCTTGCCCTTCTGATGTTCGGCCCAAAAAAGCTCCCTGAGCTGGGCAAGACACTCGGAAAGGCAATGGGGGAATTCAAGCGCGCCTCGAGCGAGTTGAAAGAAACGTTCGAACGCGAAATGCATACGATCGAGCGGGAAACCGAATCTCTGAAAATAGATACGCAGAAGTACACAAACGAGATCTATAATTACGATTCGTATTATGATTCCGGGGCTTATGGCTCGGAGTCCGCTGATTCCACCGCACATGTACCTTCCCAAGTAAGCGCATCCGCAACCCAGGGCGCTGAATCGACGGCAAACACCGTATCCCCCGGCAGCGAAGCAGCCACCACCAACGGCACTCTCCACACAGCGGAGACCGCGAGTGAACCGGCACATCCAGCTTCATCCCCGGAAGGCACCGCGGTTAAGTCATAGCGCTGACTCAAACATTGCATGGCATCGGAAGAAGATAAGAAGGGTGCGCACGCACCAACGGGCGGTGTTTCGCCGCCGCTTGAGAGTTCTACGCCACTTGAGGCAAATCAGGCGGAGCTTGCCCAAGAACCCCCTTCGGCCCCTTCCGAAGAACCCCTTGCAGCCGATCCTGTGGAAGCCGCGTACACCACTGGCTCCCAACCGGGCAACGGCACAGTCTCCTATACGCCAACGGTGGACGATTCCTATGGAACTTACGACGATCCGTATGGATATGACGTCAACTCCGTCACTAGCACGACGGACGTTGCGCCGGCCGCTAGTGCCGCTGCTCCACCAGCAACGCCGCCCCCTGCTCCCCCCAAAGACGAAGAACCCGATGAAGATGAAGACGGGATGCTCCGGATGTCTTTTCTGGGGCACCTGGAGGATCTCCGCAAGCGATTGCTCTACATGCTTGGGGGCCTTGGCGTCGCTTTTATCGCATGCATCACCTTTTCCGATAAGTTGTGGGTGCTGGTATCAGAGCCGGCTGTCGCCGCCCTGAAAGAACTGAAGGTCGATCCCCCGCAACTGGTCCAGATCAGTCCCATGGACGCGTTCACCATCATTTGGATGAAGCTGCCGCTCCTTTGTTCCGTGTTCGTGGCCTCGCCCTGGATCCTTTATCAGATCTGGGCCTTTGTGGCGCCTGGCCTCTACAAAAAGGAGCGCCGTTTTGCGGCGCCGTTTGTGATCACGTCAGCCGGGCTTTTCATTACCGGTGGCGCGTTCGCGTATTTCATCGCCTTCCGCTACGGGCTCACGTTCCTGCTCGGAATTGGCTTCTCCGGCGGGTCCGGCACGGTAAGGCCGACCATATCGATGGTCGATTACTTCGATCTATTCGTGAATGTGATGCTCGGGATTGGACTCGTGTTTGAGCTTCCCATCCTGATCTTCTTTCTCACTTTCCTAAGGATCGCGTCGCCCTCCTTTCTTCTTTCCAACTCCCGTTACGCGATCCTGATCATTGTCATCGTCGCGGCGATTGTCACGCCAACTCCCGACGTTTTTAACCTGATGCTTTTTGCGGTACCAATGGTACTGCTGTTCTTCGTCGGGGTATTTGCGGGCTATATACTGACGCTCCACCGCGAAAACCGTAGATTCCCCTGGAAGATATTCTTCCTGGTGGTTGCCGCTCTGGCGCTATTAATTGCCCTCGCGGTCTATATCGCAACCGCCAAATACGGATATAGGGTAGTACTACATTGGCCGGTACTAGTACGATAAGGCTATTCATTTCTGGGTTTTCTCTGGTACGCTAGATAGTCAGGAAATAGTCAGGAAATGGACCTAGAAAAGGCTATTCAAGAGCTATCTGCCCAGAAAAGACAGCTCGATGCCGTAATCGCTACTCTGGAAACTCTGATGAACGGCTCAGCCCCCAGGGCTGGCGCCAAAAAAAGAGGCAGGAAACAGATGTCGGCGGAAGAGCGCCGCATCGTTTCAGATCGAATGAGTAATTATTGGGCTACGCGCCGGAAACAGAAGAATGAGTGACGTTATTTCTTAAAAAACCACAACCAGAAATACTGCTCCCCGGCGCCATGCCGGTGGCGTGGTTCGAATCCGCATGCCGCGGCCATTTCCACTGCGTCCTTATCGGAAAACGCAACGCCCAGCCATGTGTCGTCCGACGAGGTTTTTATGGAACTGTCGCCCTGCACCTGAAACTTGAACAGAGCGCCCGGGCGCAATAACCGGTGTACTTCCCTGACGTAGGAATAAATTACTTCACGGCTGGGGATATGCTGGAAAACAATCGTGGAAAATGCGAAATCGTAGTTGCCGCCCGGTATAACGGCCAGATCTTTCCCGTTGTTTTGGTACACAAACGCGTTTGGCCGGTCCGCGAGGGCGTGTTTGGCCTGCGCGACCATTTCCCCGCTCACATCCACGGCATAGACCTGGCCGAACACACCCGCTAAAGCGCGCGTAACCCGGCCGGCGCCGCACCCGATTTCGAGCACTTTCATCTGCTTCGGGTCTTTCCCCTGACAGATATTGATCGTGTCCGTTAGAATCTCTTCCGCGATGGTCTGCTCGCCGGATTGGAAGAACTCATCGTCGGACCAGTCATTTTTGCCCGTCGCGACGTAATACCGTGCATTTTCGCGGGCACGCTGGTCCCAATCGCTTCGCATTTTTTTAAGTTGGTCTTCGAGGCTGATTTCGGGCATCGGAACCTCCATTGTAAGACACCACTCATGCTAAAATCGGAGAGTTCTGAAGTGGGCGGCTAGCTCAGCTGGGAGAGCGCGGCGTTCGCAATGCCGAGGCCGGGGGTTCGATCCCCCCGCCGTCCACCAAAAATCCTTGCATGGTCCTTTCCGACGTCGATATCAAACGCTATATTGAACAAGGCAAAATCATCGTCACACCCGCGTTGCCACCTGAGCAATTCGGCAGTTGCTCCGTCGATTTCCGCCTCGGCAATGAGTTCAATGTCTTTGAACACAGCCGTCATGCGTTCATCGACCTAAAAGCGAAGATTGGCCTCGATGGTTTAATGCGGCCGGTGATCGTGGAGCCCGGCGAGCCGTTCATCCTGCAGCCACGGGAGTTCGTGCTTGCGATCACGGAAGAGACTCTCGAGCTCGATGTGGATGTCCTTGGCCGCCTGGAAGGCCGCTCCAGCCTCGGCCGCATCGGCATTATCGTCCACGGCACCGCCGGATTGTTCGATCCGGGCTGGAGTGGCAAGGCCACACTGGAACTCAGCAATTTGAGCCGGATGCCGGTTGCTCTCTACCCAGGAATGCGAATCTGCTCGTTTACGTTTGAGCAACTCTCGTCGCCGGTATCGGTCCCCTACCGCAAGAAGTTGAACAATAAGTACGCAGGCCAGACTCAACCGCTCGCCAGCCGTCTCGATCGTGAAGTGGGCGAAATCAACAAGAGAATTGGCTAAATCTCGATGTGCTGGATGGCGTCCATAGCATCTTTGGTGTCGATCTCCCCATCCCAATACTGCACGAGTACATCGTGATTTAATTCGACCCACTTGGTTAATAACGCCAAATCGCTGGCTTTCATCTTGCCTTCCACCACACGGACTTGCGGACGAATCGCAACGGATACCATTGCGACGGTAGCACCTTCGGTCCGTCGGA
Source organism: Bryobacterales bacterium (assembly GCA_038200305.1). Lineage (GTDB taxonomy): Bacteria > Acidobacteriota > Terriglobia > Bryobacterales > Bryobacteraceae > JANXXV01. Next base: position 4,442 of record JBBPYD010000019.1, read on the forward strand.
GACCTTAACACTAACGTCGTGAACACTAACGTCGTGTTGTGCGCCACCCTTCTAGGAAATCCACACTACGAAGGCAAGCCTGTGTGTTTTGAGTAGAGGTTCGCCATTTCAAACAAGGCCGCAGAATCGTCTTGATTACGCTGTTTAGCGGCCACTGGATCCAAATCCTCCCGCGCCCCTGGCCGAATCGGCCAGTTCCGATTCTTCGAGCTCGACAGCCTCGTACTTTGCGATCACCATCTGGGCGATCTTATCCCCTGCCTTAATGTGATAGTCCTCCTTGCCCAGATTTAGCAGGATCACCTTGATCTCGCCGCGATAGCCCGGATCGATGGTTCCCGGTGTGTTCGGCACCGTGACCGCGTGCTTGAACGCCAAACCGCTGCGGGGACGCACTTGCGCTTCGTAACCGGAAGGCAATTCAATGGCGAGACCGGTGGGCACTGCAAAGGGCACTCCTGGCGCCAGCACGGCGTCCGCGACAGATCGTAGATCCATTCCGGCGTCTTCCAAGGGCCCGTGCGCGTAGGCAGGCAGGTAAGCGTCTGGATGGAGCTTCTTTACTTTAATTCGCATGGATTCGATAATCATAGCTTCCCTAATGAGCGACTCCAAAGGAAGCCGTGTCCTGACGGTCGGCCCAATGCCGCCAGAGAAGTCCGCCTACGCCCTCGCGCGGTACAGCCGGTCGCCCGATTCCATCCGGGAGTCCATTGACTGGGTTCGCACGCACAACTCGGAGAAGTTTCTGGAAAGCTTTTACTTCCAGTACGGCCACGCATCCATCGCGGACCTGGGGCATCTGGTGATCTGCCTGGAAGGTATTTCTGAGCTGGCGGCGACCGAAGCCGAAGACGAGCAGCTCTGGGACGGCCAGGCGCGGTCTTCACGATACCAGGACTTCTCAAAGTCCGGCTTCGTGGTCCCGCCGGAGTTCACTGCGGAGCAAGCGGCAACTTACAAACAGGCCGCCGAAGGCATGTTGGCCGCTTACGCGAAAGTTCATGAAGCGATGGTGTCTCATCTCTCAGGCAAGCTCCCTCGGCCTGACGATATGAACCCGGACGCATATGGGCGCAATATTGCCGCCCGCGCCTTTGACGTTGCACGATATTTCCTGTTCTTCGGAATTCCAACAGGCGTCGGACAAGTGGTCAGCATCCGAACGCTGGAACGGCAGATCCGCCGTCTGAAGGCGTCCGAGTATGCCGAAATTCGAGACTTGGCCGACGAGATTGCCGCCGCCTGCGCCGCACCCCCGGCGTGCCCCTGGGATGAAAAGGGCGCGGCGGAACCAATCGCACCCACCCTGGCCAGGCACGTTGAGGTGGACACGCATATCCTTCAATCCAGGCAGGATCTGAAGCTGTGGGCGGAGCAGAACCTGCCGCCAGCCAGTCAGTTGAGCGCGGAAAAGGTCGACCTGATGCGGTTCACTGACACCTTGTGTGAAATTGCGGCAACCCTGCTCTACCCGGTCACTAACCGTCCATATCGTGAGCTATTCGACACCGTTTCGTCCTGGAGCGCTCAACGGAGGCTGGAAGTTCTGGATACCGCACTCCAGTCCCGCACGCGCCGCGATGAGTTTCTCCGGAATTTTCATGGCGGCTTATACACTTACGACATTGTGATGGACCTTGGCGCCTACCGCGACTTGCACCGGCACCGCCGATGCCAGCAGTTTCGACAGGCTTATACGGTAAATTTGGGGTACGATACGCCAGCGGCAATTCTCGATGCCGGATTGCAGACTTATTACTCTGAGCAGATAGAACAGGTCTTTGAGACCGTTCGTTCGCTGCCGGCGCCCGGGTCGCACTATTTGCTTCCGTTCGCGGCGAAATCCCGCTTTTTGTTTAAGATGGACTTCGCTGAAGCAGAGTACATCTCGCGCCTGCGAAGCGGGGTAAAAGGCCATTTTAGCTATCGCCAAATCGCCTGGGAGATGAAGGAAAAGATGGCGTGGCTGGAGCCTGATTTAGCCCGGTTTCTCACCGTGACACCTCCTTGGGTAGATGATCCTTTGAAGCGGTAAAACTTTCTCGTTATTGATACTGGTGATTCCATAACTGTCACATTCTAGGGAAGTTCCTGTTTGGAACTTAATGTGCAGCCATATAAATTGTAAAAGGCACGAGCCAATTAACTCGGCCGGAATAAATTTGTAGGCGTTTGGCGCCACAAACTTTTGAATAGTGGAGGAGAAAAAAATATGAATCGTCTGAGATCGATTGCAGTTACATCCCTTTTTAGTCTGGCCAGCTTTGCTGCGGTAGCGCCGAGCGCCTTGGCCGACACGTGGAACAAGAAAACCATTCTGACCATTAATGAAGCTGTTCAGGTGCCTGGCGCAATCCTGCAACCCGGCAAGTATGTGATGAAACTAATCGATTCTCCGTCGAATCGTCACATCGTCCAAATCTTCAATGAAAAGGAAGATCAGTTGCAGACGACAATCCTGGCGATTCCGAACTATCGCCTGCAACCTACCGGCGATACCACTTTCCAGTTTTGGGAAACGCCGGCCGGCCAACCGAAGGCGATGAGAGCATGGTTCTACCCTGGCGATAACTTTGGGCAGGAATTCGCATATCCGAAGAACACTGCCGTACAGATTGCGCAGTATTCAAACCAGAATGTACCAGCGGTTCCGGAGAACACTCAGGCCGAGAACGCGCCGGTTACCAGTGTGAACAAGTCTGGTGAAGAGACACAAATCGCTCAGCAAACCCCGCCTCCCGCGCGTACGCCTGAGCCAGAACCGCAACAGCCGGTAGCCCAGGCTCCAGCAGCGCCTACGCCAGCGCCCCAGCAAGAAGTAGCCCAGAATCGAGTTCCTGCTCCGGTAGCCACCACTCCAGCTCCGGAACCGGCGCCACAGCAGCTACCAACAACCGCTAGCGCATTTCCGCTGATTGCAATCCTTGGATTTCTAGCTCTTGGGGCAAGTCTTGCCGTCCGGGTAGCCGCCAACCGCACGGTGTAAGACTTTCGCGTTAGTTTGTTTTCTGTTAACCTCGCACTTGGTTGAGCCGTCCAACGGCAGGGCCAAGTGCGTTGTTGCGAGAGGACGGGGAGTATGAAACACCCTGATAAGCTATTGGTTCGTAAGTTAACGGTTATTCTTGCAGTGATCGCCGTGGTAGCCGGCTCAGTGCGAGTTGCAAGCTCCTTCCAATCGAATCAGCTCGCTAATACTTTCCCCTTCAGTAACGTTTCCACTCCCACGGCACCGGTCGATCCAAATGAATTTCGCATTTCCACCGATTCCGACCTGGTTCTGCTCGACGTCAGTGTGAAGGATTCGGCCGGCGGCTTCGTTTCCGGGTTGACAAAAGATCAATTTAAGATTTTCGATGGCGGCCGTGAAAAGCCAATCAGCGTGTTTGAAGCCGGGGACATTCCCGTCACCGTCGGTTTGGTTGTCGACAATAGCGGGAGCATGCGAAATAAGAGACCGGAAGTGGTGACCGCGGCCCTTACCTTCGTAACCGAAAGTAATCCGCAAGACGAAGTTTTTGTGGTTAATTTTAACGACCGCGTGCGGCTAGGCTTACCTCGACAGATTCCTTTCAGCGACGACCGTAATCTGCTTCGCTCTGCATTGCTAAACAATCCCGTCCAAGGGCGAACGGCTCTCAACGATGCGCTTCGAGTCGCGCTCTCCCATCTTCAAAAGGGACACCAGGCAAAGAAAACGTTGGTATTGATCAGCGATGGCGGCGACAACGCAAGCGAGTTGTCGCAAAGCGACTTGATCCGGCTTGTAGAAGAATCCCGAGCCACTATCTATACCGTAGGGATCTATGATGAAGGTGACAGAGACAAGAATCCGGGCTTTCTGAAGAAAATTGCCGGGATAACCGGCGGGGCTTGCTTTTTGCCCGAGCATCTTACTCAAATGGTGGAAGTTTGCAGGAAGATCGCCAAGGACATTCGAAACCGGTATTCCATTGGGTTTATTCCGTCCCCGCAGGAGTTGGACGGCTCTGTTCGAAAGCTTCGAGTTGTAGCTGCCGCTCCAGATCGTGGCAAGCTAGTAGTGCGCACACGTACACACTACATTGCGGCTTCAGGGCACCAGACGCTTACCGCCGCAAAGCCGGAAGAGAAACATTAGAGATGCTTCGATGAATTCGAGAACAATGCTGCGGTGGAGCGAGTACTTCTTGCTTACGGTTGGCTTCCTGTGTTTGGGCTGGGTCGGTTTCTATATGGCCGAGTCGTATGTATACCAGAGTTATGAATCCTATCAGTTGCAACAGAGTCTGAAAGGAAATGGGAGCACCTTGACGGGGTATCTGCAGAGTTTTTTCTCTCACGATACAGCGCCCGCGGAGCGCCCAGACGTGGAGGTGCGGACCAGGCGGGAGCAAAGGCAAGAAACTTCTCCAGTACCGAATATAGATCCGGGGCTGATCGGCCGCGTGGAAATTCCAAGGCTGGACATCTCAGCCGTAGTACGTGAGGGAGTTGACTCAAAAACTTTGAGCCGGGCGGTAGGGCACGTTCCCAGCACGGCGCTTCCGGGAGATCCAGGCAACGTGGCGATTGCCGGACATCGCGACACGTACTTCCGGAATGTCCGGAATATCCGCAAGGGCGACCATATCCGTATGGTCACCCAAAAAGGCACTTTTGAATATGCCGTCGATTCACTAAGGATCGTGGGGCCGACCGACGTGAAAGTCCTCGACCCGACGGCTGACCCCGCCATCACCCTGGTTACCTGCTATCCGTTCAACTATATCGGAGCTGCTCCGAAGCGCTTCATCGTAAGAGCCCGCCAGATTCTTAGCGAAGCGCGCGCCGCGGCTCCGGCCGCAGGTTCGTAGCCGCAACCCAGACCTCTATGCAGCGCGGCGGATGGCGTGATAAATCACCAGGAAGACCACCGCACCGATCACAGCAACTAACAAACTATACAGATTCAGTCCGGATACTCCGGGCGCGCCAAAGGCGTTGAAGAGAAATCCTCCGACAAGCGCACCCACAATTCCGAGTACGATGTCCATCAGAACTCCTTCACCTGATTTATTGACCAGCTTGCTTCCAATGAAGCCAGCCAGCAAGCCTAAAATGATCCAAGCCAAAATCGACATTTTTCTATGTTCTCCCCTAAATAGCAAATTTGTAAAGCGGCTCTCGTATGTTAGCTCTTGCGAACTGAAAATTTGTTTAACTCGCCTGTCAATTCGGCTGCTGCCGCCGGCACCTTCGTCTTGCCCATAACGATGGCCTTGTTGGTCAGCTTTGAGCCGTACAATTCAGTGTTTGCTTCCTTGTCGGGCCGGAGTGTTGCTCCGTTCAGTGCGATCCCTGCAAATACACCTCGTGAGCGAGAGTATGTCAGTATCTCCGCTTGCAACTTCGCGTCTGTATCCGCGGAGGAACTCCGTCCAACTGGCCCTGCCGCTACGGAGGCGTCCGCGCCTAATGTGAACTTACTCGACAGAAGTTTCTCTGCGCCTCGCCTATTCATCACCAGCATCACGGCATCTGTTTCCGACCCGCCGATCTGAAATCCCACGCTACCGCCTTCCACCTTGATTGCCGCCGGCGCAGACCAGCCTGTACCCGAAGCATGACGGCAAGAGAGGAAACCTCTGCCGTATTTGCCTCCGACGATAAAAGCCCCCTTCTTCATGCCCGGGACAATCACGATGCATTGTGATTTCTCAAGCAGCTCCTGCGGGATTCCCTTATCGGGCGCCGACATGATTTCCGTCAGAACTTCCGCGGACGTCTTCAACCGGTTGGCCGCACTCTCGGCTCCGTACAACAGTCCTGCGCTTATGCAGGCAATTCCAAGTCTTGTTAGTTTCATATCTCTCCTTACTACTTAGTTGCGGTAATGTATCTCAGATGCTCACGTTCATAAGCAGAATCTCAAGCTGGCGGTCGGACAGACGTTGTTATGTTAGAGGCAAATTACGTTCTCTTGTTTCCTGTTTTGATTAGAATTCTTCCGCGCAAGAGCTATTATCCCATTCGTTGGCTTCAGTGACACAGCACAGCACAAATGTTTCGATGGGCTTCCCGGCCGCATGTTTCGACTTAGTCTGGATAGGAGCGTGACGCCGCCCGGTTCCGAACGGAGGTGGCCAGTGCGGGCCGGATATAACTCGTTCGTGTCTTGACGTTCAGCTTTCTGTGAGCGGCGGCGGCAACGACGTGAATGTTTCGTAATGCGGTTACGCCGTCAGATCGAACGGGACTGTACCCGATCGTATATCGATTGCGGATATCTTTCGCGATCTTCCGGCAAATCAAAACAATTTGATCGGCTTGATCCGGCAGGAAGCATTCGCCCCCGCTTACGTTCGCGATGCGCTTCAGAACGCCTGGATTGCGGTCGGGATCGTCACTGTCGAAAATGCCCACTGTATAAATCGTCGTGCGCGATTGCTGAATAAGCCCGATCAGCTCTTTTAGATTGAGCACGCTACAGTTGTCGCCGCCATCGCTGACGACAATGAGCGCCCTTTTTTCCCGCTGCCCGGATTCCAGATGTTTTAGCGAGTAAGCAATCGCGTCGTACATCGCGGTCCGCCCCTCCGGTCTATTTTTGGAAAGCGCGGAGCGGAGTAACTTGAGGTTATCGGTGAAAGGAACGGATTCCGGAAGACCATGCCGCACTTTGTCGTTGAAATTGACGACAAAGATTTGGTCCTGTGGATTGCTTGCTTCAACGAATGCGACGCCAGCGGCATTCACTTTCTGGCGCTTGGGTTCCATGCTGCCGCTAGCGTCCATGACAAGGCCCACGGCGACCGGTATATCCGCGCTTGAAAATTCAGAGATCTTCTGCAGATCGCCATTCTCGTAGATTCGGAATTCGTTCTTAGTCAGCCCAGAGACGTAGCCGCCTTTGGAGTCCTTCACGCTGGCGTCAAGTAACACCAATTCAACGCGGGCAGCGATTTTGAATCCACCGGACTCCGGCACATGTTGGGCGGAGCTACCCGAAAAGACGAATAGCAGAGGAGTAAAGAGTAAAGGACGCAACTTACATTCCCCTACGTCCGGCCGGGTAAATCTTCCCAACCGAACGGGACTAATGGTGCTGCTGCTGCTATGCGCGAGTTGAAAAACGCGCAACCAGCTTAGATGCGGCCAACGAGGCAAATCCAATCAATCCGATGAACGGATACGGACTCGCGGTCTCAGGCAGTTTCTTCGGTGCGGACGCATCGAATGCCACTTGGGCCGGTTCGGCCGATGCTGCAGCCGCCGCGGGGGCTTCATTCTTGGCTACCAGGATCGTTTCCTTGGTCACCGGGGTTTCGTTGCCGGTTGCATCCACAACAACCACCGGAACCGACTTCAATTCTGCCGTTTCCGGCGCAGCATCGGCAACGATCGTGGGAACCGAAGTGTTAGTGATTTTTGCGATCTGAGTGGCGATGCTCTTCGGATACGCAAACTCCTGGCCGAAGTTGTCACCGGGGTAGAACCAGGCTCGCATTACCTTGGGCTGGCCGGCTGGAGTTTCCCAGAACTGGAACTTGGTTTCGCCCGTGGGTTGCAACCGGTAATTCGGGATCGCCAGGATGGTGGTGATCAGATGGCTTTCATCCGCATTGAAGATCTGGACGATGTGGCGGTCGGAAAGAGAATCCAGCAACTTGAAAACGTACTTCCCAGGTTGTAGGACAACGTGCGGCATCTGAATCGCTTCGTTGAGAGTGAGCACGGTCTTCTTATTCCATGTATCTGCGTGGATTGAAGGCATAAGTGTTGCACCGAGCACAGCAAGGCCGGACAGAATGAATACGCTACGAGTAAGCATGTAACCTCCTCAGGTTATGGTTGGCTAAGAGAGAGAGTGCAGATGAATCCGCCTTAGCCCGGATTATCTTCAGAGTGAACAGAAGTGCTCAGTCGTTAACCAGAGTAGGCTAGGCAGCTTTATTTGTCAAGAAAAATGTGAGATAACCCCCTATAGAATTAACCACATAGGGTTAATCTGAGTGCGAGGATTCCTAAATGGATCTTCCTCTGGTTATCAGGCACCGCTTGAAGGAATTGGGATTAGAACAGAAGGATTTGGCTGTAGCTGCACACGTAACCGAGTCTTACATTTCGCAGTTACTGGCCAGGAAGAAGGCTCCTCCGGCGCCTAATCGAACCGATATTTACGACAAGATAGGACTGTTTCTGAGGCTTCCGGGCGGGGAGCTATCGAAGCTTGCCGAAACCCAACGAAAAGAAGACTTGAAGAAGAAAGTGACCGGTCCGCCACGGCCCCTTTTTAAGGAGTTTCGAGAGCTGATCCTTCGCAAATGCACACCCGCCAAAGAGAAACAAATACGCCTAATTTTTGAGAAGGAGCCCTTTGGCGAATTGGAGCGCATGGTCACGCAGAAGCTGCTGGATGTGACAAAGAGGGTCGCTAAGAAAGAGCTGAATAGTGAAAAGTGGCTCCGCCTGGTTGCCCGGCTCAGCAAGCGCAGCTATAAGCAGATGCGTGTATTGATTCTTGAGTTTCTGGATACCGATGTTTTCCACGTGTCCGTCGAAAACTGCGTCTCCTTCCTGGATCCACTCATCGAGTCTTGGGATATGAACCTCGAAACGTTCGCCGTCGAGTTGGTATTGAATCCACGGCTGACTCTTGAGCATGTGAAGAGGTTCGAGTTCGTGGAAAAGCAGCCAGAAGAGCCTTTCGTCATCGAACCGGGGCTTGAAGAGTTTCTAAACGATCCTTCCGTCAGCAGCGGCATCACCCATGAGGAAGCCGAATTCTTAAAGAAGTTGAAATTTCAAGGCAGACGCCCTGCGCCGCTCTTCTATTACAGGGCGCTACAAAACCTCAGAGACCCGCTCCATTTTCGCGGTTCGTAACGGACCCTTGGCCTCTTGCCACGGAGCGTAAGCCAACATCGTGAAATAGGCGAGCAGCAGCAGCGGAAAGAGCGGCACCGGCAGGAATAGGAAGACATAGAGAAACGGTTTGAGAAAGACATCGCTGACCATCCGGAGCAAAGGCCAGGTAGTAAGAGACCGCGCACCCAGCGCGACAGGAAGCAGCAGACTGCAATCGGCAAGATAGGCATGATGCCCGATCAGCAGCCCTGCGCACAACACAATTCCCAAGCCGCGTAGGAAACTCGACCGGCGCACGGCGAACCAGGAAGCCGCAATTACCACAAGCGTCAAAAGGGCCTGCCACCATCCTGAGAACGGGATGTGCTCACAGAGATTGTGCAGGTTTGGCATGAAGTCGACATGCGGATTCACCACGGCCATTGTAAATAAGTGGTAGAAATTCATTGGCCAGTTCCTGCCCTGAGCCATGAACGAAATGGCGATGAGGCCCAATCCGCCGAGAGCATATCCGAGACCAACGGTCCAGAAACCACCCGCTAGAATCAGGAGCGGAACCAGCGCGAAGAGATGAATCTTAATCGCTCCCAGCGATAGCAGCATCCCTGCCGCCAGGCTGTGTCCCGCCGCTTCCAGCCGCACCACTAGGGCGACCGTCAAGACAAGAAACAGAATATCCTGTCCATTTAGAAAGGCAACCAGGGCGGGTAAAAATAGACAGACAGCTTCGAGCGTAACCGCCGGCAAAGGCGGACGCCAGATGAAAACGAAAGCGGCTAACGACAGAAAGCTGAGTGTCAAAAAGATGCTGTAAGCCAACAGATATGGCAGCCTTCCAAGCGGCCAAAGCATCACGCCATAAAACGGCAGACGGATGAAAGTCATTGCATCGCTGTAGCCTTGCGCCACTTCCGCCTGCACTCGATCTTCGGCCGCTTTGTCGTACAGATTTCCGCTGAATGCCAGGCGGCCGCCCGGGTAAAGAGCGAAGAAGTCGTTTCTTCCGGTAAGCAACTGGTCCCGAGCCTGCCAAGCGAGCGCACTCAATGCGAACAGCCCCAGCATCGCGATGACAAGCAGACGGCGCAGGCCGGGCTTCTCAGGTATCATTGGAGCCTTTATTACAACATAATGTAAGATCACGACTGCAATGGAAAAATCTTCTGAGCGATTAGCCGCGCTCGATGCCTTCCGCGGAGCGATCATCGCCCTGATGGTAGTGGTGAACGATCCGGGTAATGGACACGTCTCGTACGGTCCGTTGCAGCACTCGGAGTGGAACGGCTGGACGATCACCGATGTTGTGTTCCCATCGTTCCTCTGGATCATCGGCGTCGCCATCACGCTGTCGCTTTCGAAGCGGCTCGCTGCTGGAGATTCACGGTCTCAACTGTTCGCGCAGATCTTCCGCCGCGCCGCCATCCTCTTCGCACTCGGTTTGCTGGTATACGCGTTTCCCAGGTTTGACCTTTCCACGCAGCGGTGGCTCGGAGTATTGCAGCGCCTCGCTGTCTGTTACCTGATCGCCTCCGCAATCTACCTGGCCACCTCCGTGCGCGGCCAGATCGTGTGGATCGTCTCACTGCTCACCTGTTACTGGCTCATCATGGCGCTGATACCGGTGCCTGGTTGCGCCACGGGCAGTCTCGATGTGGACTGCAACTTCGCGCATTACATCGACCGTATTGTTCTTGGCCGCCACAATTACGCGGCTACGAAGACGTGGGATCCGGAGGGGATCGTCAGTACCCTTCCCGCTATCGCCACCGCGCTGTTCGGCGTCATGGCCGGACATATTCTGCGCATCAAGCGAAACCTCGCGGAGCGCACTACGTGGCTGTTCTTCACAGGAAGCCTGCTGCTGGCCGCCGGCCTCATTTGCGATATGTGGCTGCCCATCAACAAGAAGCTCTGGACCAGCTCGTTTGCGCTCTTCATGGCCGGTCTCGACTTCATCCTCTTCGCTATTTCGCTTTGGTGGATCGATGGAATGGGCCGCAAACGCGCGGTCAAGCCATTGGTCATTATGGGCATGAACGCGATTGCGGTCTACATGGCGGCCGAGCTACTGGACATCGCGCTCGGAACAATCCGGTTGAACTCCGGCATCACGCTGCACGCGTGGCTTTATCAGAACCTGTTCGCTCCGTTGGCATCGCCGGCTAATGCCTCTTTGTTGTATGCTCTCGCCTATACGGCGATCATGTTCCTACTGGCATACGGGCTGTACCGGCGAAGATGGTTCCTGCGCGTATAAGCGAACCCGATGGACTGGCTGAACACCCCGACCTTAAATAAGGGTACAGCGTTTACCGAGGACGAGCGGACCGCCTGGGCCTGCATGGCTTGTTGCCGCCTTACGTTGAGACTCTGGATGAGCAGGTAGCCCGTGCGTACAAGGCATTCCAGAGGAAAGACGACGACCTGGAGCGGCACATCTACCTGCGGGCCTTGCAGGATACGAACGAAGTCCTGTTCTACCGTCTGGTTCTGGATCACATCGAGGAGATGACCCCCATCGTCTATACCCCAGTGGTGGCGTTCGGCTGCCAGCAGTTCAGCCAGATTTACCGGCGGCCCCGTGGTCTGTTCATCTCGTATCCGCGGAGAGATTCCATTCCGGCGCTGCTGCGGAATCGACCGAATCCTGAGGTAGACGTGATTGTGGTCACCGATGGGGAGCGCATTCTTGGCATCGGCGACCAGGGGATCGGGGGGCTGGGAATCCCGATCGGAAAGCTGTCTCTGTATACACTGATCGGAGGAATCCACCCGGCACGGACACTCCCGATCATGCTCGACGTGGGTACGAACAACACGGAGCGACTGCGAGATCCTGAGTATCTCGGCTGGCGGCACGAGCGCGTCACGGGACAGGACTACTTCGACTTCGTAGACCAGTTCGTTCAAGCCTTGAAACAGGAACTGCCCGGCACGTGCCTGCAATGGGAGGACTTTGCTTCAATACACGCGCGGCCGATTCTTGAACGTTATCGCGATGAGCTGCTGACGTTCAACGACGACATTCAGGGGACCGCGGCCGCGGCGTTGGGGGCAATCCTGAGTGCAATCCACGTGACGGGGACGAGCCTGAAGGAACAGCAAATCGTGTTGCTGGGAGCGGGATCGGCCAGCATTGGAGTCTCGGACTACTTGCGCGCGGCAATGGTTGCCGACGGTTTATCCGAGCGGGAGGCGCGCAGCCGATTCTGGATTGTGGACCACGCTGGCTTGCTGCATACGGGCCGAACCGATCTCCGGCCTGAACAGCGCGTCTACGCGCAACCCCCGGATCGAGTGGCGCACTGGGAATGTTTGGGACTGGCGCAGGTGGTTAGAAGGGTAGACGCGACCATCTTGATCGGACTCTCGACGGCATTTGGCGCGTTCACTGAACCGATTGTCCGCGAGATGGCTTGCAAGACGGCGCGGCCGATTATTCTGCCGCTTTCGAATCCGACCGAAAAGGCGGAGGCGACGGCACACGACCTGATCTATTGGACCGAAGGCCGCGCGCTGGTGGCCACCGGCTCTCCATCCCGTCCGGTGATTTACGGCGGGCGAACCATTCCGATTGCGCAATGCAACAACGTCTACATCTTCCCTGCTATGGGTCTGGGGCTGGTGGCTTCCTGCGCGAACCGGGTGACCGACGGAATGGTCCTGGCCGCCGCCCGGGCGCTGGCCGGAAACTCGCCCGCGTGCCTGCATCCGGACGCGACGCTGTTGCCGCGCCTACGCGATCTGCGCGAGGTAGCGGTTGAGATCGCGATGGCAATTGGTCTTGCGGCGCAGCGCGATGGCGTGGCGCCGCCGATGAGTGCGGAGAGGCTTCGCCAAAGAGTGATTGGCAGCCAGTGGACTCCCGCCTATCCAAGTTACATAATTGCGTAATGCCCATGCGCCGGCTCGCGCTCCTCACGATTGCATTTCCACTGGCCGCGTTCAACCAACCGTTGCCGCTGGAAGGGATTGCCCATGTGGGATTCCGGGCCGCGAATATGGAGAAGACCCACGCTTACTACACCGGCGTTTTGGGTTTGCGGCGAGAATCGCAACGGCCCGGGGGCGCTGCTTTCTATAAGGTGAACGACGAGCAGTCCATTGAAATTGAGCCTGGGCTCAAGCCGGAAGAGGACGTCCGGCTCACACACATCGCTCTGCAAACCACGAACGGCGCGGCCACGAGGCGTTTGCTGCGGTCGCGCGGGATCAATGTGAAAGGTCCGTTGTCCGTGGTTGCGCCGGAAGGGACTCGCATCGACTTCGTTGAATATCCCCGGCATGCGGGTGAAGCGAAGGGGCCGGCTACATCTCAGATTTCCGATCATCTGCAACACGTGGGCGTGATTGTCGCGCGCGAGAAACTGGACCCGGTGGTGCGATTTTACCGGGACGTGCTGGGCTGCGAAGAGATCTGGCGCTATGAGCCAAAGCCGGGAGATCTGCGGCTGATCAAGTTCCGGCTGCCGGGTAAGCGCCACGACATTATCGAGCTGATGATTCACTCCGATGGGTTGAACCGGGACCGCATCGGCTCGATGCATCACATCAACTTCGAGGTGGCCGATATTCACGCCGCGCACCGGTTTGTGCGGGCACGCGATCCGGAGCTTCCGGCCGGCTTGCGCCCGCGAGTGAATGCGGAAGATATATGGTCGTTTAATTTGCTGGATCCGGATGGCTCGCGCATTGAGGTGCAAGATCTGACGAAGATACCTATGGCTTCCATACACGAAGAAACTTTCCAGGGCCGGCGCGCCTGGGTACTCTCGAACGGCGCGATTCGAGTGAGTGTGCTGGCCGGGGGCGGGCACATCGCCGAGGTTCGACTGCTTTCCGGCGATCCGAAGAAGACTGTGAATCCAATGCGCGTGCCGCATTATCCGACGATTGAACCGCAGGAATACGATCCGGCGCGGCATGATGCGCTGTACGGCAACGATCCGCACCGCTGGCTTTCGAGTGGATACATGGGACACCTGTTGTGTTTTCCGATTTACGGGCCGCCGTCGGCGGAAGAAGCGAAGGCCGGACTGGGCAATCACGGCGAGGCCGCCATTGTGGAGTGGCGCAAGATCGGCGTGGAAGAGACCACGGATGGAGTGACACTGCGGTATGGCGCGGATCTTCCGAAAACGCAATATCGCGTGGAGCGGGCCATCACTGTGCCGCGCGGCATGCGCGTGGTCCGGGTGCAGGAGTGGGTGGAGAATCTTGCGCCGTTTGACCGGCCCATCAACTGGATGCAACATGCCACGTTCGGGCCTCCGTTTGTGGAACCGGGCAAGACGGTGTTGGATGGGTCGGCCACTCGCGGGAAAGTGGGTGAGGACGCGGCTGGGACAGGATCGTTGCAGTCGAATTCCGAGGTGGCGTGGCCGCACGGCGTCGCGGCGGATGGGTCGGCGGCCGATCTTCGCGTGTTTCAGGCAAAGGCGCACTCGGGAAGCTACACCGCGTTGCGGCTGGATCCGAAGCGGGCTGAGCAGTTCTTCACGCTCTATCATCCGGACTACCGCGTGCTGATCGGGTACACGTTCCCGAGTGAGGGGAACTGGTGGCTGGCCGACTGGCAGGAAAATCGGCGGGCTACCGTGCTGCCGTGGGATGGCAAGGTGGTCGCGCGCGGGCTGGAATTCGGTAGTTCGCCTTTCGCTGAGGGGCTCCGGAAGAGCGTGGAACGGGGTTCGCTGTTCGGCGCTCCCGCCTACCGGTGGATCGGCGGAAAGCAGCGACTGGGGACCGAGTTCTCTATTTTCCTCGAAGAGATCCCGGAGGGGTTCCGGGGTGTTCAGGATGTCCGGACTGAGTTTGGAGTTCCGATCCTGACGAAGCGGTAAGGGTGGATTTGTTGATTTTACAGGTAGATCTTGGGTTCGTTCGGATAAAGTTGTGATTTCGGGATTTGGAACCTGGGTTCGTTTGTGCAAATTGCTGAGCGCCATGATGGGTTCCGGGGTGTTGCGGGCGTCCGGACTGAGTTTGGGGTTCCGATCCTGAGTTGACGGTGAGGGTGGAGTTGTTGATTCTGCGGGTGGATCTTGGGTTCGTTCGGATGAATTTGTGATTGCGGGGTTTGGAACTTGGGTTCGTTCGGTCAAATTGATGAGCGCCATGATGGCTTTCCAGTGCCGATTTTCGGCGGCGGTCATGTAACGGAAAGTGCGGGAAATACCGCAAATCGCCTCTACGTGGTTGTTCAGCGCGTAATAAGAGTCCACGATTCGCATGACACGGCCAAGGTTCCAGTGGGCAACGGCAAGTTCCCGGACCATGGCGGCGGCATCTTCCGTTTTGGGTTGGTAGTCGTGGTGATACGCGGCGTAGATCTGGCCGATTGCCTGCTCGTCTTCGGCGGTGGTGACCGGATTCTGGACACGGAAGCCGTGAGTTTGGGCGTTTTGGGAACTGCGGAGCTTACCCTCAGGGGTCTTGGGGCCTCGCGACTTTTGGCCGTTCGCGCGATTGGCAGCGAGCTTTGCCGAGGTCATGGTCATCTTCATATGCTTGCGTTCCGTCCTCCTTATCCGGTCTCAGGTTAAGGGCAGTTAGGATGGGCGGATTTGGAGAGACGCGTAAGCTGCTGAATGCAAGAGGAAAATTTTGGGGCTCCGGGCGTGATTGAAATGGAAGAGAGATGAGGGTCGGCAGGTGGCGGTGTCGAATTGATTCTCGCGAACTGTGCAAGATCGTCTACACGACCAATGCGTGGAGCCGGACCTATGAGTCTGCGCCAAATCATCAAGACGCGCGGTTCGTTTCCTAATTATCCAGGCTGCTCTGCAGAAACTGGCCGCGTGAGTACGTGTCTCGACTGAGGGGGGTGCGCCTCCCTCTATTGTCGCGAGGTCATGCACTAATCTGTCTTGCCGTTTCACTTCCACGCTCTCGCGGCGTTTCCCGTCAATCGAGGTGCGGAGGGAAGCGATTGCTCTACCCTTCGCGACTAATCGCTACCGATATTTCGAACACCAATGTGGACGCCCTCGCGGAAACTATCGATCAGGGCCCTGCCGCCGGACTGACACGGGCGGACCCACAATTGGGTTTCTACCTGCGGCGAGCTTCCACAGATTTGAGTATGGATTGAAAGCGCGGATCATCTCGCAGCGTTGCGAGACGCCGGTTACGCCGGAAGTACCAGACGCGTTCGTCGCCGCGGGCGATGGCGAGTTGCAGCCATTCGATTGCCTTGGAGTGATCACCCTGCAAGGCATAAAAATCCGCTGTCGTCGAAGTGACCGCCCAGGTCAACCTTGCGAACTTCAAAGTGCCCTCATCCATGGCTTGCAGAGCTTCCTCGCGTTTGCCCTCCGCCGCGAGAAGAATCGCCCATGCATGCCGCCACGTGTAGTTCTTTTCGAATTCAGGGCGCATTCCCTCCAGCAATGCCCGAGCCTGTTCGGGCTTACCGTTGTCTAAATAGGCCATGGTGAGGAACCAGGCGGGGCTAAGATGACCGGGGGCCTGCTGAAGCACGCGTTCCAAGGTGTGGATGGCGCCTGGGGCATCGCCCTGCGTCCGGAGCAACTCCCCAAGCAGCATCCGCGTGGGATTTTCCATCGGATTGCGCTCGAGCCGTGTGCGTACCATGGCCAGAGGCTCCTCGCTTTGTCCTGCGAGCATGCGTAAGATCACCACCATCACCGGAGGGGCATTACCGTTATTCCCGCCATTACGCCACCATTCTTCTACCTTCGCCAATGGAATGCGGTCCAGCCGGCCTTGAGCGAGATAAAGCATGGATTGTACTGCAATCAGCAAGCCATCGGAAGCGGGCAGCGCCTGTTCCGCCTGATGAACCTCCTCCTCCACTCGATAGAGAACGCTTTCGTCGTTCGTGTACCCGTTGTAGATTTCAAGAATCTGCATGTGCGCGTGCTGCAAGCGAGCCGAGGTAAAGCGGGGATCCAGTTCCAAGGCGCGTTTGAAAGTCTTTCGCGCCAATGGGATATCGTTTTGGAACACGAGGAAGTTCATAGCCAGGTTGAATTGGTCGTTTGCCTCGTGATTCGCCGACGGCGTTGAACCGTCGACCAATGCCGGTGGCTTCGATTGGAATATCCAAAACGCTCCGGCGCCGAGCGCGGCTAACGTCAGTGCGCCGGCGATCCCCCACCGCCGCCTCCGAGAAGTGGCGTTCAATCCTACCGGCGCCTCGCGAATTTCATCCGGCCCTTCCACTCCTTGACTCATGCCGGGCGCAATCGAGCGCGTATCGAGCGCCCCGTTCGACCCTGGGGCTTCTGGAACGGCAACCCCGGAATGGAGCGGTGCAATGAACCGATATCCCTGGCCTGGAACCGTTTCAATATAACGAGGTTGGTCCGCTGAGTCGCTCAAGGTCCTTCGAACTACGTTGACCGCGGAGCTGAGGCCCTGCTCGAAATCCCCGAAGGCGGCGCCGTTCCACAAAAGCTTCTGCAACTCCCCGCGGCTGACGGCTTCGCCGGGGCGTTCCACCAAGTACAGAAGAATCTTTAGTGGCATGCCGCCCAGCCTGATGGGTGTGCCGCGCTTGCTGAGCTTCCCAAGAGCTTTGTCGAAGCTGAAGGGTCCAAATTCAATCAACATGCCTGACTGAGGTTGGCCCTCCTTCATTGTTCGCAAAGCCTCGTCATTTTGATACCCCAGCGTAACAGATCTCGAATGATGAGATTAGGGCCTGAGGTGGAATTCTAAGCGGAAACTATTAGACCGGCGAGGCCCGCTCGCGCTACAGTGCCGTATCCCTTCGTATTTGTTTCAAAGGGACCATTCTGAAAAGGAGATTTTTCTATGAATTCGCGAATTTCGTTCTTTGGGCGGATGGCAGTGGCCGCGATGTTGACGGTGCTGTCGACCTCTGCTGCTCTCGCCCAGGTAAAGGATTTGAGGGTGCAAGGGTCATTTGACGGTCATGGCATCGGCACCGTGCAAGGTGGAACCTTGCAGGCCAGCGCGGGCGGCGCGGGTAATGCGTCGCACATCGGGCGATTCACCTACGTTTTGAACGCGACGGTAAACGTGGTTAGCACCGGAGTTTTCCTACTGGTTTTCAACAACGGCGACGTGATCCATGGCTCGTTCACCGGGCTCGGAGGGCCGACTGGTCACATTGTTGAAAACCTGACCATCAACGGGGGTACAGGACGCTTCGAAGGCGCGACCGGCAACCTCACGCTTGATCGCACTGTCGACCAGAGTACCCTGCCGGCGTTCGAATCGCATTCAGGCACTTTGACGGGCGCGATCAGCATTCCGAAGTAAGGCGGGGGAAGAAACGAGGAGCCGCATGCGTTGCAGACGGCTCCTCAACCTGGGCGGACGATAGTGGACCTCCGAGCGGCCAGTGGGTAGAGGTAATATCGCTCTGACAATGGACCACTCTGCAACGCGCTACAGCGTAGCGAGGCGGTCCGTGGCTGAGCAAGTTTCGCGGTGTGAGAGGGGTTGCGCAAGTTTTACGGCCGCAATTTCCGTGGCCCTGCCGTAGCGCGAAAAGCGCTTACGTGTTGCATCCCGGTTCGTGCGTGCGCTCTCAGTCTGGGGCGCGCTCAAGACCTTTCTGGGCTTCGCGGTTTCTCATGAACGTGCTCCAGACAAAGCCGGTGCGGAAATTCTCGGCCATTGTCATGGTGATGCCTGTATCAACGCCCACCACGTCGGAGTCGTACCAGTTCTTTAGCGGATTGAACGCGTTCACGAGCCATAGCTGGACCAGCAATGGTTGCCGTATCGTTTTTTTTCGTGTTCTTCAAAATAGGAAGGGTTGCCTGGGGCAGGCAGCAAGGCCGTCTCCTCAGAAAGCCATATCCATTCGACGCGGTTGAAGATTGCGTAAGCGTCCGTCCAATACAAGGCCGATCCTCTAAGGAAGCTTCATAGCGTCCGTTAATGCCTTAACCCGCGAATTGCCAAGCATCCAGTCAAATGCGGGTTCTCGCTTCACGTAGATCAGATCGGGCTCGTGCATCTGAAACGCCAGATCGAGGCGTGCAAGGGCCTTGTCCGATTCGCCAAGCCGGGCGTGAAGCACCGCCTGTAGATAGTTCGCTGGGGCCTTTTGCTTTGACAGGAAATTCAGGCGGGCCCGCCAGTAGCCGCGAGGTCCGTCTGTTTGCAAGGCCTCTCTAAGGATCGACGCCTGCGGGTGGAGCACGTTGGCAAGTTGCCATGCATCGATCGCCTTATCCCACTGGGCGGCATCTTCATAGGACCAGGCTAAAAAATGAAAAGCAAGCTCGCTATGAGGATCCAGTTCCAGCGTCCGCAGCCCCGCTTTGATCGCGTTCGGGTAGTCTCGCGCACGCAAGTAATGCCAACTTAGGTGGCCGCTGATCTGCAGATCCAGCGGATCCAGTTCCAGCGCCCTCCGGCTTTCCGCCAGAGACTCACTGAGCCGGCCAATGGCAATGAGATAGTGCGAGAACCAGTGATGAGCTGCCGCATCATTTCCGTTGAGAGCGATGGCGCGCCGGAACTGCCGCTCAGCCGCCTCCCAATTCCGATCCAGTTGCAGATGCACGATCGCCTGGCTGGTATGCGCCTCAGCAAGGTTCTCGTCCAACGCGAGCGCCTTATCGACCGCCTTCTGGGCTGAAGCCCAAGCCTCCAGCGGCGGCATCGAACTTTCCCAGGCCAGAGCCACGTAGCACTCGGCCAAACCGGCATAAGCCTGGGCGTACCGGGGATCTTTCTGGATCGCTTGTTGGAAGAACGCGAGCGCCCTTCTTCTTGACGCCGCATCGGGTCTGCTTCGATGGAACCGGCCCAGCAGGTATGAATTGTAAGCTTCCAGATCTCTGCTCCCGGTAACTGCATGGGCCGAATGGTTGTCCGGACGTATGGTTCGGGCAACCTGGTTCGAGATGTCCTCCTGAATGTTAAAAATGCCGCCCTCATCGCGATCATAGGTTTGCGACCAAATGTGATATCCGCTCCGCGCGTCGTTCAATTGCACGGTGACCCGCAATCTCTTGTCCTGCCGGCGCACGCTGCCTTCCAGAACCGTAGTGACGTGTAGCTGCTGTGCAATCGAGCGAATGTCGCGCGCTTTCCCCTTGAACTGGAAGGCGGTTGTACGGGCCACGACACGCACGCCGTCGAGATGGGCAACGGCGTTCGTCAGTTCCTCAGTGAGACCATCGCTGAAATACTCATCCTCCGGGTTGGGGGTCAGATTTACAAATGGCAGGACAACTAGCGAATCCACGCGCTGTCCCGTGTTGCGGATTCTGGCCGAGACGTAAACGGCGAGTACAGCGGCTGACGCGATGGCGAGTACGCTCCAGATCCACAAGGCGCGGACTCTGCGGCTAGGGGCGCGAACCGGCGCGGACCGCGGGTCCGGCTGCGCCGTTCCCGTTGCGGATACATCTTCCACCTCCATCAAAAACCGGTATCCGCGGCGCGGAATCGTTTCGATGTAGTTTCCCTCTCCGAAGATCTTTCGCAGAACCGAAATGTTCTGGGTAAGATTGTTCTCCTCGACGAACGTTTCCGGCCACACCAACCTGAGCAGTTCCGCTTTATCGACGATCTTGCCTTGCCGCGCGACCAAGACTGCGAGGGTATCGAAAGCCTTCGGCGTCAGCGGAACGGAATCGCCGAAGCGAAAGAGTAGACGTTGTCCGAAATCGATCTCGAATGGCCCAAACCTGGATTGCCGGTACTGAGGTAAAAATCCCGATTCAGTGAATGTTGGCCACGAATGCCGCTCCTACTGAAGCGTGGCCGGGTGCTAGAGCCAGCATGGAGCGGCTGTCTAATTTACCCGTCCCACCATGCGCCGAATACGGGCGCTCTTGCCGGAGGCGCAGCGGTGGGATTCAGCTTTCCGTTCCTGCTCGCTAGCGAATGCGCAGCGATAGTGGTGACGCCTGTTCCTGGCATTGTAAATGACTCCATTGGGTTCGCTCTCTCCTATGCGGTGGCCGTTTCTAGCGGATGGCGTACCGGGCGCCGTTCGGGTGGCGAGGAATCGTCTGGATGATCGCCGAGATCCGCATCATAGGAGGTCCAAGAGACTATGAGATGGGAGCACGGAATCCGGGAACCATTCTGAACTTTGGGGTTCCTCATCGTGCTTCACCGGTGCCGCATCAGTTCTTCAGACGAAGCCCACGATGCATGCACCTCGGTGTCAATTTTTGGAGTTTTAGGAAGACCCACTGGAGCGCTATGATAGGTCCAGGGATTAAGAATAGGAAACCGCTTATCCGGTTCACAAAGGCAGCGCTCCGGCCAGGAACACTACCTCGTGTAAACCCGCTTAGTATCTAAGCTCTGCTTGTTCTCCGCTTCAGGAAAATCGACAGACCAATCAGCCCGCTTCCGAGCATCCATGCCGTCGTTGGTTCCGGCACCGCGCTGCCGCCACCACCACCACCACCGCCCGGCTGCGTGCTGCCAATGCGTGCGATAGATACAGTTTCCGGTCCGGCATTTGCGCTACTGGCGGACGCTGACGCGCCAATCACCAGAGTCGGATTGCTCGCCAGAAGCGCATTGGCTTGCGCGGCTTGCGTTGCATCCAGTTGGAAACCGAAACCGGCATTTCCAACGCCTGAAAAAGCAGCCGCAGTAAAGGGAGTGACGGTTGAGAAAGCTCTCAAAAATGCGCCACTGCTGGTGAACAGATTTAAGGACAGGTTAGTCAGAGTGATCGTCTGGTCGACCGTGTTTCCGCCTTCGTTGCCGTTAAAAACGAGAATCGCGTTCGCAAAAGTATTCGAACCGGTAGAAGTGATTCCTAAGCTCGAAGCCGTATACGTATTATTGCCGGACCCCGTCTGCTCGTTGGTGACGCCACCCGGAGCCGTTACACCCCCAAAGCACTGATCCGAGCCCGTCGCTGTGGCGCCACCCAGGAAGCCAACGCAACCAACTTCCGTTCCCGTATTCTGGAACGTCACGATCGAATTCACAGCCCCGAGCCCGTTTCCAGTACTTGGAACAATGTTTATAGGAATGAGCGTAGCGAAGGCCGAGCTGGTGTATACTGCAAAAACGGCTAGACCTCCTAAAACAGTGTGATTCATAACTTTCCTCCGTATCGCCTAAAATTTTAATTACGCGTCCTCTGGGTCTAAGGTTTACCCCTAGACAGTAAGACATATCAGAGTGTACTCCACATTTGCGGCAAAATACAAGATCACCCCATCCACTCGATGGCCTATATCATCGCAGTGCAGCGGTATCGGGGGAATGGGGTTGCTTATGAAACAGATTTCCTAGCGTTTGTTAGGGCTTAGACACTTCCGCGTGCTCCACCGGCGCCGGCTGAACAGCTTTGGTGCCAGCGGAGACGGGTCCTCCATTTCAAACGTTCTCCGCCTCTTCCAGTTAAGCAATTAGCGGTTGCTCATCCTAGTAACGGTAACCTTGGCGTCCGGCGACACAGCTACGTTACCAACTGCGTCCCAGGCCTTTGCTGTTATCGTGTGGGCTCCCTGAGAAGCCTTCTTTGTATTCCAGCTATATGTGTAGGGAGCCGCAGTGCCTGTATAGCTGGCAATCCCGTCAACGTAGATTGTGACTTGCGTTACACTTACGTTGTCCGAGGCATTCACCGAAACAGGTACTGTTCCCGAAACCATCACTCCATTTACCGGCGACTGAACGGATACAACGGGCGGTTGGGTATCCTGAACCATTACTGACAAAACCGACACGTTGATTGACGCGGAGCCGATGTTCCCCGCCGCATCGTAAGCTTTGACCATAAGCGTGTGGATGCCATTGGGCCACGCTGCCGGGACGAATGGAAACGAGAACGGGGACGAACTGCCGGTGGTGCTCAACTGCCCATCCACGTAGAACTCGGTTTTTGTGAGGCCGACATTGTCGGTTGCGGCGCCCTGAACCTGAATCGAGGACGATACAGTAGCCGAAGCGGCGGGTGAACTCACGACAACCACCGGCGGCGTAGTGTCACCGACGACTGACGAGGCTGCTAACAATGCCTTAAATGCATTGATGCGGCCCCATCCGTAGTACTGATCGTAACCGGGTGCACCCAAATCGTCGGAGTTCTGCTGCAGCAACTGCACCAAGCCCGCATTCGTCAGTGAAGGCCGTGCGGACAGAACCAGGGCCGCAAGACCAGATACGAGGGGCGCCGAAAACGAAGTGCCGGACCAATTCCCATAGCTTCCACCCATGCTGGTGGTTAGAATCGAATCGCCCGGGGCCGATAGGTCGACCCATGCGCCAAAGCTGGACCAACCAGGGAGATTATCGTTGGCGTCGGTCGCGGAAACGGCGATCGCGTTATCGCATGCAGCCGGATAATTCGGAACGGAATTTCCTGCGTTTCCGGCGGACGCGATAACAACCGCTCCTTTGGACCAGGCATAATCGACAGCGCTTTGCAGAGTGCTGGACGCGCTGGCTCCGCTGATGCTGATAGATATGACGCGAATTCCGTGGTCTGTGGCGTAGATAATGGCATTTGCAATGTCCGAGTAGTACGCATAATTTGAGGAACTCAGCACCAGCAGAGGCATGATGGGGTTTTTCCACGCAAGCCCCGCGACTCCGGTCAAGTTGTCCGTGGCAGCCGCCGCCGTACCTGCCGTCGCCGTTCCGTGACCAAGTACGTCGGAGGTATTAGTATCTCCCGAAAGAAAGTTATAACCTTGGACCAGTTTGGGAGCGAGATCCGGATGGGCGCCGTCGACGCCCGAATCGATGATTGCAATTCCAACCTGGCTGCTCCCCTGCGAAATATTCCACGCCGATCCCGCCTGCACTTTAGCCAGGTGCCATTGAGACGAAAAACTTGAATCGTTCGGAGTAAGTGTTCCTCTTGCCAGATTGTCCCGCTCTATAAACGTGAAGAGCCCCGTCTTTTCCAGAGCGGCACTTACTTTGTCCAGCGCCTGGGCCGGTACGCGAAGGATCTTTGTGTTGAGTTGGGGGATCTGACCGGCAATGGATGCGGCCTGTGCGCCGATTGCCGCGGAAACCGCGGCTCCACTCGCACCCTGCCGCGACCTTACTATCAACCGGTCCAGCGGCGGTTGAGCGTTCCGCGATTGGCTGAATGCAGCGCTGCATAATAACAGAAAAGATATAGTGATTCGATTCATTAATCGTCCAGGTTGAGAAGTTAGGAAGGTAAACTAAAGCGCTATTAGCACCTTCTTACAGTCTGATTCTGACCGACTAAGGGTCCTGAAAAGCAATATTTTTTTGACCTTACTGTAAGGTAACTACTAAATCTAGTTCTCTCAGGGATATGTGAAATAGGCTACCCACCTAAGAGAAGGAACTGATAGGTGCCCAGACGAAGATTTCTAAGTAGTTTTTGGTTCACAAATTCCCCACTCGCTGTATCCCTACGAAGGCTTGTCCAAAAAAGGCTATTCTGGCAATGGCCTCTTTCCATCATCTTCATTCGCAGACCTGCGAGAAACTGTTGGGAAAACTTCGGCGACACGCGCTCGAGGCGGACGCTTATCACCCTCGGCTTCGCAACGGAATGACGGCCGCCTGCTGAGGCCGGGCCGCAGGGCGATTTGCAATACTAATGCGGGATACTACACTGGCGGGGTATGTCTACGCTTCGCCAAATATGAGACGATGTCTCGCACCGCCGGCTAACGTGTTTTTCGAGCTTTACTTGCTTACGAGAGTGTCCTGAGCCGTCCTGCGGCGGGTATGTACCCAATTGAAGATTCAACGCGAAGTGAAAACCTCGAAGAATCGCAGAAAGGCATTCCGGCAAAGATATTCGCCGGGTACATCGACCTAGCCGGGCCGAAGATAGGCGATTACGCAAAACTACGAGGGTGCTTCGGAAGATACTAACGTCTCTCCCTCGGCGACGCTTTTCGCTTCAAGCAACTTTGAACCCGGCGCGCTCGAGACCTTTCTGGGCTTCGCGGTTTCTCATGAACGTGCTCCAGACAAAGCCTGTGCGGAGATTCTCGGCCATTGTCATGGTGATGCCTGTATCAATGCCCACCACGTCGGAGTCGTACCAGTTCTTCAGCGGATTGAAGGCGTTCACGAAGCCGTAGCGGGACCAGCAATGATCGCCGTAGCGTTTTTTCATGTTCTTCAAAACACGAAGAGTTGCCTGGGGCAGGAATGGGAGCGATCCGCCCGCGGCGCTTGGGACCACTGTGCCATCGATGGGTCCCATCTGCGGCGGGCCGCCCCACACCACGTATCCGTTTTCCGAATCCGAGGCGGTGATGCCCCAGAGGCCGTCGCTGTAATCAGGAAACTGTTTAGCCAGTTCCAGACAGAACCGGCGGTGCACTTCAGTAGCAATCCGGGAGTTTTCGAAGTAATCCGCGTACTTGTCCCGTTTGCCGCGGAGGTCGAACCATGCTTGCGAGTACTGGTGGACAAACAAGGGCGCGTGCGAACCGATGTAGCGAAGTCCGTCGTATTCAAACGTGATCCGCTTCCAGGCGTTCCAGGTTTCGACCGGCAAAGGATGGGTAGAAGACCCGAGGCCGAGCAGGTACATCATCATAAGTTCGCTGTAGTAGTCCCAGCGGTAAGGCAGGAAGCCGGCCTCGGGCGACCATCCGTGCGGCAGCAAGGCGGTGTCCTCAGAAAGCCATATCCACTCGACGCGGTTGAAGATTTGATAAGCCAGACTCGTGATTTCGGCGTGACGGAAGTGCTGGCGGCACGTGAGGACGCCGCACAGCAACATGGCCGTATCGATGGAAGAGATTTCCGAATCCCACATTCTTTCACCGGTTTTTATGTGGGCGAAGTGATAGAAAAATCCACGGTGATTGGGCATGGATTTCCAGAGGAAGCGCAGGGTGGTGAGCACGCGATTGCGGGCGTCCTGGAAAGAGACATAGCCCCGTTTCTGTCCGATACAAAGCGCCGTTAGCGCAAAGCCGGTGGCCGCGATACTGGCCACAATGCCGTTGTCCGCCGAGCGCACGTGGCACCTGTCCTTCACCAGGCCGCTCTGCGGATCGGCCTGCTCCCAAAAGAATTGAAAATTCGCTTTCTCCACCTCTTCCAGAAATGCGTCGTCTTCGGGTGAGAGCGCTGGTGGAGCTTCGCCTGGTTTGGCGATTAGAGGGAGAGATGCGGTCTCCATCATACGGCGCAACAGGGTGCGGCGTGAAAATCGATTTGGACCCAAAGCCCAGTCTAACAATGATGGATTATAGAAGTGGATGATTCGAGAGCGGAAGACTTTCACATGGATGACAGTAGTTGCGATCGCTTGCGGCGCGGCCGCGGTTGGGGTCCTGATCAATATGTGGCTGCTGCATTCTCCCATTCAGCCGCTTTCTCTCGCTGGCGCGGTGCTTCGGCAGGACACCGATCCGAAAAAGCAATCGCCCATCGCAAACACGAAGATTACCGCGGCCGGTGGATTGTCTTCCGGGAGCGCAAAATCCGATTCTTCGGGCCATTTCCATCTGACGTTACGCCCCGGCGTGCCACCCGGTCAACCGGTCACGCTGAAATTTGAGCATGGCCAGTATAAGCCGCTGGAGATTACTGAAATTCCAAAAGATCAGCTGTATATCGTCCGGATGGAGCCGATTGTTCGAGAGCCGCTCACGAAACCGAATCACCCGGAAACGCCAGTTAAGCAGGTACAGATCAAGGATGTGCGAGTGCGGTATTCCGTTAAGAGCCAGACGACGATCAACGTGGGCAGTATTGCGAAGGAGTTTGAGGTGGCCAATGCCGGCAATGTGCCTTGCAAAGGCCACCGCCCCTGTTCGCCCGATGGCAAGTGGAAGGCAGCTACCGGCTCGCTTTCGCTTGACGCGCAGGAGGGCAATGAGTTCCGGAATGTGCGGGTATCCTGCATTGCGGGGCCTTGTCCGTTCACCAGGATTGAACCTGACGATCTGTCTTCTAGGGACATCGCGCAAAACGGACTCGCTTCCGGCGGCCAAGTCCGCCGAGTTCCTCATTCGTCTGGCGCCGCGGCAAGCGGCCTTCGCGCTTCTCCCGCCCGCAGGATCAAGATATCGGTTCTTAACTGGTCCGATACGGCGGTTTTTTTGGTGGAAGCTGAGGTGACCCGCACCATGGTGACCGACACGATCCGCCGCTTGTACCCGTTCCTCACGGGCCAGACGATGAGCTTCGCGCTGCCGGCCGCGGCGGAAGGGCCAAGCGTCGAGGCCGACCTGAATGGAGAAGAAATCGTTTTTCCGCTTGGGCCGAAGCTGATCCTATCCTGGGCTACATGCAGCGTGGAAATTGCTCCGGACCGCAACAAGATCTACCGGTGTGAGTTGAAGCCCGGATACCAGTTCCAGCAATAGCCTGGGATAGAATACGCTGACAGCTATGCAACTTCGACTCTTTGCACTCCTCGGTTCCCTTTGCTTTCTGGCGGGCGCGCAGAATTTGCCTCCGATTCCAGAGACTGTGATTCACGAAGCCAATGTCGCCTATTCCAACGTCGGCGGCAAGATGGAGATGGACATTGTGCGTCCACGGCAGGGAACGGCTGAACCTCGGCCCGCGATTGTGTTGGTGCATGGCGGTGGATTCCGCGCAGGCAACCGCCAGAGTTATTTGCCCGTTGCGATCCGGCTTGCCGAGCGGGGCTATGTGGCGGCCACGGTGAGCTACCGATTAGCGCCGCGAAATCAGTTTCCCGCGCCGGTGCATGACGTGAAGGCGGCTGTTCGATTTTTGCGCGCCAATGCGGCGAAGTATGGAATCGATCCGGAACGCATCGGGGCGATGGGCGGAAGCGCCGGTGGTCATTTGGTGTTGTTCCTTGGACTGACGGGGGGCGTGGAAGAGTTTGAAGGATCGGGGCCGAACCGGGAATTTTCGAGCCGCGTATCGTGCGTGGTGGACTACTACGGACCGACGGATTTCACGCAGTCTTATTCGAAGAGCGTGGATGCGGCGGCGGTGCTTCCTCAGTTCCTGGGGGGCGATCTGGACCACAACCGCGCGGCGCATATCCGGGCGAGTCCCCTGAACTGGGTGACTCCGAATGCGGTTCCGATCCTTTCGATTCATGGGACCAAGGATACCTACGTTGCGTATGAACAGTCGTTATGGCTGATGGAAAGGCTGATTGCGGCTGGTGTGCCGGCGGAACTCGAATCGATTCCGGGGGCTGGGCATGGATTCAAGGGCGCGGATGCGGAGCGGGCGGAGAAACGAGCGTTTGAATTTTTCGATAAACAGTTGAAGGAGCGTGTGCCGCAACGGCATATTTTGATTTCGGATCATGGTCCGAATGGTGAGATTGCGGCGATGGAATGGCCATCGGGAAAAGTCTTGTGGACGAAGCCGAACGAGCACAGCCACGACGTGCAAGCGCTGCCGGACGGGCATGTTTTGTTCACGCTTGGATCGAAGAAAGAAGTGGAGGAATTGGATGGGAATCATCAGGTTGTCTGGAGTTATGGTCCGGCTGAGGGACTGGAGCATCCGTTGAGCGCGCAACGGATGGCTAATGGCAACACGCTGATTGGAGACGCGAAGCTGGGGCGCGTGATTGAGGTGACGCCGGACAAGCGGATCGTGTGGAAGTACGAGAGTCCGGATATTGCGAATATGCGGATGCGGAACAGCCATCGGACGGATCAAGGGACCACGCTGATAGCGGTGGAGGCGGAAGCGAAGATCATTGAGGTGGATCGGGACGGGAAAGTTGTATGGTCGTGGCAGGCGCCGAATGGAAAGAACCGGCGCGCTTACCAGGCGCGGCGGCTGGCGAACGGAAACACGCTGATTTGTATTTCCGATCCGGGTGAGATTGTCGAGGTGGACCCCGGTGGGAAGGTGGTCCGGTCGATTGCGGGGGCGCGGCCCGATATTCAGCTTGGGTGGACATCCGGATTTGTGCAGTTGCCGGGTGGTGGTTTGCTGCTGGCCGATTACACGGGGCGGCGGCTGGTCGAGTTGGATGCAGCCGGGAAGGTGGTGAATGAGCTGCCGACGGGTTCGCGGACGATTGCGAGCGTGGAGTTGATTCCGTAGGGGGACGTGGCCGTGGCTGGTATGAAGTAGAAAGAAAGTCATGACCTACAAGGGATATCAAGCGCGGGCGTGAACACCCGAGACGTGATTACGTTTCAAGGTTCTTCTGTGCCGGAACTGAAACAGGCGTTTGAGGATTCGGTGGATGACTACCTCGATTTCTGCGCATCGCGAGGAGAAGACTGAATGCGTATGGGATGGAGAAACTAAAGCCGGCTAGGGATCGCGTTACTGTCGGTAGCTCCGCTGCAACTCCGGTGGAAAATGTAGTGAGCGCGAGAAGGCCGAGTCCTGGGCAGGTTCTGTCACGCCTCGCCGAGTTCCGCGAGAACTTCGGCGTATAGATCGGGTCCAATCCAGAACCGAGCAATTTGGATCAATTCGTCGAGCACGGGTTTGGCCACCTCGATCAGCCCAGCCCGTTTTGCTCTAGCTAGTGCTTACTTGCATTAATACATTTTTGTATTAAAAAGTTTGGAGATGCCAAGGCATGCTCCTGTACTGGAATGCTCCGCAGAGGTTAAGAATCGTTTACTGGCCACCAGCAAGAGCCGGGCGGAAGAGATGCGGGCGGTTGAACGAGCGCGCATCATTCTGGCTTGCTTGGATGGGAAAGAAATTCAGCAAGTAGCGCGCGAGCTGAAGATCTCCGTCCCAACGGTGAGCAAGTGGCGAAAACGATTCGCGCAGCGAGGCTTGGATGGCT
>JBBPYD010000020.1:0-52485 GCA_038200305.1 Bryobacterales bacterium
AAACGGATTAGGAGGAAGACCGATTCTGAAGCTTCTGCGTTCACCGCATCAGGCTCATCCACCATTGGAATCACCGCTTCGTTTGAGGCTCACTCCGTGTTGGAATCAGTTTTTACTTTCAGGCTCATTTCTGGATTGGAAAATGCTTCACAAAGGTCTTCAAATCTAGAAGTCAGATTCTACCATTCCGTCTTCGCGCGCTTTGTGTCAATGCCAGTGCTATAGACGGTCTGCTGTCTGGTCTGAAATGGACAGCAAAAAGTATTCGAGTTATGTCTTTGTTCGCACATTCGGGAGCAGCACGCCCTTTTTCAGGGGATCGCAACCGGAGCCGTTCGACTTTGCGATGCAAGAAGATCAATCCACTCATCCATGCCTGTTCCGGTCTTTGCCGATACCTGGATGACGCGCATGCCAGGCCGCACGGCTTGAATATTCCCGTAAGCGGATGCCCGGTCGAATTCGACGGCTTCGGATAGATCGGTCTTTGTAATTATCGCAATATCCGCACTGTTGAAAATTGTCGGGTATTTCAGCGGCTTATCTTCTCCTTCGGTCACGGACAGCAGCACGAGGCGGAGGTTCTCACCCAGGTCGTAGGCGGCGGGACATACCAGATTGCCCACGTTTTCAATGAATAGAAAATCCAGGACGTCAAGATTCCACCCTTGCAGAGCATCCTCCACCATAGCGGCTTCCAGATGGCACAGCGTGCCGGTGGTGATTTGCTTGACCGGAACCTGGCTGCGTGCCAACCGCTGCGCGTCGTTTTCAGTGGCCAGATCGCCCACCAGCGCGGCTGGACGGTAGTTGTCTCGAAGCAGAGTAAGGGTTTTTTCAAGAAAGGCCGTTTTACCCGAACCGGGACTCGATACTAGGCTCACGGTAAATACACCGGCTTCGCGAAATCGCTGTCTAAGCGCATGCGCCACCACGTCATTGTGCTTCAGCACGTTGTGTCTGACTTCTACCATTCGAGGTTCAAAGCTCACGGCGATATCTCCAGCGCGACGACCTGAAGTTCTCTGCCCTGCACGATTTCGGACACAGGAGCTTCGCACTCGGAGCAACTAAAGCACTGGATCGAGTGGATGGAGCGCTGCGCTTTGCAATTTTGACAGTAGACTACGATTGGGATCTCTTCAATTACCAGCCGGCAACCCGCAAACGGCGTGTTCTCGCGAGCCAGATCGTATGCGGAAAGAAGAGCCTCCTTGACGATACCTGAAAGCGGGCCGAGTTTCATGTGAATCGCCTCGATTTGAGCCCCTCGGGTCTCAGCTTCCTCTTCAGCGAAGTCCAATATACTGAGCGCTATAGAGAGCTCATGCATACTGATCCCCAAATTTACCAAACGAACCCAACGCCGCTTGTCCCAGGCTGATTCCACCATCGTTCGCCGGCACCAGACGATTAGTCCAAACTTGGATCCGCCCCTGGTTCATCAAGCCCTTGATGTCCTTCAGCAGAAGCTCGTTCTGAAAGACACCGCCGGACAGAACTACGGTGTCAGTTCCCGTGGTTTCGCATAAGATGTTCACGGACTCGCAAACGCCAAGTGCGATTCCCCACTGGAAAGAACGTGCGATCTCCCTTACGTCTCGCCCGCGCAGCCTGTCTTCTATTAACGACTGAAGCAATGGCCGGAAATCCAGCTCGTTGCCGATTAAAGGAAATGGATATGCTTCTCTCGCGCCTGCGTTCCGGGCCAGGTGCTCCAGCCACATGGCGGCCTGGCCTTCAAAGGTAATTTCACGAGTAAATCCGAGCAGTGCGGCCGCTGCATCGAACAACCGGCCCATCGAGGTAGTTGGGAAAATCCGCAGGCCCTTACTCAAGAGTTGTAAAGAAGATGAATAGCGGGCAGGAAATCGAAACGGAGCCTCGGTGAGATCTGGTAAGCGATCCAGTTGAACGGCGAAACCAGCGGCAGCCTGGACGGGGTTGCGGGCCGCAGCGTCACCACCGGCGAGGGATGCATATCGCAGATGCGCCACACGCTCAAATCCTTCCGTTATGGAGCCGGCAAAAATTTCTCCGCCCCAGATCGCTCCATCGTCTCCGTAGCCGGTGCCGTCCAGAATCACGCCGAGCACCCGCTTATCCCAAGCTTCACGTTCAGCCAGCACAGAGGCCAAATGGGCGCGATGGTGCTGTACCCCGCACTTTTCCGCCGAGGGCAACTCCAACGCGTGAAGAGTGGACACATACTCCGGGTGTTGGTCATGGACGATCAACAGGTCATCCCAATTCACTTCGTACATGGAAGTCAGATCCTGAATCGTTTGCTGGAATGCGCAGCGGGATTGGTAATGGTCCAGATCGCCGATGTGCTGACTCACAAACGCCTGGCCCTCGACCACCAGCGTGACGGTGTTCTTGAGATCCGCGCCAAGGGCTAAAACAGGACGGTGGCCAGGAAGCGATGCGGCAGCGCCCGGTGCATAGCCGCGGGCTCGGCGCAGGATCACTGGACCGAAAGCTCCGGCACGAGCTATGGAATCGTCCACCCGGCGAGCGATGGGGCGTTCACCGATCAGGAAGGCATCCGCGATTCCAGCCAGACGTTCCTGCGCGTCCTCATCTTCGTATGCGATTGGCTCATTGGAGCGGTTGGCGCTGGTCATCACTAGAGCGCCAGATGCGCCACAGGCAAACAAGAGATGCTGGAGCGGTGTGTACGGCAGCATCACGCCTAATTCATCGTTTTCTGGAGCGACACCGGGCAGTTCAACTTTGGCAGGTGCAAGGACGATAGGCCGCGCGCATGAGCGGAGCAGGGCGACCGCTTCGTCAGAAAGGTCGACCAAACTCCGGGCGGTATCAAGATCTTTCACCATCAGCGCGAACGGCTTCTCTTTCCGGTATTTCCTTTCGCGCAGCGCGAGCACTGCCTTCTCGTTTCCCGCATCACACGCCAGATGGTAGCCTCCCAGCCCTTTTATCGCCAGAATGCTGCCGCGATTCAGAAGCTGAACGGCCCTGCGGATACTCGCATCTTCTGTTGCAATCACCGTATCGCCAATCCGCAAGAAATAGTGTGGCCCACATTCCGGGCACGCAAGAGGCTGGGCATGGAAGCGCCGGTCGGCAGGGTCGCGATATTGTGCCGCGCAATATTGGTCCAACGGCCACGCTTGCATTGTTGTGTTTGCCCGGTCGTAAGGCAATCCCAGGATCACCGTGTAACGAGGGCCGCAGTTGGTGCAGTTGATGTATGGATAGTGATGGCGCCGGGCGGCGGGATCAAGGAGTTCCCGCAGACAATCCTCACATACCGGAAGATCCGGGGAGATCCGAACCGACATCCCTCCCCCATGTTGGCTCTCGCGAATGGTGAACTCGCGGTAGCCGGCCGGCTCCACGGGTTGCACGTCGATCGCTGTGATCTGAGTGGCTGGCGGTGGATGCGTTTTGAGATCGCGAACAAATGCGTTCAACCCCGACTCGGCGCCCTCCAGATGGATCTCCACTCCTTCTGTGGCGTTCAACACCCAACCGGACAGTGTATTGGCGTGCGCCAACCGGAATACGAAGGGACGAAATCCAACGCCTTGCACCACGCCACGCACCTGAATGGATCGGGCGCCAGTCACCTGGGACTCACCATGCAACCACGTCCCTGCCAACCAACTTGAACCACCGCGCCATCTTCCATCAGGACCGGGACGGTGCATTGGCCATCGGATGCCCTTTTCAAACGGACGAGAGCCGCGGCATCGGACTCTACGTCATATTCCACAAAATCCTGGCCGCTCCACTCCAACCACTCCCGCATATCTTGCGTGTACGGGCAGCTCGCTGTTCCATAAAGCTCAACTTTGGCCATGGACGGTCACCTCCAACGCCTCGCGGATCACGTGATAGATAGACGCCTGCACTTCCTGGATGCGCGGTATGTAATCGGAGCGGACTACCAATGGGAAATCGGCCAGACCGCGCCGCACGATTTCTCCACCGTCGTAACCCAGCAGAGCCACCGTCAGCATGCCGCGCTTGCGAGCCTCTTCCAACGCCATAATGATGTTGCGCGATCCTCCGCTGGTGGAAATTCCGACGGCGATGTCTTCCGCCCTGGCCTGAGCGATCAGCTGCCGGAGAAAGATGACGTCGATGCCAACATCGTTTGCGATAGCGGTGATGTTGGCTGGTTCCATGGAGAGTGAGACAGCCGCAACCGGCGTAAGGCCGGGGGGCGGAAGAATGCAGTCGAGCGCCCAATCGTTCGCGTCCGTCGCGGACCCTCCATTACCAAACAGGATCAGCTTACCGCCTCGCAGAAGGCGCGCGCGTATGGCCATTGCCGCGGTGCCGATCTTTTCGGACTCTTCACGCGCCACTTGTGCGCGCAGCCTCGCGTCGTCCTGTACCTTCATTCGGATGGAGGCAGCGGCTTCCTCCACCACATCGGTCGTGACTTGTTTCTCCTGGCCCAGAAATGGGTACAGAAATCCAGCCTCCCCCACATCGTGGCCCAATTCGCGATGCTCCAGAAATACATGTACAGTTTCCCAAAGCGTGTGATAGAGAATCTCAATCAATTCTTGATGCATGAAGGGATTGTGCAAGGGAGACTGGAAGGAGTAAGAACCTTGGGTTCCTGGCAGCGCGAAGGTCATTGCCTGCCGTGATTCCGCGAACCGGAGCGCAGCTTCCACCTCCGGGTCCGCGTCTGGAGGGCCAAATCCCATCACGATGTCTTCTGGCCGAACAATGACTTCCAGCCAGGGTCGAAAGGCCGCGGACAGATCCAGCGCAGGAAGGGCTCGCTTGCCTACGATCACCGGATGGACAAATTCCACTGAGACGTGTTGCGCGTCGGTGGCGTAAGCTCCTTTGCCGAAGGCGAGAAGACGCCCGCCCTGAATAAAGCGCTCGGCCATCGCCTTGGATGCCTCGGCCAACCGCAGAGCTTCACGGGAAAAGAACTCTTCGAAAGCCGCGTTCCGCTCCAGGAGCTTTTCTTCGATACCAGTGGCGAGTTTGGGTGCAGTGATCATGGCATCTGCCTAACAAATGCGCGGCAGGGGATCGCCGACCAGCATATCGATCACCCGGCTGCCTCCGTATGCGGTCGTCACCAAGACGGTACCCGCGGGCTGCTCGCGGACTTCTCCGATAATGACGGCCTCGTGGCCTCCGGGCGTCTGACGCAATGCTTCCAGTGCGATCCCGGCGTAATCGGCCGCCACTACGGCGAGAAACTGTCCTTCATTCGCAATATGCAGCGGATCGAGACCGAGCAGTTCACAAGCTCCGCGCACTCCATCGCGGACAGGAATACAATCCTCACGCAGCTCAATTCCGAGCCCGCAATCTCGCGCCAACTCGTTTAAGGAAGTGGCGACGCCGCCACGGGTAGGATCGCGCATCCACCGGACCCCTGCCGCCGCCGCGTTCGCAAGCGCTTCCACTAAAGGCAGCACGGATCGCGTATCGGAACGGAGATCGGCCTGAATATCGAGCTCGCCACGCGCCAGCAGAATGGTAATGCCGTGATCTCCGATCGGTCCGGAGAGGATCACTTTATCGCCGGCGCGAACGGATGCCGCCGATAGGTTCAAGCCCGGAATCGGACTTCCGATTCCACACGTGGAGATGTACATCTGGTCTGCTTTGCCGTGCTCGACGACTTTGGTGTCACCACCGGTGATCGCTACACCGGCACTTCGAGCGGCCTTTCCCATAGCGCGGACTTCCGCTTCTAACACCTCGGCGGACAAGCCTGCTTCCAGTACATAAGTGGTCACCAGAAATTCGGCCCTAGCGCCTGAAACGGCCAGATCGTTTACCGTTCCATTCACGGCAAGCTCGCCGATGGAGCCGCCGGGAAATCGCAAGGGATTCACTACAAAACTGTCGGTCGTGATGGCAATGCGCGTTCCGTTAATTTGAACAAGGGCCGCATCACCCAACGGCTCCGTTGACGATGCAAACAAAAGGGGAGCGAATAATCCCTCTATCAACCTGCGGCTAGCCTTGCCACCGGCGCCGTGGGCCATCTCAATCTGAGGGTCGCGGAATCGGAGTTTGGGGAGCAGTGTGTCCGTGGAGATACCGGAGATCATACGGGCGCTCCCAGGCTGGTCAACTGCGCGGTCTTTCGGTGTTCATAGTTGAAATAAGCGGCGCACGATCCTTCTGAAGAAACCATCAACGCTCCCACCGGGCGTTCCGGAGTACACTCTTTCCCGAACAGCTTGCATTGCACAGGCTTCAAAACTCCTTTCAGGACTTCCCCGCACTGAGCCGCTTTCGGATCTGTCACGCGGACTCCGGGAATGTGGAAGCGCTGTTCGGCGTCCCATTCGGCAAAATTATCTCCGATCCGCAGCGCCGATTGTGAAATAAACCCCATCCCCCGCCACTCAAAGTAGGGCCGTAGTTGGAACACCGCAGCCATTGCTTTTAGCGCTCCGCGATTGCCTTCCCAGGGCACTACCCGCTTGTACTGGTTTTCGACTTTCGCCGCACCATCCCGCAGTTGACGCAAGAGCATCACAATTCCCTGCAATATATCTAGAGGTTCAAAACCGGAAACCACAATTGGTTTGCGTTCATTCTTCGCAATCCATTCATAAGGACGGCAACCGATGACGGTTGATACGTGTCCGGGCCCTATAAATGCGTCGATCCGCATATCCGGCGAATCGAGAATTGCCCGGATCGCGGGGATGATGGTCACGTGATTACAAAATACCGAGAAATTGCGGATGCCGTCGGCCTTTGCCCGCATAAGGGTCAGCGCAGTGGAAGGAGCGGTGGTTTCAAAACCGATTGCAAAGAACATTACGTGCTTGTCAGGATTCTTGGCGGCGAGTTTGAGCGCGTCGGAAGGAGAATAGACAATTCGAATATCCCGCCCTTTGGCCTTGTGCTCCAACGGACTTCCGTGCGTCCCCGGCACTCGCATCATGTCGCCAAAGGCGGCGAAGATAACCCCTGGATCTTCGGCAATCGACAGACCGTCGTCAATTCTCCCCATCGGAAGAACGCAGACAGGGCAGCCGGGCCCATGAACGAGTTCGATGTTGGAAGGCAGCACGTCCTTCAGGCCGAAGCGGTAAATGGCATGTGTGTGCCCACCGCAAACTTCCATAATCCGGTAATGGCGCGACGGATCGGCCAGGCGGCGGATCTCTTCCGCGGTTCTTGTGATCAGCCCCGGATCGCGAAACTCATCTACGTATCTCATGGTGCGTCTTTTTCCTCTGCCTGGTTCAAGCCATATCCGCGCACTTCTTCCATCGCGGCATCCTGCTCTCCGAGCATCGTCAGCATCTGCATTTGGTCGATAGCGTCTTGCTCGCTGATCTTGCTCAGGGCGAAACCAACGTGGATCAGAACCCAGTCGCCCGGCCCTGGCATATCGTCCTGCAGAAGACCAAGATCCACTTGGCGCCTTACGCCAACCACGTCAATCAAAGCGGTTCGCCGCTCTTCTGAAACAAGCTCAAGAATTTTACCGGGAATAGCTAAGCACATGTTCCGGTCACTCCTGTTTCCGGGCAACGATATCGAATGAAAATTTCAGATCGTCTTTTAGCTTCAGCGTTCCTGCTGCAAAGGAGACCAATTTAATTCCAAATTTGGTCTGTAGCAGCGAGAATTCACCGTTTGCACGCAGCGTATCGTCATCGAACGCCACTTGGGCCGAAACGGGCTGGCTCTGTGTGGCGCCGTGCAACGTTAGATTGCCGATCATGTTGACCCAATACCGGCGGTCGCCGGCCTTACTCGCCACCACTGATGTGCTCTCAAAATCGATATCCGGATACCTGGAGGAATCCAGGACGTCCCGATTCATGGTCCGCTCAATTTCGCGCCGGTCCTTGTCACTGATGTTGTCTTGAATCGTGAGCGAGGCCGCTTTGATATTGAGGGAAACTTGGCCTCCTTCCAGGGTGTGGGGATCGAAGCGTGCGTCACCGCTGAACTCGCCGATCGAAAAAGTGGGATTGTGACCAAGTGCCGAAAACATTCCACCCGCGAATGCCCGGACCGTAAACCTGCTCAAGCCGGATGCAATCACATAACGAACAAGGCGGGTTGCAGTTTCCATCGCTACACCGTTTCTCTTTGCAGATCTTCGGCATTCACTCCCAACGGTTCATTCGCAATCAGCTTCGCCACAAGCGACTCGATCAAGCCGATGGCTCTCCCGGCGGCGGCTTCGACCGGCAAGCTCAACCCTAACTGGCCTTCTTCGGGTCCAAGGGTTTTAGGCTCGCAACCAACTAAAAGAATGCGCCCCAGCTCACCGCCCATAGCCTGCGCCATTCTCAGCACTCGCATGGGGTTCATAACGTGCGCCTCCATCTCGGCCGGCTGATCGTCGATTTCACTCAGGTCCGGCTCGATCGTATATATAGTGCCAGGCTGCCCACCTCGCATCGTGCCATCAACCAGAACGGTAACGTCATAGCCATCCAGAAGAGCGTAAACCAAATCGAAGCTCCGTATACCGAAGTCGACCACTCGAACTCCGCCGGGAAGCTTGCGCTGAAGCAAGCGTTGGGCAACCTCAACACCGAAGCCGTCGTCGCCCAAAAAAATATTTCCAATGCCGGCGATGAGTATCCGCATCATGAATCCTTCCGCCCATCCCCACCCTGACCCAAAGGCTCAATCTCTTCCGGTCCGAAGAAGAAGCGATGGCCAGGCTGCCTCAACATACCCAGGTCCTTGCCGGGATCGTCTTCCAGGACGACAGCAAAGTGAGTGTTCCCTTCATAATCCTGTTCGATGGATTCGATGATTGCAGTCTTACCTGCGAGGGCAAGGTCAAGAACATCGCCACCTTTTCGAGGGTGCAAGCGAACGTTATCGCCTTTCCTCACTTCAACGCCCCTGATCAGGAGATGGTCAATAGGGGCTTTATCTTCAAGCAATTGCCACTCCCAATCGTTCATTTGGCCTCCTCACCGATCGCGTGCGGCCGGCGAAGGACCCCGTGGAGTTTCAACAGGTGCTCCGGCGGCAGTGATTCGGTTCTATCCAGAATCTGCCGGGCGCGTTCGTCAATGTGCCGCATTTCGTTCTTCTCGTCGTCTGTCATGGTCATAATGCGCAACGTAAGAATCTCATCGATTTCGGTTCCATCGAAAAGAGCGCCCGGACTTTCAGGAGCGATTTGAGGGTAGTCGTAAAGAATGATTGGCGAGGACAGCATTGCATCCCGTACCGCTTCTTCCCCCACCAGAACGGGCCATGTGCCCACGTTTTGGCACGCCGCGGCCATATCCCTGAACTCGTCAGGTGGATCGATCAGTGACACGAACTCGCCCCCGGTTACGCTCAGGATGGCATGAGTGGAAACAAGGGACCGGGGCAGCGTCCTTTCGCGATTGCTCCTCTCATCGAGAGATGCCAAGTTCAAGACGCGGATACGCACCGAGAATGCGTCACCAGAGGTGGCCCTGGTTTGCTGGATCTGCTTCGTCTCTATCTCGATTACCCCATCGATCGTTTCCGACTTGCGTAGAATCGACTCAGTAATATCTTCGGCAGCCAGGAATTGGAAAGGATGCCGCACTGGACTGGACCCAAGTTGGGTGTTCAATTGGATATCGCGCTCCACTGCTTCCTGCCATGGTTGTGAGGGCTGCCGGTTGATCTCCGATCTCTCCACCAACTGCAGAAACCTCACTCTCACTGCAAGAGGGGTTGACGCTTTTCCCAAAACCAGGCACTCGGTTTGCATGGAGGATGCATCCTCGCTTCCGGCGGGAGAAACAACTCCGAAATTCCACCGCTGCCGGTTCTTTACCGACGAGGACCGGTAAGGATAGAGGATATAGCCCTCATACAGCACCGCATTGGCGATCTCTTCAATCAGCTTGAGATTCATTACCGCGCAACCTCTTCTTTAGGGAGCGGGATTACGCTCTCAAACGTCTCTTCCCAAGTGGGAATTCCGTTGCGAACTTTATATTCCAGCAATCGCTCGAAAACATCCCTTCGCAAGCACAGCCAAGCGCTGTTGGGATAGTAAAAATCCATCATCTCGCTCCAAATTTTAACGGGCAGCCTGAAGCGGGTCTCTTTGTCCCAGGAAATCGGGGTGACTTGCAAAGACCCATTCCTATCCGCGTAAAACGTACTTCCGCTGAACATCAGCAGAAGTGGGACCTCCCCGTCTGACAGGGCATGGAAATACTTGGTAGCGGCGATGTTGAAATCGAAAGTACAGGGAACCTGAAGATCGACCACGGCGACACCGGTAAATGGCGGGATTACAACGCTTGCGTGAGTCCACAGCATGGGACGCAAGGTTCGGGACCAGCGATCATGATCACCAAATAGATCGAGGAGCTGTTCCTGGTCCTCTGTCCTGTACTGCCGGCGTGTCACCTCAATCTGAATCTGTATGCGCAGCGCAACCGTGTGAATCGCTTCTTCGGGGTTCGCATTTTCAACGTGCAGCTTGAACGCCAGCATCGGCGAGGCCGCGAAAGGAACCGCTTCCGCCTGCTCCACGCGAAAGCTCAGATCAGGCATGCACTGCCTCCGAACCAGCTTTCTCTTTCAATCCGTCAAAAAGTTTGGCTATTTCTTCCCACACTTGCGTTCCGCCGGAGAATCCCCGCCAGTGAGTCCGGATCACTCCGACAAGCTTGTAGCATTCGTCTATGGGGACGATGTAGTAATCGCGGGCCGACCGGTTTACCAGAAGAGCTTCCACGTCCGGCTCAATGGAATTCAGTTCGGGATTTTCCCGCGCGATA
This sequence comes from Bryobacterales bacterium, assembly GCA_038200305.1. Taxonomy (GTDB): domain Bacteria; phylum Acidobacteriota; class Terriglobia; order Bryobacterales; family Bryobacteraceae; genus JANXXV01. The sequence continues at coordinate 10,728 of JBBPYD010000020.1, forward strand.
TCGTTCCACGTATCCAGCGAAAGAAGTGACTCCGTCGCACCAGCCGGGCTGGGATAGATCGCCACCACTTTCCCAGCCGGAGCGCTATGAAAGAAAAACGCCATCTCAATAGGGATCATCAAGCTGTCCCACTCGGCATCCGTCATTTTAAAATGCGACAGGCGGCTGACCCGTTCCGGTACCCGCTTGTATTTCATTTCACTTCCGCCGCTAAAAAGAAAAGCGCAAGCGGCGCAGGCGCAAGATAACTTCCGATGAACGGGTTCAAACAGATGCCGGTGGCCGGGTGGAAGCTCCGCGCTGCACAATTCACACCGTTCTACCGGCTCTCGCCGATCGAGAAGGCGGCGGAGGTTGGCGAAAGATTCGCCTCTTGGTGGCAATGACATCGCATTCAGGCCGGCGGCATTTCAGGCATGTTCGGGTCAATAGGAGTTTCTTTTTCAGCATTGATTCCAGTAGCATCCCGGGAGGTCCGGGTACCGGCAGGCCGGCCGGCGTGGGAGGTACCGGTATCGTGGCGGCCGGCTTCCTTGCCCTCCCCTTTCACCAGTTCCTCCCCTTTTCTGGTACCAGTAGCGTGATCTGGCTGATTCCCTTCGTCGTATTCCTTCATGATGTTCCTCCCTGGACCGCGTCCGTCAAGAAGCGGTTTTCAAGCTCTCCAGCGGCACGAAACCAGAACTGGCAAAGCGCGGCTCCGGCGATTCCACAATCAGGCTGGTCACGTCCGGGGCAGCTTCATAAATGGCTTCCTCAACGGCCAACTTGAGGCTATCGGCCGAAGACGCGCAGCCTTGGCCGTCTGCCCGGATTCGCAAGTGAACTCTGTCCCCATCTATGTTTACCAATTCCAATGTGGCTCCACTCGATCGAAGCACCGGACGCACTCTATCGAGAGCCAGACGGACTCGTGTCGTGAGATCACTTGGGTGAAGTCCGTAAAGGACCAGCAGGCTACCTACCAGGCTGTCGGCTCCAAAGCTATCGGCGATACCGGCCCGGTTGTCTCCGGTCCCCGATGCAATCTCCATCATTCGCTCGAGACCTGCTCCGTGCAGGTCCATAATCGATTGCATCAACTCTTTCGCCACTGCGCGCGAGGCAGGGTCGCCACCGCTCTCCAACTTGTGAACTAATCCATCGATTCGTCCAAGCCGCTGCTGGAACTCCTTATCGTCGCGGGGCATTTCGTCAATTCCGTTCAGCGGGCGCCAAACATCGGAGAGTGGCTGGTCTGCAGCACCTTTCCGTTTCCCAGGTACATATGGACGCCGCAAGGCAAGCAAGGGTCGAAGCTGCGCACCGTCCGCATGATGTCGATTCCTTTAAAATTATCCGGACCGTTCTCCTCGAAAATCGGCGTGTTTTGCACCGCATCTTCGTAAGGGCCGGGAGTGCCGTAAGAATCGCGCGGACTTGCATTCCATGGAGTCGGTGGATAGGGATGATAATTGGCGATTTTACCCTCGCGGATTACCACGTGATGGGAGAGCACCCCGCGAACAGCCTCATGGAACCCGCAGCCGATAGCCTCCTCAGGCACCTTGAAATCCGTCCAGGTTTTACTTCTGCCCGCATGGAGCTCCTTCAGACCCTGCTCCACAAAGTACAGAGCTACGGCCGCCGCATAAGCTTGGAAATAAGTGCGGGCGCGGTCTCGTTCAAGGGTATTGCTCCATTTCGGGATCTTCCATTCGAACTCGGTTTCGGGCAGCGTCATCGTCTTTGGCAGGTAGATCTTGACACTCTTGCCAGTGGCTTTTACATACCCGATGTCCACCAGTCCAGCAAGCGCGGTGGACCAGAAGCGGGCAATCGGCCCGCCGCCCGTGTCCAGAGCCAGATAATCTCCTGTCCGTTTGTCATACCACCGCGGTGACATCACCCAGGTATAATTTCCGGCGAAGTCGCGCTTCTGCGGACGTGGAGTCGTAGTCTGGTTCCAGGGGTGCCGTTGATCGACAGGATTGCCCAGCGGATCGTTTTTGACGAATGTTTCGCCGCGTTCCCAGTCGTTGTAGTAGGAACTGCCCAGCAGAATGCGTATATTCAAATTAATGTCCACCAGATCGTTAGTGACCAGTTCGCCATCCACCACTACGCCGGGCGTTACAAACATGCCGCGGCCCCACTCGGACATATTCTTGTACGTGTAGTCGCAAACTTCCGGGTTATTGAACGATCCCCAGCAGCCCAGCAGCACCCGCCGCCGGCCCACTTCCTCATAGCCGGGCAAAGCGTCATAGAAGAAATCGAACAAATCGTCATGCAGCGGGACTACCTTCTTCATGAACTCCACATACTTCATCAGCCGAACTAGATAATCCGTGAAAAGTTGAACAGTAGGTACCGTCCCCACGCCCCCTGGATACAAGGTAGATGGATGCACGTGCCTGCCTTCCATGAGGCAAAACATCTCGCGGGCCATCCGGCTCACCTGCAACGTTTCGCGATAGAACGATCCGGTAAACGGATTCAACGCGCGCATGATGTCGGCGATGGTACGGAATCCATGAAGATTCGATCCCTTTGCCAGGGTGGTCTCCGCTTTGGCCAGAACGCCGGGATTTGTTTCCTTCACCATTTGTTCGCAGAAGTCCACACCGACAAGATTGTCCTGGAAAATATTGTGATCGAACATGTACTCGGCCGCTTCGCCGAGATTGACGATCCATTCCGCAATCGCCGGTGGCCTGATTCCAAAGGCCATGTTCTGCGCATAGCAGGCACAGGTTGCATGATTATCGCCGCATATGCCACAAATGCGGCTGGTAATAAAATGAGCGTCCCGTGGATCTTTCCCTTTCATGAAAACGCTGTAGCCGCGAAAGATGGAGGAGGTGCTGTGGCACTCGGCAACCTGTCTGTTATCGAAATCGATCTTGGTAAAAATACCCAGACTGCCCACGATGCGGGTGATCGGGTCCCAATTCATTTCAACCAGGTTTCTTGGTTTGTTCGAAGTTGTTGACACAGGTGCGGTAATTGTACTCATCGGGATGGCTCCTTAGACTTGTTCAGTAAGTTCTTGGGTGATAACCAGTGGTGAGTTGCGTGCCGGTATGCCGCCACTTGGGTTCCTTATTCACCGTGTTGTTCGTAATGGAGCGCAATGCACGGATGGCACGGCCGTAAACTCCTATCGTGCCCGCGGACACCCGCGCTCCCGGAGGCTCATCCATAAATGGCATGAACTTATCCGGAAAGCCTGGCATGGTGCATCCGATGCAAATGCCGCCGACATTTGGGCAGCCGCCGATGCCAGCCATCCACCCGCGCTTGGGAACATTGCAGTTCACCACCGGTCCCCAGCAACCCAGTTTCACAATGCACTTTGAGGAACCATACTCGGTGGCGAAATCGCCCTGCTCGTAGTAGCCCGCCCGGTCGCAACCTTCATGCACTGTCTTACCGAACAGCCAAGTGGGCCGCAATTGATCGTCCAGCGGGATCATGGGAGCCAAGCCCGCCACCTGGTATAGCAGGTAGAGCAGTGTCTCCATAAAGTTGTCCGGTTGCACCGGGCAACCCGGAACGTTGACGATCGGCAAACCCGCTTTCGACTTCCAGTCCCAGCCAAGATAGTCCGCCAGACCCATGGCGCCGGTAGGGTTGCCCGCCATCGCATGGATCCCGCCATAGGTGGCGCAAGTGCCGGCCCCTACCACCGCCAGCGCCTTTGGAGCCAGGCGATCGATCCAGGTATTGGTTGTAATCGGCTGGCCGGTATCGGTGTCGGTTCCCAGCGCAGCCCAGTAGCCCTCTTTCTTGATCTTCTCGTTCGGAATGGAGCCTTCCACCACCAGGACGAAGGGATCCAGTTTTCCTTCGGCGGCCAGATGCCAGTACTTCAGAAACTCTCCGCCGTTCTCATACGCGAGCACGGGATTGTGAAGATGCACCTTTGGAAGTCCTGGTATGGCTCCCATGACTACATCTTCGATACTCGGCTGGCTGGCAGCCGTAATGGACACCGAGTCTCCATCGCAACTCAAGCCGGATGTCATCCAGACGATATGGACTTCCGGCACCGGGGATGGCCGCTGCGTTGACCGGCCGTATGGAATTTCATCCGCCGCCATTGATTGGTTCTCCTTTATGCCGGCCGCCCCGTTTCTTCGCGCCGGACATGCCCAATACAATGAAGCCAGAAAGATGAAAACTTCTCAATCGGGAGCGTTCCGCTTTTCGGCTTCGTGCTTACTACCCCGATTCCTATCCGGGAATCCCCGATGGGCGGAAGCTCTCACGCGGACGGCAGCCCATGGACTTTAACTGGTCTTTTCAGTGAGCAGGCACTGAACGGCGTATTGAACCAGCTCCCGGGCATTTCGGAGGGAAAGCTTGTCTTTGAGATGGGCTTGATAGGATTCCACGGTTTTTATGCTCAGGTGGAGTTCTTCCGCTATCTGACGTGTTCCGTGTCCTTCCCCAATTAACCGCAGTACCTCCATCTCCCGGTCGGACAGACCGGCAAGAGGAGAACGTTTTGCAACGGGGGAGCCGCCGACAAACTGTTGCAACATATCTTTGGCGATCCGATCGCTCACGTAGACTTCCCGATGGAGTATCCGGCGGATGGCGACCAGAACCTTTTCCGTGGCTTCCTGCTTCATGATGTAGCCGTTTGCTCCAGCTCGCAGCGCCCGCTCCGCATAAAGCGCTTCATCGTGCATGGAAAGAATCAGAACGGGCAAACCCGCATCGCGCGCCCTGATGCTTTTCAGTAACTCAATTCCGTCGGGCCCGTTAAGAGAGATGTCTACTATCAAGACGTCAGGCTTCAGGGTTTCCAAGGCATGTAACGCCGCATGAGCTTCTTCGGCCTCTCCACACACGGTCAGATCGGGTTGCCGGTTGATCAACTGCCCAATTCCTTCACGCACAATTGGATGATCGTCCACGACAAAGACTTTCGTTTTGCCGCAATCCCGAGTGCTTTCGTTTGTAATTGTCATGAAGCCGATTCCTTCTTTGCCAAGGGAAAAAGACAGGTGATCGCCGTTCCCCCTCGCGCACGTTTTCGAACGTCCAGCGATCCGCCGATCATCCTGGCGCGGTACGCCATGATGTGCAAGCCCATTCCCGTCTGATTTCGCCGCTGTTCTCCGATACCGGAACCGTCATCCTCGACGATCAGACCACCTTCGCCGTTCAACGAACTCAATCCGATAGTAATATCTCTAGCCCGCCCGTGCTTAATCGCGTTATGAACGGCCTCCTGGGCAATGTGATAGAGATGATTGGCCGTGGTGTCGTCGTGAATCAAAACAGGCTCATCGCACCGGAAGTGGCAAGAAACTTTGAAAAGGTGTCCCACCTCGATCGCCCATTGTTCCAGCGCGGACATCAGTCCATTCGAGCTGGAGAGCACAGGAAGCAGACCCCTAGCCAATTCCCTGGTGGTATTGATTGCCTCATTCACGAGTTTCACAACCTTCGCGGCGTCCTTGGCTTCTGGCAGTGACAATTCCGCCAGTCTCTGCTCTAGCACCTTGCTCATGAAAGCGATTCCTGTAAGATGCTGCCCCAAACCGTCGTGAAGGTCCTGCCCGATTCGCCTCTGTTCTCTTCCGCTGATCTCGAGAATAATTTTTTCAAGACGTTTCCGCTCGGTGATGTCGATTCCAGTCGCGATCACATACTGGACCGTGCCATCAGGGCCCAGAAGGATGGTGCTTGACCAGGAGATCAAACGCCGGGCGCCCTCCCGGGTGGCCCAATGAGTCTCATAGTCACTGGCGGTCTGGCCAGTTCGAAGTTGTTCGAATATCGCGCTAAACCGCTCAAACTCTTCAGGAACGATGAACAGATCCCGCATATGCTTGCCCAGAACATCGGCGATGGAATATCCGCTGGCGCGTTCGCAGGCGCGATTGAAGCGTACAATGTGCCCGCCGGAATCGAGAACTACGACCAATGCCCCTACCGTGTCGAGAATGGCAGAGACGACGTTGCGCTCTTCCTGAAGCGCCTCTTCGGTGCGCTTGAGATCCGTAATTTCGAAGCCAACCCCATGAATGAACCAGGGCCGGCCATCGTCTTGCCGGATCATCTTGGCTTCACAATGAAACCAAATCACACGGCCATCCCTGGCGACCACGCGATAGGCCGATCGTAAAGGTTTTCCCGAAAGGAACATCTCCGCAGCCTCCACGCTCCAACGCTGCTTATCATCGGGGTGAATCTGCCGGTACCAGCGGACTGGGTCTCCCAACCATTCTTCTTGTGAAAAACCGAGGCTGACTTCAATTTGCGGACTTACGTAGGCCTCGCTGATGCCCCGGTCCAGATAGGCCATGAATACAACGGCTGGAATCTGCTCCACTAGCGCCCTGTATCTGGCTTCGACGTTTGGCTCCTCATTGGAACGGGTGACCGGCGATTGCGCGATCTTCAGACTCCCGGAAAAAACAGCAGCCAACTCGTTAAGAACAGCTTCCGCCTCGGATAGCCCTAACTCTCGCGCATCTGCGACGGCATTGCGCGGCGATTCCTCCCGTTTGTTGAAGTGCAGAGTCATATTCGATTTCAATCGGCCCGGCGCGCACGCCAATCGGGTTCCCGGTTCATTGACGCTTGAGTGAATCTTCTGAGCGCGTGAATTGCTCTCCCATACGTCATGATCGCGCTGGAGGACAACAGCGAACCGGGTGGCTGGTTCATAAAAGGCATAAACTTATCGGGAAAGCCGGGCATGGTGCAGCCAATGCAGATGCCGCCCACATTGGGACAGCCTCCCATGCCCGCCATCCAACCTCGCTTAGCGACGTTGCATTGGACAACGGGACCCCAGCAGCCAAGTTTGACGATACAGAGGCGCGATCCGTATTCGTCCGCAAACTCAGCCTGCTCGTAGTATCCGCCTCGATCGCATCCCTCGTGAACGGTCTGGCCGAAAAGCCAGGTTGGCCGCAATGCTTCATCCAGCGGAATCATGGGAGCGCGTCCCGTAGCCATGTAAAGCAGGTAAAGCAGCGTCTCCATGAGATTATCCGGCTGTACCGGGCAACCGGGGACACAAACGATCGGAATGCCGGCATTAGACATCCAAGGCCAGCCAAGATAGTCCGGGAGACCCATGCAGCCGGTGGGATTGCCTTGCATGGCGTGGATTCCGCCATATGTAGCGCACGTTCCAGCGGCCATAACTGCCCAAGCCTTCGGAGCGAGGCGGTCTATCCATTCACAGGTGGTAATGGGCTGACCCGTTATTGCGTCCGTCCCGAAGGACGCCCAATATCCTTCGCTCTTGTTCTTTTCGTTCGGAACGGATCCCTCCACCACGAGTATGAATGGCGTCAGCTTCCCTTCAGCTGCTGCATGGAAGCGTTTAAGAAAGTCGTCACCAACTTCAAAGGCAAGAAACGGATTATGGAATCTTACTTTGGGTATCCAGGGAATCGCTCCCAGCACGATGTCTTCGAGGCTGGGTTGTGTTGCTGCTGTCATTGCGATGGTCTCTCCATCGCAACCAAGACCAGCCGTCAGCCACAAGACGTCGATTTCGTCAATCGGCTTGGAATCCCGGGATTCCTGCCGGCCCGCCGCCGTGTTCGACATGACAGCCATATCTTACCGAATCCGTGAATCGCCGGTGGGATCGCGCGAATTGGTTTACACTAATGGCGGAGTCGCCCCACGGTCCACAACTGCTGTGTCGACGGACTTGGTGGGATAGGAGGGATTGTGAAGCTTTCAAAATTGTTTGGAGCATTGGTGGTTGCGGCGCTTGTAACAGGTGTGATCGTTAACCTTCCAGATATTCGGCGATACATCAAAATCAGCACGATGTAGCGGCATCCGGCAATGGGGCGGGGGCGGGAACAAATAGCCGCCCCTTGCGCCCAAGGCAGTTTCCGGCATCGGTTCTTCTCCGGAGAGGTCTGCCCTCCCAGATGACGAAGGGGATTGAAGACCGCCATGGATCTTGACTGATCCCTAACGGCGATCTTGCAAAGTTATAAGGTCAACCCTTTCTGCCGAGTGTACTGGACCGGTCATTCAGCCGGTTGGTAGCTGCGTCCCCTTCGGCTTCCGGAATTGCAGTTGGGCCAGTATCCGCAGCCCAATCTTCCGGGCCGATTTCTCCAATATCAGTGAGGCCGAGGTTTGGATCGTCAGCGTCGAGAATCGTGAGATCGTCAATTCCCCCGCCACCCGTGCTACCGGCATCGACGGCTTCAGGCACCTCTTCGTCGCCGCTGTAATCGATAGGAACATCGCCGGCAATGCTGCTCGGATCGGCGGTAGGCATTCCAGCCGGCCCGTCGTCGACAGCCCTCACGCCAGAACCGCCTCGTCCAGTGCCTTGGTTTGGAGCGGCCTCATTGTCGCCAGTGTCCTCGCGATCGCCGCGCTTGATCCCGCCATCGTTGGGGCCGAGCGACATCGGCTTGTCTTCCCGGCTATTCGGTTCGCGTATGGCGTAGTCTGTAAAATTGGTCATGAGTTATCCCGTTGGAAGATCCAACTCGTCCATCTGGTCGTACTCCATTACCGTTCCCGAGTTCTTCAGGGCGGTCACGAATTCGTCGTCCCGTCCATCCGTGATTTGATATTCCCAAACTTCGGCGGCAGCGCGCCCAAGGAAGGCATCGTCTTCGTCCATCACACCCTGGCTGTGCTTGGAAGCCGGATCCAATTGTTCCACGAACACTTTGTCCTGAACTACCCCATCGGGGAGATCGAGGAATTCGGTCGGATCGATGCTGGACGCCTCGCCATCGGACTGAAACCGCTTTGCGAACGTGACTCTATAGTTCATCACTGAATAGACGCGTTCGGCATGGTCTCGTAACATGGATGTGCATCACCGTTTCATACTCGTGGTTGTTGTCAGATTTCGACGTGACCGCCATCGAACAGGCGCAGGAGACGAGTGTGACTTTAGAACAGCTACTTACAAAGGATCTGCAAGATCTCTATCAGGTGGAAAGCGAACTCACCGGAAGACTGTCACAGTTTGAACACGATGCGTCCAATTCCGATCTGAAAGACGCCTTGCAAGATCATATTGGCGAAACACAGCAGCACGTGGAACGGTTGCAAGAGGTTCTGGAGCAATTAGGCGAGACCGCAGGCGGTTCCGGTGAAGTTCCGGCGGCGGTGCAAGCACTGATTGCGGAGGGCACAAGACGGATTTCAGAGCAAGACGATCCTGGATTTCGAGATTTCGCGGTGATCGCGTCGGCGCAGAAGGTGGAGCACTACGAAATCGCATGTTATGGGATTGCACGCGCCATGGCGCACACGATTGGGCTGATGGATGCAGCGCGTCTTCTGCAAGACACGCTATCGGAAGAGAAACAAGCAGATGAACGGCTTAGCAGGGTTGCGCTGGTTTTACTGAAACAATTGGGGCAGAAGGAACCTTCACAGGTCTAAAGATAGGAGGAGCACCAAATGGAAAGTTCGCTCGAGATTTCACGAGGTTCGTTGAACGAAATAGCCCCTGGGGTTTGGTATCTGCCCGCGATCATGTCGAACGTCTACTTCATTGGGCAGAGCGGCGGCCCGTGGACGCAGGTGGATACCGGGTTCCACGAATGCTCTAAATGGATTCGCTGGGCAGCCGCCAAATGCTTCGGGAAAGGCGCTCCGCCGCAAGCGATCATTCTGACGCATGGGCACGTGGATCATGTCGGCAGTCTGTTCCCTCTCTTGAAGGAGTGGGACGTGCCGGTTTACGCCCATCCGCTCGAATCGCCATTCCTTACCGGTAAGTCGGACTACCCTCCGCCCGATCCCACAGTGGGTGGTTTCATGGCGCAACTGTCTCGAGGACTCTCGCATGCCGGAATCAACCTGGGAGACCGTTTGCAATTGCTACCCGAAGATGGCTCCGCCCCCGGCCTAGCTGGCTGGCGCATCATCCATACACCAGGACACACGGCCGGCCATGTGTCCCTCTTTCGCGAATCGGACCATGTATTAATCGCCGGAGACGCGCTAACCACCATCAACCAGGAATCTCCCGTGGAATTATTTTCACAACGACGGCAATTTCGCTGGCCTCCGGTTTGCTTCACTACCGATTGGGGCCAGGCAATAGACAGTATCCGCCGCCTGGCACAGCTCAATCCGGAAGTGGTTGCCGCAGGGCACGGATTGCCTGTTGCGGGTCCGGAGATTGCGGCGGATCTCCGGCGTTTTGCGGAGACGGTAAGGCCGCCGGCTCACGGGCGCTATGTGAACCACCCTGCGAGAACGGACAAAGAGGGCATTGAGTACCTGCCCCCCGCGGTCTCAGATCCCGTGCCGAAAATCGCAGCTGGTATTGCCCTCGCGGGACTAGCGACGGCTGCTCTGGTGAAGTTTCTTCCGAGATCGGAAGGACCCCACAGCTCTTAAGGGTGCCAATCGCGATAGAATCCCTTTCATGATTTATCGCAGAGACTGCCTTCGAATTCTGGGCTTGGGTCTGCCGGCTTCCGGCCTTGCCGCTGTTCGTGGAAGCGAAAGCTTTCCCACTGTCATTGCCGAAAAGGTGGAACGAATGTTCGGCACCCCCGGACCGCAGCCGAATGGACTGCAGGCGGCCGCCGATGGATTGTGGATTCTGGATCAGCAGACGAACCACGCATCGCTGGTGCGATTTAGCGATGGCCAAACGATTCGCGATCTCGCCACGGAGTCCGATCGCGGTAGCGGGATCACGTATGACGGCTCAGCGCTGTGGATCGCGTCGACGTACAACCGGCTCTTATTGAAGGTGGATGCGAAGACCGGAAAGACCTTGAAGAGCTTTGCAACACCAGGGGCTGGCGTGGTGAAGTGGGGGCCGCGGACCGGCCCTGGCACTCCCACCGGCGCGCATGGATTGGAGTTCGCCCACGGCGAGTTGTGGGTGGCGGTGCCTCCGTCGGCGGCAATCTACGTAGTGAATCCTGAAGACGGTTCGGTAATCCGCTCATTTCCGGCTCCCGGCGTGCGGCCACATGGCCTCGGGTGGGATCCGGATGGATCGTTGTGGTGCGCGGAGAGCAACTACCGGTCCTTTTTCAAAATGGCTCCGAAGAACGGAAAAGTTCTGAAGCAGCTGATGCTGCCGCCGACGGCACCGGAAGTAAACGGATTGATCGCCGCGCCGCACGGGATGACGGTGTGGCAGAAGCAGATCTGGTTCTCCGTCGCAGAGACAGCGGAAGTTTACCGCCTGCGACTAGATAAGTAAAACTTACGGCTGATCGTAAGGGGTTATCCGCCTTACCCAGATATTGCGATAACGAACTGGAGTGTCGTGGTTCTGCAGGGAAAGCGGTTCTTCCGCACCGTGCGGCGTATACGTCCCTACCTCGCGATGCACCATGCGGCCGAGAATTTCCTTGTGATGGTGAAGCAACACGCCATTATGGAAGACCGTGACATAACCAGGCTTCACCAGCTTGCTATTTTCGAAGCGGGGCGCCTCAAAAGCGATGTCGTAGGTCTGCCACTCGCCCGGTTTGCGTGACGCGTTGACCAGCGGCGGCCATTGTCCATAGAGCGAACCCGCCTGTCCATCGGCATAGGTTACGTTGTTGTAAGAATCAAGCACCTGGATTTCGTAGCGGTCCATCAGCAGCACTCCGCTATTTCCCCGCCACTGACTGGTGCCGTCGATTTCGGAAGGGGAGGCCCACTCGATGTGAAGTTGAATATCGCCAAATTTTTCTTTGGTGAAGATGTCGCCCGCTCCGTGGACTACCTCTGTATATCCGTTTTCCACCTTCCACGCCGCCGGGCCGGGGTTGCCGTTTTTCGGACCATGCGATTGCCACTTCGATAGATCCTTACCATCAAAGAGCACAATGGCGTCCGATGGTGGCTGCCCCGGTGTAGAGGCAGGAGTCACCAACCGCGGATGCGGACGCTTGATGTCATGTACGCGCCACTTCTGGCCCGGCAACATTGGAGTGTCTGAGTACCCCTCCGGCGAGGTCCGCTGCTTCTTTGGTTGTGCATCCTGCGCGTAGGCGTGCGTAGTCATGAGAGTAGCCGCCAGCGCCATGAATCGTGAAATCTTCATCCGGTTAGTTAGCTTATCGCAGTGTCCGGTGCGTTTGCACGGGTAAGATTTAAATTATGCAGAAGCCGACATTCGATCCAGGTCTTACACAGCAGTTCAACGGGAAACTCCGGCGGGCGATCAACAAAGACGGTCAGTTCAATGTTCGCCGGCAGGGCACTACATGGAGAGATGTCCATCCCTACCTGCACTTGATCAACATGCCATGGGCGGCGTTTCTTGGAGTGCTCTTCGCATGCTTCCTGGTGGTGAACACGTTGTTCGCCACCGGCTACTACTTGCTTGGCGCGAATGAGCTGCATGGCTCGGTGGCGCCTGATGTGGGTGGCGCGTTCATGAACGATTTTTTCTTCAGCGCCCAGACACTCACAACCGTAGGCTACGGCAGCATCTGGCCGCAGGGTTTGGGCGCCAACCTCCTGGCGTCCTTTGAGGCCATGTGCGGGCTGATGGCTTTTGCGTTGGCCACCAGCCTTCTGTATGGGCGCGTGTCGAAGCCTTCCGCGAAAATCGGATTCAGCCAGAACATGACCATGTCGCCTTACATGGACGGCACCAGCCTGCAGTTCCGCGTGGTCAATCAGCGTGCAAATTCATTGATGGACCTGGATGCCAGAGTATTGCTGATGATTGTGGAAGGCCCGCCTGGCGCTCTGAAAAGAACGTACAAGGTCTTGAAGCTGGAACGCGAAAACGTATTGTTTTTCCCGCTGACGTGGACCATTGTGCATCCGATCGATCAGGAAAGCCCGCTATACGGGAAGACCGCGGACGATTTGCAGAGTTGGCAGGCAGAGGCCCTGATCCTAATCAGGGGATACGACGATACGTTCAGCCAGACGGTCCACGCCCGCTATTCGTACCGCCACGACGAGATCGTTTGGGGAGCGCGTTTCACACCCGCGTTTCAAATCGATCCCGATGGCGATCTGGTGCTGCACGTCGATAAAGTTAGTGAACTGGCCGCGGTGAAAAACGCGTAAGCGAGCGCTCTACAGGGGGATGTTGCCATGCTTCTTCCGGGGCATGGTGTCCACTTTATTTTGGAGCATGCGCAAAGCTTTGATCACTTTGGGGCGAGTTTCGTGCGGCTCGATGACATCATCCACGAAACCTCGCTCGGCAGCGACGAACGGGTTGGCAAACCGTTCGCGGAACTCTTCTGTCTTTTGTTGGCGCGCGGCGGCTTGATCCTGGACAGCGGCAATCTCGCGCCTATATACGATATTAACCGCGCTTTCCGCACCCATTACAGCAATTTCAGCCATGGGCCAGGCGAAATTGACATCTGTGCGAAGATGCTTTGAGCCCATCACACAATACGCTCCGCCATACGCTTTACGAGTGATGATGGTGATCTTCGGCACGGTTGCTTCCGCGTACGCATACAGCAGCTTGGCTCCGTGGCGGATGATGCCGCCAAACTCCTGGCCGACTCCGGGCAGGAATCCAGGCACGTCTTCAAATGTCAGGATTGGAATATTGAACGCGTCGCAAAATCTGACGAAGCGCGCTGCTTTCACAGACGAGTTGATGTCGAGGCATCCCGCTAGAAAGGCCGGCTGATTGGCGGCAATTCCGACGGACCGGCCATCCATTCTGGCGAAACCGATGACGATGTTGCGCGCAAAGTGCTCTTGCACCTCAAAGAAATACCCATCGTCGATCACTCTGTGGATCACGTCCTTGATGTCGTAGGGAAGATTCGACTCGGCTGGAACAAGAGAATCCAGTTCCAGATCCTGGCGGCCGGCCGGGTCGGCCGTGGGCCGGCGGGGTGCGTCGTCGCGATTGTTCTGCGGCAGGAAATCAAGCAATTCCCGGATGGACCGTAGACAATCTTGATCGTCATGGGCGAGGAAGTGGGCCACGCCGCTCTCCGAGTTATGTGTCAGTCCTCCGCCGAGTTTTTCTTTGCTGACGTCTTCATGCGTTACGGTCTTGATGACGTCGGGTCCGGTCACGAACATGTGGCTGGTACGGTCCACCATGAAAATGAGATCCGTGAGGGCCGGCGAGTAAACCGCTCCGCCCGCGCATGGGCCCATGATGGCTGAGATCTGAGGGATGACGCCGCTGGACAGGGTATTGCGGAGGAAAATATCGGCATACCCGGCGAGAGAGGCAACTCCTCCCTGAATGCGGGCGCCTCCGGAATCGTTTAGCCCGATAACCGGCGCGCCGGTCTTCAGCGCAAGATCCATCAGCTTGCAGATCTTTTGGGCATTCGTCTCAGAGAGCGACCCGCCGAAAACAGTGAAATCCTGCGCGAAGACGAACATCTGGCGGCCGTGGATTAAACCGTGGCCGGTAATAAATCCATCGCCATCGATGACTTGCTCATCCATTCCAAAATCGCGGCAGCGATGGCGGACTAGTTTATCGAGCTCTTCAAAGGTGCCTTCATCCAGCAGAAACTCCACCCGCTCCCGCGCGGACAGCTTGCCTTCTTTATGCTGGCGCTCGCGCCGCCCGGCCCCACCGCCAGCTTCGGCGGCGGCGTGGCGGCGCCGAACTTCCTCAAGCCGGTTTTTGATCATCAGGAACAGTATGACTCAACGTCATGGCTTAACGTCCGCGGCTGTAGATCTCAATCCACTGGCCGTGGCGGGTGTAGCGGGCGGCGGAGGTTAGCCCAAGTTGGCTGCGGATCTCTTCAGAAGTGATCTGCCGGTCGTAAAAATAGTATCGATTGAGAAAGTGCTCGACGATTGGGATGCGAAGTAGACTCCAGCGAGGCTCCCAGGTTCGCGAGTAGACAACCAGAACATTGGCGCCCTTCACGGCGGCGGCGGTTTGGACATGGAAATCCTCAATGCCCTGGGTCTTAAGAGGACGCGTGACATACCCAAACTCCGGCCGGCGGAGAGCGTCTGGAAACGGCCACGCGCTGACAATGGTTTCGTTTGGATAAATAGATTCCACAAATTCCGCCGCATCCTTCTGAAGCTATATGAAATCGACAATTGCGAGATTTTTTTCAAATGGAAATGGCCAGGGTGGATTCCAGAAAAGTCCAGCGATCAGGCCGGCCACCATGCAGTATTGCGAGATCCTCCGCCAAGGCTTAGACATCGCGGACCACGCAGCGGCTACGGCAATGTAGAAGAGCGGGATCACCGGCAGAAGATAACGCTCAAGAGTGGCTCCGCCCAGCACGCTGACCATGAGGAGGTGGCCAAATAGGATTAGGGCGGCGATTGCCCAAGCGCGTTCGCGGAAAATTGCCGTGCGCTTCCAGGCCAAGACAAGAGCTATGGTTCCGATCCAGTGGAAGTTGTCGATGAACGTGTAGTAAAAACGCCGGAACAATGAAACCGAGAGGCGCGCCGGGTGCAGCGGGAAGAACAGGTTGTAGTGTGCAAACCCGGTGTTGCCCAACAGGTTTCCCGTGCCGTTCTGAAGATAGAGGAGCCAGACAGACAGTGCTATCAAGGGGGCGGTGAACCAGAGCGCCGGGCGCGTGCGTCTTTCCCGCAAAAGCCAGATGGCGAACACCACGGGCAGAAGAGCGCCGGTCTCTTTCGTGAGCACAAGAGCGATGCAGGCGAGAGCCGAAGCGCGGAACCGGTCCTGCAGAAACAGCAATAGAGCCAAGGCGGTGAACAGCATTGCCGGCATATCGAGTTGCGCCAGCATCGCTTGTGCGTAGAAAAGAGGTGACGCCAGCAGCAGCGCGCACGCGGAGAATGCCGGTGCGCCGGGAAGGCGGCGGCAAAGCTGGATGGCTAAAAGGAATACCGTCAACACGGTTGCCGTGGCCACCAGAAGCATCGCAACACGCGTGGCTTCAATTGAGTAACCCGCGACTCCCCAAACCAGCGCGAGGTACGCCATCACTCCAGGCGGGTGGACATTGGGGGTGGTGGAGTGCGGAATCCAGGCTCCGTCGTTATGGATGTCAAGCGCCGCGGGAATGAATTGGCCTAGCTCATCCCAAAAATACGGAAGGTGAAAGCAGGGCACATGCGCAAGAAAGACGATCAGCCCGAAAGCGGCTGTGAACAGCAGATACGAGGCGAAACGTGGGTAATGCTTGCGCGCCTTGAGGCGCCCGGAGCGCATGACCGCGGCAGCCTGTTACTGGATGACGCTGCCCTGAGACTGCGGCTCGAGGCGGATTTCACCGAAAGTGGCTTCGTACTGAGAGATGTTTTGCTGGAGCACGTTCAGCAGAGCCTTTGCCTGCTGCGGACTGAAATAAATGCCTTGAAAATTCTGAATGGAGACGCTCTCTGGCGATGTCTGGCTGAGAGTGCCGAACAGGAGAAAGAAATCCCAGAGGTTGGCGCGAACCTGAACGCTGTTCGCATAACTCTCACGATATTCGGGGGTGTTAACCAGGTGAACCTTGGGAGAATTGAGAGGGTCGGTCATCGGATTCCAAGGCGCTGCCGCCTGAGGAGAATATGGCGGGGACGACGGGGCTCGAACCCGCGACCTCCGACGTGACAGGCCGGCGCTCTAACCAACTGAGCTACGTCCCCGCTTCATTACTTCTTACTCTAGCCATGCTAACACAGCGTTATTGGTTTATGCATGTGGACGCGAAGCATTCCAATGCCGGTTCTATCAGAGCGGGACGGCTTTACATTCTTAACAGCCATTTTTCGCAACTTTAACCTCCCCGAGCCGATAGCGGACGTCTTGTCTAGCATCATGCAATGCGCTTTAGAGGTTCCACCGGATTTCGCCTCAACTCAGGCCCCGGCCGCCGCATCGGATATCGAGAGTTTAGGCGCCGATGCGATGTTGATGCTCAGCGTTAAACACAGCGATGGACGGGCGCTGGAGCAGTTGATTCACAAGCACCGGCGTCCCATCACTTACTTCCTCTACGGGATGGTGAAGAATTGGGCGGTTGCGGAGGAACTGGCACAGGAAGTGTTCTTCAAGATTTACCGCTACCGGGCCAACTACGAAGCCACCGCCCCGTTCAACAAGTGGCTGTACCGGATCGCTATGCATACAGGGTTGAATTATGTCCGATCCATCCGCCACGAAAAAGGGCAGACAAGTCTCGACGAGGTGTTGCCCAGGGGTAAACGGCCGCAATTTCCCGACAGCGCACCTTCGGCCGATTGCAACATGATTCGCCAGATCCGTCTGGACACCATCCGGCGCGCCGTGGACGAATTGCCCGAGCGGCAGCGCGTGGTCGTCTATATGCATAAGTACCGGGAAATGCAGTATACGCAGATTGCCGAAGCGCTGGGGTGCTCAACGCCCGCAATCAAATCGCTCATTTTCCGGGCGTACTCGGCGCTACGGCTCCGGCTGGCGGATGTCGCATCGTAATCGCGTGGCGCGTATAATTTCGACTATGAGGAACTGGCGCAGCGGATCTTCCATATCGCTCAGTTTCATGGCGGCGGTCCTGGTTTTGCTGCCGGTGCTGGCCATCTTGCAGTATCGCTGGATCGGCCAGGTGAGCCAGGCCGAGCGTGAGCGGATGCAGGCGAATCTGCTAAAGATGACCAGCCGGTTTGGCGAGGATTTCGACCGCGAACTCAATCGCGAACTGATGAATGCTTCCGTCCCGTTTCAAAAAGCTCTCGAGGTTCCCCCTGAAAATTTTTCGCAAGAATACGCCAGACAATACGCAAGATGGCGCGCATCGTCTCAGTATCCGAACCTGTTCCGGCGGGGGTGTCTTGCGGAAACCCGCACGGGCGGCGAATACACTCTATCGTGCTTCGATCCACGGACCAGCCGTTTCGAACAGGTTGACTGGCCTGAGGACCTTGCGTCAATCCATGAGCGGCTGAGTAGAGCGGGTTCCGGCAGAATGCCGTTTCGAGGCGGAGCCGAAGACGATCCGGGCGTGATCCTGTCGCCGCTGGTTCTGCCACCCTCGCGTCCGGCCGGATGGGGCCAGGGCCCGCCGCCTCGAATGTTTCCCCGGATTACCAGATGGTCCATCACTCAGATCAACATGGATTTTTTAGAAAAGGAGTTTTTGCCCGGCATGATTCGAACGCATTTCGGTCAGGCGGAGGGGCTTGATTACGATGTGGACGTGGTGTCGCGTAGGAATCCCGGCGTAGTTCTTTACCGTTCCGATCCAAAACGCGCTTTGACGCTGCCGTTAGGGGGGGGACGCGGTGGTGAATATTTTCGATCTCCATCCAGAGCGTTCGATGAGATTCGGAATGGATAGAGGACCTGACGGCCCGATGGGCGGGCCTCCGGGCGGGCCGAATCGCGGGTTTATGCCCCAGCGGGATCGAACGCGGAAGATGGAACGAATGCCGGCGGCGAATCCCGATCGAGGCCGGTGGCAACTTGTGGTCAATCGCCGGTTTGGATCGATGGAGTCGGTAGTCAACGAAGCACGCCAGCGCAATCTTGCAATTAGTTTCGTTATTCTTCTTTTCTTAGGTATCAGCATCGTGATGATTATCGTCTCCACACGCCGGGCGCAACGGTTGCTGCGGCTGCAGATGGAATTCGTGGCAGGCATCTCGCATGAATTCTGTACTCCGCTCGCGGTGATCTGTTCGGCGGGAGCGAATTTGGCTGATGGGGTTGTCACCAAGGACGCAAAAACACAGCATTATGGAGACGTGATCCAGAAAGAGGGTCGGCGGTTGTCGGAATTGGTGGAACAAGTTCTCGGCTTTTCGCGCGCCCACTCCGGGTGGACGAATTATGACCTGCAGCCTGTGGATATATAAGCGGTGATCGAGCGGGCAGTGGCAGGCTGCGCGGCCGCTCTGGACGAATCGCATTGCCGTTTGGAGACGCATGTAGAGCCTAATTTGCCGCACATTATGGCCGACGGCAGTGCGCTGGAGCGATGCATCAAGAACCTGCTGGGAAACGCGATCAAATACGGACAGCAGAGCGGATGGATAGGGATTTTCGCCAGCCGTGGAGAGAACGGCGGCGGCCCATACTTGCGAATCAGAGTAAAGGATAAGGGGCCAGGTATTAAGCCGGCCGACCTGCCCCATATCTTCGAACCGTTCTATCGAAGCCGCGATGCGGTGGACGCGCGGGTTCATGGGGCGGGCCTGGGTCTGAGCCTGGTGAAGAGAATCGTGGAAGAGCATTCGGGAAAAGTGAAGGTGGACAGCATTCCTGGAAAAGGGTCGTGCTTCACCTTGTACATCCCAATTGCAAACGAGACTGCTGGATCCGCGGTGGCCGCCAGCCCGGCCGTATCCGGGGTTCATTAATGCAGAAACGTCTTTTACTGGTGGAAGACGAAGCAGGGTTGGTCCTCACATTATCCGATCGCTTTCAAATGGAAGGCTACACGGTGGAAGCGGCGCCAGACGGAAACACGGGCCTGGAGCTTGCGCTTACAGGAGGATTTGACCTGATTCTATTAGATGTCATGCTCCCTGGGAAGGGCGGGTACGACGTTTGCCGCGATGTCCGCGCGCGCGGAATCGAAACCCCCATTTTGATGTTGACCGCACGGGGCCAAGTGGTGGACAAAGTGATTGGGCTGAAGCTGGGCGCGGACGACTACATTACTAAGCCGTTCGAGGTGATTGAACTGCTGGCGAGAATGGAGGCTCTCCTTCGCCGCGTTCCAAATGTGGCGAAACCGGGAAACAATTATCAGTTTGGCAATGTGCGTGTCGATTTCAGGAAGGCGGAAGTGGTCAAGGCGGGGACTCCGGTTGTGCTATCTGCACGGGAGTACACTCTACTTCACTACCTGATCGATAACCGGGGCGCCACCCTTTCACGTGAAGAGCTATTGAATCAAGTCTGGGGTCACCAGTCGATTCCCACCACCAGAACCGTGGACGTCCATGTAGCGTGGTTGAGACAGAAGCTGGAAGAGAACCCGAGGTATCCGCAATTCATTCTGACCATCCGCGGCATTGGATACAAATTCGCTGGATGAGTTTCGGATTGCCGCTCAGGCACAATGGTTGATTCCGGACTGGACCGGATTCACAAGGTGACGGCTACGAAAAGAATGGAAGCAAACGGGAAGATTGCGCTGGTGACGGGGGCTGGAAGCGGCATCGGACGTGCCGTGGCGCTAACTTTGCATTCGGCGGGGTATTCGGTGGTGCTGGCTGGACGCCGCGGTGTGGAACTTGAGAAGACCGTTGCGTTGGCAAAGGCTCCGGCCGGCCAGATGCTCGCGGCGCCCACCGATGTCGGCAACCCCGATTCGGTCCAAGCTCTGTTTGCAAGAACAAAGGAAGTATTTGGACGGCTGGATGTTCTCTTCAACAACGCCGGTGTCAACGCGCCTGGCATTCCAATGGAGGAATTGACTTACCAGCAGTGGAGCGCGGTAGTGCAGGTGAATTTGACCGGCGTATTCTTGTGTGCGCAAGAAGCGATCAAGCTAATGAAGGCGCAGCATCCGGGCGGAGGGCGCATCATCAACAATGGCTCGATCTCGGCTCATGCGCCACGCCCGAACTCCGCGCCTTATACGGCGACGAAACACGCGATCACTGGGCTAACGAAGTCCATTTCGCTGGACGGCCGCAAGTACGGCATCGCTTGCGGCCAGATAGATATTGGCAATGCCGCTACCGAGATGACCGAGCGCATGACGGCCGGTGTTGCCCAAGCGAACGGTTCCACCATGGTGGAACCCCGGATGAACGTGCAACTTGTGGCCGATGCCGTTCTCTATATGGCGAATTTGCCGCTGGATGCCAATGTGCAGTTCATGACCTTGATGGCCACGAACATGCCGTTCGTCGGACGCGGATGATTTTGAGCGCTTTACAGCCATATTGGGCCCGCATTTCCCAGCATACGGAAAACTTTTTGCGCTATTTCCGTGAAGTTTGGGAAACATAGGCGTAAATACATGGCTGAAAATTTTTTAAACGCCTACCTTGAGCGGTACCGCAGGGATTTGCTGGAATCTGTCATTCCGTTTTGGCTCCGTTACTCCCCAGACCGGGAATTTGGCGGTTACTACACCTGTCTGGACCGCGATGGCTCAATTTACGACACCAGAAAATATGTCTGGCTGCAGGGCCGGATGGTGTGGACATTCAGTAAGCTGTACAACGAACTGGAACAACGGGTGGAATGGCTGGAAATGGCCAAGATGGGCGTCGATTTCCTGCGCCGCCACGCACGGGACCCTGGGGGCCGTTGCTACTTCAGCCTCACGCGGGAAGGCAGTCCGGCGTTCTATCAGCGCAAGCCTTATGCGGCCGTGTTCGTAATGATGGGTTTGCTGGAGTACTCAAAGGCAACCGGCGATCGGGCCTGCCGTGAAGAGGCTGTCGAGCTTTTCTGGAACATCCGGGAATGGATCGCTAATCCGGCGCTCCTGGACCGGCCGGTGTTCCCCGGAAATTCCCAGACCAGCAGTTTGGCGGATGTCATGGTAGTGGCATCCATGGCTTTGGAGCTCGGCGCTGTGTCGGACCATCCGCGATACCGGGAAATTATGGACGAATGCCTCACCGCGGCGCTAGCACACTATGAGCCGGAGCGGGGCATTTTGATGGAGACGGTCGCGACAGACGGATTCGATATCGCTTCTACGCCGGAAGGCCGCCTGTTTTGCCCCGGCAGCTCGCTCGAAGTCGCGTGGTTCCTGCTTCACCTGCTCCGTCGTTTTCCGGATGAGGCGCGGCAGAAGAAGATCTTGCGGATCGTCGAAGCTTCGCTGGAATATGGCTGGGACCGGGAATTCGGCGGACTGTACTATTTTATGGACATCCAAGGGCGTCCCACGTTGCAACTGGAATCCTCTATGAAGCTATGGTGGCCTCACACCGAAGCAATCTACGCCGTTCTACTTGCCTATTCGCTTTCGGGCGAGGCGAAGTGGTTAGATTGGCTGCAAAAGTTGGATGAGTATGCGTATGGGCATTTCGCCGACCCTGCCTATGGCGAATGGTTTGCCTACTGTGATCGTCAAGGGAACCTCACGCACTCGCTAAAGGGCAACAACTACAAAGGAGCGTTTCATGTCCCGCGTTTCTTGCTTTTCAGCATTCAGTTGCTTGAGCGGATGGGGAACAGAAAGGGAAAGTAGGGGAATTTGGAGCGGGAGACCGGATTCGAACCGGCGACATCAACCTTGGCAAGGTTGCACTCTACCAGCTGAGCTACTCCCGCTCTTGGGTACTTCGCTATTGTCTCTCGCTCCAAAGCTCGATGTCAATTCGTGCAATCGTCGTGCCTAAATCAAGTCTGTACGATTCTGTTTTAACCGTTTAATTTTAAACCGCATCTTATTGCAAATAAACAGAAAATAAATTGAGAAAGTTGTAGACATAGCTGCGGAAATTCTGTGATAGACTAAGGGTCCGCTGTCAGATGAAACGTAGTTAGCCGGTGAATTTGCCGGTCCACCTCCCCAAGGTTTAGAGCCGAATCGGTGTTCGGGAAAACGCGCTTTTCCACAGAGTGTGGAAAAGTTGTGGGAAACTTGTGTTCTGCTGGCGCGGAGGGGGTCAATGAACGCCTGGGATCAAATCAAACAGAGCCTCGCCGGTAAAATCAGCACCGAGGCGTTTCAGAATTGGTTCGTGGAAACGAGCCTCCGGCAAGCGGAGGGCGACAGTATTTGGGTCTCGGTGCCAAACGAAGCGGCCAAGGACTGGATAGAGCGCGAATACGCCGATAACGTGCATGCGGCGATTCGAGATCTGAACCTGCCCATCCGGCGGGTTATTTATGAGATCTGTTCGGGCGCGGTAACCTCGCACACGGATTTTGCCCCATCTGTTACCGATACGCTTTTCCAATCCCCTGTCAACGCACTGAACACGAAGTTCACGTTCGACAACTTCGTGGTTGGCTCCTGTAACCAGTTTGCCCACGCGGCGGCGAAGGCTGTCGCCACCATGCCCTCCCGCAGCTACAACCCGTTATTCATTTATGGCGGAGTAGGGATGGGGAAGACTCACCTCATTCATGCGATCGGCCGGTCATTGGTTGAGAACTTCCGTGGAATGCGCATCGTTTACAACACAAGCGAACGGTTCATGAACCAGATGATCAATTGCATCAAGCTGGACCGGATGACGCAATTTCATCAGCATTACCGGTCGGCGGATGTACTGTTGATCGACGACGTACATATCCTCGGCGGCAAGGAACGGACGCAGGAGGAATTCTTCCACACCTTCAATGAACTCTACGATCATCAAAAGCAGATTGTAATCTCGAGCGATTCTTCGCCGAAGAATATTCCCGGTTTGGTGGAGCGCCTCCGTTCCCGGTTTGATTGGGGTTTGATGGTGGATGTACAGCCGCCCGATCTGGAAACGAAAATGGCGATTCTGGATAAGAAGGCGGAGCTGGAAGGAATCAGGCTCCCGGAAGAGGTTCGCATTTTTCTAGCGACCAAGACCAAGTCCAACGTCCGTGAGCTGGAAGGCGCGCTGGTGAAGTTGATCGCGTATTCGTCAGTGACGGGCGGCAGTATTAATCTTGCGATGGCGCAGCAGATTCTGAAACACATGGTGCACGGGCCGGAACGCCGGGTCACCATCGAAGTGGTCATTCGCGCAGTGGCGGATCGCTTCTCTTTGCTACCTTCGCAGATCAAGCAGAAGACGAACGCGCACCAAATATCCTACCCGCGGCAGATCGCTATGTACCTGGTTAAGGAGCTGACCTCCGCATCGTTACCGGAGATTGGACGTGCTTTTGGCGGCAAGCATCACACCACTGTTCTGCACTCCGTACACAAGATCGAAGACCTTCGTCAGAAGGACGGAGATTTAAACAGGACGATTCACAGTCTAATCGACTCGCTGAATTGAACTTACGCGGATTTCCACATGAAGTCTGGTTGAACCCTTTTGAAATGAGTGGACAACTGGACGAGGTCTGAGTTGTACAAGGCCGCTAACCTGGATTTGCACACGGGGGCGAGACAGGAAGCAGTTGGTTTTGCTATAATTTAGGAAGAAACTCACATTTCCACAGGCCCTATGAAGGGTGTTTATAGAGGGTTTATAAATGCTTAAGCCCCATACTAATAGCCGCCGTGCAAAAGCGGAGAGGGAGCGAGACACTGGATGGAATTCACTGTAAGCAAGTCCGACCTGGTTAGAGAACTGAATCTTTCGCAGGGCGTGGTGGAGAAGAAGACCACGATCCCCATTTTGTCGAACGTGCTGCTGGAGACCAACGGAGACCGCATCCAGTTGACGGCAACGGATCTGGAGCTTGGGGTCCGCTGTTCGTTTCCCGCACGCGTGACCAGGCAGGGTGCGGGCACCATCCCGGCGCGGCGCTTACTGGACTACGTACGGCTTTTGCCGGATTCCGATATTCAGGTCAAGCTGGCCGACAACCAGTGGGCCAGCCTTGTTTGTGGACGATCCAGGACCAAGATCGCGGGCATGTCGCGCGAAAGCTTTCCGGAGCTTCCGCAAATGCCGGAGATGCTGGCGGAAATCCCCATCGGCGCTTTGTGTTCGATGATCTCGAAGACGATCTTCGCCATTTCGGCTGAAGAGTCCCGCTTCACGCTCAACGGGGCCTTATTGATCTTCAAAGACGCGGGCATGGTAATGGTGGCGACAGATGGACATCGTCTGTCCATGGTGGAGAGCATAACCGCCATCCCATCCATTGGATCGGCCTACAAGGCGCTGCTGCCAAAGAAAGCGATGACCGAGATCTTAAAGCTGTCCCAGGACTCTAGTCCAGAGGCGCTGTTGAAGTTTTCTGGCGACGACAACCATCTGTTTTTCCAGTTAGGAGATCGTCTGCTGATCAGCCGAAAGCTGACCGGTAATTTCCCCGATTTTGAACGAGTATTACCAAAAGACCAGCCCAATTCCGTGAAGCTGCAGAGAGACGAACTGCGGGCAGCAATTGAAAGGGTTTCCCAATTTTCCGATGAGCGTTCCCGAGCTATCCGATTCCAGGTGCTCCCCGGCGAGGTGAAAATCTATTCTTCGCTTTCCGAAACGGGCGAGAGTGAAGAGAGCTTGCCGGCTGAGTATTCTGGACCCGAAGTGGAAATCGGGTTCAACGCGCAATATTTACTCGATTTCTTGAGGGCGGTTCCAGAGGAATCCGTCGCATTTCATTTCCGTGACCCGCAGAGCGCCGGCGAGATGAGGCCGAGTGGCGGAGCGGAGAATTACAACTACCGGTATGTCATCATGCCGATGCGAATCTGACCGCACGTTTCAGTTGGAAGTGAATTCATATGGCAAGCAAAGATCTAAATTTGGACGTCTACGATTCCAGTAGTATCAAGGTGCTGGAGGGCTTGGAGGCCGTTCGGCTTCGGCCTTCCATGTACATCGGCTCCACTGGCGAAGCTGGTCTGCATCACCTGGTGTATGAAGTGGTGGACAACTCGGTGGACGAAGCGCTAGCTGGCCACGCCGACCACATTGACGTCACTATCCATATCGATAATTCGGTCACGGTGGTGGACAATGGCCGCGGTATCCCCGTGGATATGCACGAAGGGGAAGGTGTGTCGGCCGCGCAGGTGGTGCTGACGAAATTGCACGCGGGTGGCAAATTCGATTCGAACAGCTATAAGGTTTCGGGCGGACTGCACGGCGTTGGCGTGAGTTGCGTGAACGCCTTATCGGATCCATTTCAGTTGGAGATCTGGCGGGACGGATTTACCTGGGAACAGGAATACTCGCGCGGGGTCCCGAAGGCGCCGCTGGAAAGGACCGGAAAGGCTGGTAAACGGACTGGAACGAAGATAACCTTCAAGCCCGACACCACCATTATGGATGCCAGCGTGTTCAACTACGACACGTTATCGCAGCGTCTGCGCGAACTGGCGTTTCTCAATAAAGGTTTGACGATTGTGCTCACCGATGAGCGGGAAGATCCGGTGAAGTGCCACGATTTCCATTACAGCGGCGGTATTGCGGAATTCATTCGGCATCTGAACCGCGGCAAGAGCGTGCTGCATGAAAAACCGATTTCTTTTGAAGGCGAGCGTGAGTTGCCGAATGGCGGAATACTCGCCATGGAAGTGGCCCTGCAATACAACGACAGTTATTCCGAGAACCTTTTCAGCTTTGCGAACAACATCAATACGGTAGATGGCGGGTCGCATCTCAGCGGCTTCCGCAGCGCCTTGACTCGCACGATCAACGCTGCTGGCCAGGCGGCTGGCCTGTTTAAGGACGTGAAGGAGAACCTTTCGGGCGACGACGTCCGGGAGGGTCTCACGGCGGTGGTCAGCGTCAAGCTTCCGCAACCGCAGTTTGAAGGGCAGACCAAGGGCAAACTGAATAGCGATATTCAGGGTTATGTAGTCACTTTCGTCAATGACAAGTTGAGTGAGCATTTCGATAAGAATCCGGCGGTGATGAAGAAGATCGTCTCTAAGGCGATTGACGCGGCGCGCGCGAGAGAGGCGGCCCGTAAGGCGAGAGATTTGACGCGGCGCAAGGGAGCACTCGATTCTAGCGGCCTGCCCGGCAAGCTGTCGGACTGTCAGGAAAAAGATCCGGCGCGTTGCGAAGTATATCTGGTGGAAGGGGAATCGGCTGGTGGCACCGCAAAGGCGGGCCGCGACCGGCGTTACCAGGCGATACTGCCGCTGAAGGGAAAAATCCTGAATGTGGAGAAGGCGCGCTACGACAAAATGCTGGGTCACGAAGAAATTCGGGCCATGATCACCGCGATTGGAACCGGCATCGGGAAAGACGACTTCAATGTAGCCAAACTCCGGTATCACAAGATCATCATCATGACTGACGCGGACGTGGACGGATCGCACATCCGCACGCTGCTGCTGACGTTTTTCTTCCGGCACATGCAGGAGTTGATCACGCGGGGCCATATCTTTGTGGCGCAGCCGCCGCTTTACCGAATCAAGAAAGGTAAGAGCGAGAAGTATATCAAGGACGACAAAGAATTCACCGCCGAGATTCTGCGCCGCGCCACGGAGAATTTGTATGTGGAGTACGGCGAAAAGGAAGTGACACGGCTGGAAGCCGGGGAGTTACGAAAGTTTCTGCTTACGCTGGACGACTTTCAGGGTGTGTTCCGGCAGGCGGAGCGGCGAATGCGCGATGGGCGGGTGGTAGAGGTGCTCTCAAACCCGATGCTCACGATCGACGCTAAAGCGGACTTCTCAGAGAAGCAGAACGTCGAGCCGGTTTACGATGCGCTGAAAGCAATCGGCATGGACGCCCAGTTGAAGTTTGACGAGACGCACTCGACCTGGTCGGTCACATATCACGATTCAACGAGTGCAGAGCGTGTGATTGGCGTGGAACTCGCGGCGACGCCGGAATTCAGGAAATTGCGTGTGATTTGTAAGCAGATTGCGAAGCACAACCAGCCTCCGTTTACGGTAGTGAAGGATTCGAACCGCGAGGTGCTTGCTAACTGGCGCGATTTGCTGGCCCACGTGAAATCGGAAGGCATGCGCGATGCACAGGTCCAGCGGTACAAAGGGCTGGGGGAGATGAATGCCGAGCAGCTTTGGGAAACCACGATGAACGCCGACAAGCGCACGCTGCTGCAGGTGCGGCTGGAAGACGTGGTGCAGTGCGAAGAAATTTTTTCAACGCTGATGGGCGAGAACGTAGAGAGCCGGCGGAAGTTTATCGAAGATAACGCGCTGGATGTGCGAAATCTGGACGTTTAATCCACCAGCATCTGCGGTTTGTGTTCCTGCTGTATTCAACAGGGCCGCGAAGCCATTGGTTAAGCGAGAATAGGCCCAAGGCGGGTGAACGCCTTGGCGAACTTCTGGCGCGTTCTCGCCCGGCGGATTTGCGCCCAAACCGGGTGTAGTGCGTTTTTCGCGTAGTTGGGATCATAACCGTTTGACTTAAGGCAAGCAATCCAAACCCACCCGCTTTCCGTATTACGATATTGGAAGTCGTGATACGGAGGAACTGGTGCGGGCAACGAATCCACTGTGGCAGGCAATCCTATTTGTGCTTGTCTTCGTAACGATCGCGTCTGGTGAGACGCTCGTTTCGGGTCATGTCACCGATCCGCAAGGGAAAATAGTCGCCGGAGCATCGGTTCAACTTTGTCTCCTGAACGGTTCCGTCGTTGCCGAAACGAAATCGGATAGCGCGGGAGACTTTCGATTTGGGAACCTGACTTCCGCTGAATACCGCCTGAGAGCCGGCGCACGCGGCTTCGCGCCGATTGTGCGCGACGTGAAGCTGGGGACCGAACCAATCACGGGAGCCGACCTGCAGTTCCGGGAACTCTCCTCTCAAACGCAGTCCCTGGTGATCACGGCAAAGTCACTGGAGCCTTCCATCGATCTCCGGAATACGGAGGTCTTCAATCGCACGCTGTTCACTCGCGACGATCAGGTATTGCAGCAGTTGAACGCCGGTATCAATGCGGGGCAACACGAAGGCGGCGGCAAATCGCTTGAAATCCGGCGGTTCGGTTTCAATCTCGATCATGGCGGTGTGAACGGCGGTCTCAAGGTGCTGGTCGACGATGTCCAGCAAAACCAGGGCACCCAGGGTCATGGCCAAGGCTATCTGGGTGCGTTGAAAGCTTTGAGCCCGGAGCTGATCCAGGAAGTCACCATTATTAATGGTCCGTTCAGTCCGGAATATGGTGATTTCAGCGGCCTGGGCGTCGTTCACATCCGCCAGCGCGAGTCGCTTCCCGATGAGTTCACGGCTCGTCTGCAGGGAGGGAATTTCAATACGGGCCGGGGATTTCTAGCATATAGCCCTTCGGCCCCCACGGTGGATTCCTACATCGCTTACGAAGGCTCCTATACCGATGGACCGTTCCTCAGTGCCGGCCGGTACCGGCGCGATAATGTCAACGCCAATTACACCAAGGCGCTGGACGAAACTCAGAAGCTCGGCTTTCGATTCATCTTTGGCCGGAATAATTTCTATTCATCCGGCCAGCTTCCGCTGGATCTGGTGGACGCCGGGTTGCTGGACCGGTTTGGCTATGTGGATCCGAGCGACGGAGGCAGGGTAAAGCTGGGGACCTTATCGAGCTATTACAGCAAGTCGTTTGCGAATGGCGATATTTTGAAGGTGGATGGATTTGTTGGGCGGTCGCTGTTCGATCTGTATTCCAATTTCACGTATTTCCTGAACGATCCGGTGCATGGGGATGCTTTCCAGCAGCATGATTCCCGGCTGCAGGAAGGCGCCAACGCGCAATATACGCACATACAAAAAGCGGGCCGGGCGACGGCTACTCTGATCGCCGGAGCCAACTTTCACGACAACCAAATCAACGTGGCGCTCTACGCGCGGGAAGGCCGCGTTCCCACCGCTGTCACAACGCGGGCCGATGCTCATGTGACGAACGGCGCGGGGTACGTACAAGAAAATCTAAGCTTCCTGAACGGGCGGCTCCTGATGGGCGGTGGTCTCCGTTATGACGAATTCCGGTACGGCGTGCGGGACCGCGTGGATCCGGAACAGAGCGGGGTGCAGGCCGCGGGCCGGTGGCAAGGGAAAGGGAACCTCGCATTCACTCCATCGCAGGCAATTCCCCTGACCTTCCATGTCAACTATGGCCGGGGCATCAACAGTATTGACGCCAGGGGCGTGGTGCAGAGGCCCGATCAGCCGCGCCTTGCCACAACCGATTTCTATCAGGTTGGGACGTCGTCACACTTCGGCCGTGTTGCCTTCAGCACAGACGCGTTCCTGATCGATCATTCGAACGAGCAGGTATACATTCCCGATGACGGAAGCTTTGAATTCAAGGGGCCGAGCAGAGCTTACGGCTATGAAGCGAAGACTTCGTTTGAGCTCACGCACCATCTGTTTTTGAACGGTGGAATTACGAAGATCGCCAATGCATTCTTCAAAGGCGGCGATCATCGGGTGTACGTGGACAGCGCGCCTCACTTCGTGGCCAATGCAGCTCTTACGCTGGCTGCCTGGCACGGGTGGAGCGGCTCTCTTCGCATGCGGGCCATCAATCATTACCGTCTGGATGGGGACGATCCATCGGTGGTTGCATCGGGGCACTCTGTATTCGATCTCGGCGTCGCCAAACGGCTGAACCACAGGGTCGAGTTGAATCTCAGTTTGGACAATTTGACCAGCCGCGATTACTACGAAACCCAGAACTACTTCGAATCCCGCGTGACACCGGATGCGCCGATTCTGGCGCGGATTCACGCCACGCCGGCCTATCCCCTGACAGCCGTTGCCGGGGTGACGCTGCGGTTTGGCGGGAAGTAGTTGGCTTGCTACTCTTGCTAATAGGCCCATGTATTTGCCATCGCAGTTTCGCGAAGAGCGGGTGGACATCCTTCACCAGTTGATCCAACAGCACAGTCTGGCGGCACTGGTCACGCTCGGCGCCGATGGATTAATTGCAAACCACATTCCAATGATTCTCGATCCAGAACCCGGGCCGCTGGGAACTCTGCGTGGGCATCTCGCAAGGCCGAATCCACAGTGGCGGGATTCGCTTCCCGATATCTCGGCGTTAGCTATATTTCAAGGTCCACAGGCCTACATAAGCCCTTCCTGGTATCCCACTAAACAGGAGACGGGACGCGTTGTCCCGACCTTCAATTATGTGGTGGTCCACGCCCACGGTCCTCTTCGGACATTTGAAGATCCGTTGCTGTTGGAAGAGCACGTGCGCGCTCTGACCCGTGCGCATGAGACCGGGTTTGCTGCCCCCTGGGCGATTGAGGACGCGCCTCCCGATTTCATACGCGGCATGCTCAAGGGAATCGTCGGCGTCGAGATCCCGATCACCCGCCTGGAAGGGAAGTGGAAGATCAACCAAAACCGGACGGCTCCCGACCGCGCTGGAGTTCTGCGTGGACTGCACGCATCCGGCGATCCGGCGGACAAAGCGCTTGCCGGCCTAATGTCCACCTACGATCGGGAGATATGATAAATCTGTGTTCTGAGCCAAAATGAAGATGACGCGTCGAGATGCAGGTTGGGTGATTGCTCGCGTGGGTGCGATGGCTGCGAGTCAGGAGTTTTTCAGCGACTGGCTGCGCGCAGCGGAGTCCAAGAACAATGGTTCTCACGCGCACGGCGGGAGTGCAGCGCCGCCGGAGCCGGATCGTTGGAGTTCCTATCGCCCGAAGTTTTTCCCGGCTGAAGACTTCCGAGCGCTGGATGCCTTCACGGCCATCCTGGTCCCCACCGACGAGACTCCGGGCGCCCGGGAAGCTCACGTCGCGCACTTCATCGACTTCGTCATGGACGCGGCTGCTGAATACGCACCGGAAATGCAGACCCAATGGCGGGGCGCGATGGAGTGGCTTCGTAAGCAAAAGTTCGCGCAGCTTTCGGCTGGCCAGCAGCTTGCGTTGGTAGAGAAGATGGCGGAACCTGAGCGGGACCGGTCGAAGAAGCACGATGGTTTCCCTGTGTACCGCTTGATGAAGGATATGACGCTCCGGGCTTTCTACACATCCCGCGCGGGGCTGGTGGAAGTTCTTGAATACAAGGGCAATGCGTATCTCACCGAATTCCCCGCCTGCACTCATCCGGAGCACAAGAAGGTTTAACTCGCTATGCCGAAATATGATGTCGCCATTGTAGGTTCTGGAGCGTGCGGAGGCTGGGCTTGCATGCAACTCGCTCAGAAGGGCCTCAAAGTCGCGCTAATTGAGGCGGGCTCCAGTATCGATATTGCGAAGGAGTTCCGGCATCGCTGGCCTTACGAAGTGCCGTTCCACGGAACGGGGCAGCCCGGCCTGCTGCGGAAGTATTTCAAGGGTTCCAACGAGTACAACTACCGGATTATGATTGACGACCGGGAGAATCCGTACACCACTCCCGAAGGCAAACCATTCAGTTGGAAACGGTCCCGCGTACTCGGCGGACGCACTCTGCATTGGGGCCGCGCATCCCACCGGATGTCGGATTTCGAATTCAAGGCGGCTTCCCGCGATGGCTACGGCGAG
Organism: Bryobacterales bacterium; assembly: GCA_038200305.1. GTDB lineage: Bacteria > Acidobacteriota > Terriglobia > Bryobacterales > Bryobacteraceae > JANXXV01. The sequence goes on from JBBPYD010000020.1 coordinate 42,539, forward strand.
GACTGGCCGATTTCCTACAGCGATATCTCTCCCTACTACGACAGAGTGGAACGATTCATCGGTGTGAGCGCCGCCAAAGCCGGACTGCCACAGCTACCAGACGGCATCTTCCTTCCTCCCATGGCGCTCAACTGCGCTGAAACCATCTTCGACGCCGCGTGCCGGAGAACCGGTCTTGCGGCGACGCCCCGGCGTCACGCTCAGTTGACGAAGATGTTGAACAACCGCCCGCCCTGTCATTACTGTGGCAACTGCGTAAACGGTTGTGACGTCGGGGCCATGTTCAATACCGTTGCCGTCACGCTTCCACCCGCGCTGAAGACGGGGAATGTGACTGTCTTGTGCGATTCCGTGGTCAGTCAGGTGTTGATGAACGATGAGAATCGTGCGCGCGGCGTGCGGTATATAGAGCGTTTTACGGGCCGCGAAGTGGACCTTGACGCCCGCATTGTGATTCTTGCGGGTTCCACGCTGGAGAATACCCGGCTGCTTTTGAACTCCCGGAAAGGGGGGCTCGCCAATAGCAGCGGTGTGCTGGGGCACTACTTGATGGACCAGATCAGTGGAGCCGGGGTGACCGGTTTTCTGCCGGTCTTGAAAGGTGCGGCCATTCGCAACGACGATGGGAAGGCGGCCGGTCTCTACATTCCGAACTACGTGAACCTTGGCCGCGGCGCTGGGAAATTTATTCGCGGTTACGGCACCAGCGCTTCTGGCGGTGCAACGGAATTCCCCATGTTCGCGCCCGGCCTTACCGGCTTCGGCTCCGCGCACAAGAAAGAGGTGAAGCGGCTCTACCCGGCGCAAGCGCGCGTGTGGCTGTCGGGAGGCGAGATGCTGGCCCGCAAAGAGAACTTCGCCGAGCTCGATCCGAAGGTGAAGGACAAGTGGGGCATTCCGGTATTGCGGATCGACTGCACGCACTCCGACAACGACCGCAAACTGTATGCCGATTTCTTCCAGCGCGCGCAGGAATTGTTCCACGCGGCTGGAGGGGAACCGGCCGAGGCTCGTCCGTTCATGGGAACGCCGGGCGGCCTCATGCACGAGGTAGGAAGTTGCCGCATGGGCGCAGATCCAAAGACGAGCGTGCTCGATTCTTTCTGCCGCACTCACGATATCGCGAATATGTTTGTGTTCGGCGGCGGTGCGTTTGTGACCTCGGGTGACAAGCATCCGACCCTCACCATGATGGCCCTGACGGCGCGTGGATGCGATCAACTGGTCGACGCGGCAGGCAAGCGCGACATCTAAAATCGGCAATTACCGTATCGTGATCCCGTCCAAATCGACGAAATTGCCTGTTGATGCCGCATTTTTCCGGGATGAGACCCGAATTTCAAGCACGTGGGTGCCGATGGGAAGGCCGTTATACGTTGTCACCTGCTGCCACCTTACATCGCTGGAATAGAGATCGATTGCGCCCTTCTTCCTACCATCGATAAACACTTCCGCGATTCCTCGATTATTAGCCTTCGTATACATGTAGCGAACTTCTGTTCCTCTAAACGTTAATTGCGACGAGTCTCCCGGATGATCCGAATAGGTCAGACTGGTATTGTATGCGCTCTTGAATTGCCGGTCGCGTGTCCATTGGCCTTTGAAGACGATACTTCTATTGAAGTCGTCGTAAGTGCCACGCTTGACGGTTTCTATGCGTTTCGGGGCTGCTTCCGCTCGCCGGATGCCATCCACACCTTCGTATTCGGTCTTGAGGCGAGCCAGGTAGAAACGGTCAACGGTACGTTCCGGTCTTGTGTATTCTGTCAGGAACGATTGCATCCATTCCTCACGGATCGGAGTGCCGCTCTCAACCGCCGGGGCAATAAACCAATGGACCCTAAGTCCATTCATGAGCCGAAGGCAATCGATATCGCTGTGAATTTTGGATAGACTTCTAACGAACTCGCTATGGTGCCATGTATTTGTGTATGCCGTTGCGTACAGACCGGCATACGCGTTCGTTTCAAGCAAGACCACGGGTTCACCCGGCGCCAGTCGGTTCAAATCGCCGATCAATATGCGCGAAGGCGCCGATTCCTTGAGGTACGATTCTGTTGCATTCTTGTTGAACAGCACGTTGATCAAGAAATCCTTGTGATACCACCCCGATGCAGGCAAAAACCACAGGTTCAGCATAATTAGGCCTGCCGAGATTATCAAAACCGCTCGATACAGAGGCCGGTGTACTTCTGCCAGGCGCGCGAATCCCGCGGCAATGATAATCGACATAAGCGCGGCCGCGGGATAACAGTACCTAATATTTGCTTGCGTGGAAAACGTGAGCCCAAATCCAATCGCGCCAACGGCCAATGCGATCCAGGCCGCATAGGGCCAGCGCTTTGCCATGGTGAGTAGAGCTAACGGAACAAGAAGGAAATAGTGAAAGCCTAACCCGCCGTTCTGAGATTCCAGGTACTGCGCGGTATTGAATGTGATCTGCCGAAGTGTATCGAAGCATAAGGGATGCTGGAAGCGGTGGTCCACGAAGGCAGTCCGCGCATCGAACCATGGTGACTTGAAGATCGTGTTCATGAACGGATACACCGGATTGCCGGTCTTCACGTACGCCGTTACATACGGGGGAGCGGCAAAAAGCACCAGTATTCCAAAGGCCGCAACTGCAAGCCTGCGCCGGCCAGCGCGGTGCAGTTCAAGAATTCCGAGCAGGAACGCCGGAATAGTGAAAGCGAGCGAACCGTACTTTGATGCGCAGGCCGATCCGAGCAGCGACGCCGAGGCGATCATGAAGACTGGCTTCCGGGTTTCATGGAACCTGATCAGAGCAGCTAGGCCCCCTATCAGAAATGCCGTCCAGACGTTCTCTACAAACAACGATCCGGTCACCAGTTGCACCAGAGGGCTGGAAACAAAAAGGAGGATGGATATATATGCAATGGTCCTGGACGCAAACTTGCAGATGATCCCGTACAACAAGCTCGCTGTCATCAGAAGCGTTGCGTAGTTCATCAGCCGGGCGGCCGCCTCGCCGCCAAGCAGATACGCAACCGTAAACGCCCAATCTCCCGCCATCGGCATCACAGCCCAACTCACGTGGCGGAAATTGAAGTCCCAAAGGCCGTAATGGGACACCTGCGCAGCAATGACAAGGTGCATCGCCAATCCATCCGAACTCACCTCTGGCTTTAAAACGACAAGCAGATGGGCGCAGAGTACGAACCCGAGAATCTCGATCAGCACACGTTCGCCGGGCCGTAGCTTTGCAGCGTGCCAGCAAACGCCTGAAGCCGCGCGCATGCTACGCCGCCAACATACGGCGGCGATACCGGTTAGGAAAAGTAGATATGTCCACCAGAAGTTTACGCGTACATGAACTGCCAGACCGGCTATGTAAACTACGATGGCTAGACCCGCAACAATGGCTATTGCAATATCCTCCGGGTGCTGACTTGGCATAAGCGCCAGCCCGAGGACTCCGCAACAAAACAGCACAAACAGGATAGCGATGGACGCCGGCGGCCCCGTAACCGCCATCGAGTACAGCAACGCAAGCGCCAGCGTTGCACCCACGGCTATACCGGTCCGGAAAAACCGAAGTGCCAGGGTCCACAACGCGTAAATACCGGCATATACGCCCAGGTGTTGACGGCCGGTTTCAGTCCAGATCTCCTGCTGGAATAGATGCCGGGAAAAAAGGGAGAAAACCGTTATCGCGAGCAGGCCGGCCAACGTAGCCCATAAAACAATCCGCCACGCCGGTTTCATTAGTTGTGCTTTTGGATTACGATCATTTGCTGAGTGAATACCAAGGGCCATAACGTTTTTTTGAACAGAATACTGCCATGGCCGGCTACTGAGGACGCAAGTTCATCCAGACACAGCGGACGCTCATCGGGAAATGCCCAAAGGCCCAGCGACTCCGTGATGGCGCGGGCGATCCTGTAAAGCCAGGTTGGAGTCGGATACGAAAGGATCGCAAAGCCACCTTTCCGCACGAGTGCAAGATGGGCTAAAACAGCATCTCGAGTTCCCGCTGTATCGAAGTGCTCGATCAACCCGACACTGAATACTGCGTCGGCTTCCAATTCGAGCGACATGGCGCGCACGTCTTGCCTGTGCAAGTGGACGTGAGCATGATCTGCAATTCGATCGTGTAGTAATTTGAGGCCATACTCGTTTGTATCGACAACGTGATAGGCCCGGGGACGTACGTTTTTAAGCACAGCTTCCAAGAAACAACTATTTGCGCCCCCTATCTCGACAATGGCCGGCGCTTTGGCATCGCGCTTCACGTATCGCAGAAGCATTGCAATCAGGACAGCACTCGTATACTTGCGCGTGAACCTCGCGGTGACAGGAGTATTTGAATAATAGGCTGTCCAGTCAGTGGCTTGTGCCTTGCGGCGATGAATAAACACGAGATCTCGTTGAATCAGGAAGTTGGCTGCGAATAGAAGGCTTTCGGCCGTGAGCTTCGCCTCAATTACCCGGAACCCTAACGACGATACCAGAACGCCGATCATAGCGTACGAAACAAATCCGTTCACCGCGACGAGTAGAGCGTATTTCGGCAGAGTAGATCGATGATGCTCGTCGGATAAAAATACTGCTTTCCGCGCCGCCTGATAATTGAACAGCATGGCGCCGATGCGGCCGGACGCCTGAGCAATCGCAATCTTGCCAGTGAAATGAAAAACGGCAATGAAGACAATGTTGTCTAAGATCGCGGTCGCGGCCGACAGAATGCTGAAGCGAAACAGCACCATGTAGATGCGCATCGAATCGCGCACGGGACTGAAGTGAGAGGAGCGATTGCCTGCCTCATAGATTGTTTGGATTGGCTCTTGCCGGAACGGGAACCCGTTGTGTTTGGCCGTGATGAGCATAGCCAGCTCAAACGCATAACCCTTGGTGCCCACCTTGGTCAAGCGGGAGATAAGAGTTCTTGGAATTCCTCTAAGACCGGTTTGCGTATCGGCAAGTCTCTGGCCGATAATCAACGACACGATCCAGCGTGTCAGGTTATTGCCCACCCGGCTGCGCAACGGCACATTTCCGGAGAAATCACGGACACCCAGCACAAGTGTGTCCGGCTCTTCCCGGAGCCTTCTGGCGATACATCGGATGTCATCGTAATGGTGCTGGCCATCGGCATCCGCGGTCACTACCCCGGCTAGATTTGGAAAGTTGCACAAGGCGTAATTGAACCCCGTCCGCAAGGCGGCGCCTTTGCCGAGATTGATGGCGTGACGCAGCACATGCACTCCCTCAAGCTCCTCTAGTCCGGCAAAGAGAGCGGCCACTGGTATGGTGCTGCCGTCGTCAACGACAACGATGTGGCCTAAGAACTCGGACTGCAGCGCGCGAATAAGACTCGTTAGCCGGTGATCGGGTTGATACGCCGGTATGACGACGACAACACTCATTGATGCCCATTGTATGGCCGATATGTACGGCGCTGATCTTATGTATATTCGCGTTTCACTCGGGAACTGATGGCGCACAGCACGCTATACGATATGGTCCCCGCCGTCCGTGCCATCTCTTGCGCATCGATGTTAACGCCGCCTTCGCGGCCAAGCAGAGTAACCGCATCGCCGGTCTTCAAGCCGGGGCATGGCGTGACATCAATGGTGGTGACATCCATAGACACCGCGCCAAGAATCGGAACCCGCGTGCCACACGCGATCACGTGTCCGCGATTGGAGAGGCGATGCGGAAGCCCATCCGCGTAGCCCACTGCGAGCACTGCAATGCGCATCGGCTTCGGAGCGCGAAACATGCCGCCGTAACCGATGAGAGCCCCTTCGCAAACGTCCTTCACCGCCAGAACCGAAGCCTTCCAGGTGAGCGCCGGTTTCACATGCAGCAGGTTCGGGGGTGCTTTGCCGCGCCCTGGCGAGGTGTAGCCGTAAATGGCGTGGCCAGGGCGAACCATGTCGCGCCACGCCTCTCTACGCCCATAGGCGATCGCCCCTGTGCTGGACATATGCAACAGAGGCGGCACCATCCCGATCGCGCGCAAAGCATCGCACAAATCGAGAAAATACCGCGTCTGCCGCTCGGTCTGTTGCGATGTGAAATCCGACACCGATGCAAAGTGAGTCATCAGACCTTCCAGCCGCGCATGTGGCGCGCCCGTGATGGCTTCGTAGATCTCTACCGCTGCCGCACGCGTACCCAAGCGGCCCATGCCACTGTCGATCTTGAGGTGATAATTCACCGGAACTCCCCGTTGATTCGCAAGCTGGTCAAGCTCCTTCAAATCTTCCAGCGAATGAATCACCGGAGTGAGGTTGTGCTCGATCATTGCGGCGCGAGTCACCGGTAGGAAGTCCGCCATCACCAGAATTCGCGCGGTGACTCCTGCCTGCCGCAGCGCGATACCTTCTTCCACGTTGCTGACCGCCAGCCAGCGCGCGCCACGCTCTATCAGCGCCCGCGAAACCTCAATGGCGCCATGCCGGTACGCATCCGCTTTCACCACGGGCATTACTTCAACGGAAGGGCCAACCACGGATTTAATTGCATTAAAGTTATCGCCGATCTGTTGAAGAGAAATCTCAACCCAGGAGCGATAAGGAGACGCCGCCATACTTTAACGTTAGCGCAGGCCGAGTCCCTTACCGCTGCGGGCTCAAGAGGCCCTCCGGTGAGCTTCACTCGGTCCGCTGCCCTTAACTTTGCACGGTAGAGAAGCAGCGATCCGAACCCTACAGGCCGGAGGTAGCAACCACAACCGAGCCGCCGTTTGAGCCGTTGAGCCTATGTCGTCGGTCGAGCCGTATGTCGCAGCCCCATCATACGACAATTCGCGGCTCGTCTGCACATGGAAAAAACATGTGTAAAGGAGCTTGAAATGTCAGACCAAAACCAACCGAAAAAACCAGAACTACCCACAACCCCCGCCGAGATGTACGCGGCAGAGCGGCGATTCTACCCCCGAGCGCCGTGGGCCCACAGTTTTCCACGTGGTTTAGGGTGCGGTACCTGACCGTGGGCCCAATTGTAAATTTTCCTTGTCGGCCCAAAGGAAGTAGCACCGAAGTTATTGATTCCATTGATATCAGGTTTTTGAAAGTTATGTCCGAAACCCGAAAACGAGCGCCGTGGGCCCAAAATTGTAACTTTTCCTTGTGGGCCCAAAGGAAGTAGCACCTAAGCTATTGATTCCATTGATGTGAGGTTTTTGAAAGTATGTCCGAAATCCCCTACGATCCCGACTTCAAACACCTGAACCCGCCAGGATGGCAGCGCCTGCCGCGAGCCACGAGAGACGCGATTATTCGCTCCCCGTTCCTTCCTATTAAAATCCGGATTTGGACTTACTGTCTGCAGGTTTGGGATGAGAGATCGGAGCACGGCTACGCCGGTGCGAATCTGCCGATCCGGCAAAAGGAACTGGTCGCGCAACTCGGCATCATAGACGGTACGGTCTCGGCCGCCGTTCACCAAATGAAGGCCGAGGGATGGATCGACGTGCGGAACGGCGGCCGGATCTACCCCGTCGAGCAGCCGGTGTTCAAACGCGCCGCGGCTGAGTCGAAGGCGGCTAGGGTGAAGGCGTTCTGGCAGCAACACGACCCGGACGCATACCAGAAATATATGAAGTGGGAAGAGGAAGGGAAGGTCCAGAAGAAGGCATTTCGGAGAGCGGAAAACGCTATGATCGAGCACGCCGCGAAGCCGGGTCCAAAATATGGGCCCAGTGCGGGCCCAACGGGAAATGACGTGGGCCCAGGCGAAAACAGCGTGGGCCCACGCGCGTATCCATTAGTTACAGAGAGAGAGGAGAGAGAGAATATATACCCATCGTCGTCGTCGTCGGTTCTTACTACTATTGAAAACGCACTCTGCGCCTACGGAAATGCCGACGACGACGCAGCGAAAAACCTTCTTGCTAAATGCCGGACAGCAGCGCCCGACGTGACCGCCGAAGAAATCGCTGAAGCCGTGCATCGAAAGGGAACGCTCTCTCAAAAATCGAACGTAAAGAACCCAATCGGGTTCCTGCTCAAAGTCGTACCTACTGCGTTGCCTCAAATTCTGAAGAAGCTCCGCGCCTCTGCCGCGCCCGCCGCCGAAGAGGAGCAACTCACGCAGGAGCAAGAAAGTGAAATGTTAGTCCAGTTTATTGGCGGCAATCCAAATCATCCGCAGTGCCCCGAACAAGTTTCGCGCTTGCTCGATCTTCAAATCGCGGATCCCGCTATGGCGAAACGCATCATGCAGGACTATGCAACTGCGCAGCCGGAGCTGGCTGCCATCGTGCTCCGGCTTTTGGACGGCGCGAGAAACAACCAAACCAGAGGAGTAGGAGGATAGATATGGAAAAACCAGAACTGGATGCGGTTCACGCCAAGCGCGCAATCGACCATCAGCTTGAGGCAAACATCGACGGCGCTCAAGCCGACGTTGACTATACAAGCCGGGATTTGGCCGCCGCGAAGGATCGTTTAGATCGGGCTGTGTACGTCTGGATCACCAATACACGCGGTATCGAAGACCTCACGCGGCGAGCCGCGCACGTGTACTGGCGAATGCCAGACATCCCGGAAATCGTAATACTCAACGCTTTTGAGCAACAACTTTCGATCTTGTTGGGCCGTAGCAAATTTTTGTTTCCCTCCAGCGGCGCCTCGACGCTCAGTTCCAAACTTCCGCCGTTTGAATCGGAGATTTATTGTGTGGATTGCGGAGACTTGTTCGTCGTTAAGACGCGTGAACAGCTTGAGAATCTACGAGCTGCGATGGCGACGGCTGTTCGCGAAAGATTCGATTACGGCCCCTACGACATCTTGCGCTGCAAACCTTGCACCAAACTACGAGCCAAAGGAGCCGCGTCATCAGCATGAGAGGCGAGCTAGTCCAGAGGGTCGGCGATCGCGTGGCGCGCGTCTGTGACGCAGCGGCCGGGCTTCGTGACAGTGCCGGGTGAGCAAGAAAAGAGGAGAAATAATATGAAACTGACAATCGAGCAAACCTCGAAGATCGTCGAGCTGAACGGTGTACCGGCCAGAATTTGGGAAGGCCACACCGAGAGCGGAATTCCGGTCCACTGCTACATCACCCTCGTTGCCGTGCGCGATGAGCTGGACCGCTCGCAGTTCGAAAAAGAACTCCGCTGGCAAAAAGCTCCTAGCGCGGAAATGGGAGCCATCCCCTTACGGATGATCCTATGAGCCCCGCCCCCACCCCGCTCGCCTGCGCACTGTGCCGCGCGCCGTTGACTCACTTTGTGGACGCCGAGCGTATCCGCGAACACGGCAAGCCAACCGGCGCCGTCCGTTGTACCGACTACGCCGGCTGTATGGTCCGCATTGCGCGCAACCGGCGAGCCGAGATTGGAGCCGAGGAGCCGCGTGCCGATCCGGCCTGACCTACGGCATTTCTACCGTGAGGCATGGCGCGAGACGCGGACGCGGATCATCGCACGCGCTTGCGGCCGCTGCGAGCAGTGCCGGAAGCCGAATGGAGAGATAGTGTACACCTACACGAACAGCGCCTATTATTATTCTCCCGCGATGGCCTGGACGTGTACCGGCAGAGATGGCTGGTGGACCGATCACACCGGGAGCAAATGCGAGAGATGGCCGGGGAAAGGATTGCCGCGCAAGATCCGCTGCGTGCTCACCGTCGCGCATCTCAACCACGTGGCCGGCGACGACCGCGAGGAAAACTTGAAAGCGCTTTGCCAGTGGTGCCACTTGAACTACGACAAACTCCATCATCACGAAACGCGGGCGGCGCGCAAAGACGCGGCGCGGCCGCTGTTGGAGGAGAAAGGCAAAGGTCCGAGTCCGATGACCGATTCGCCCTCGGCCGCCGGCATGTCGATCCAGTGTCTGCTGTGCGGTCTCATCTCGCATCACCCACGCGACGTCGAGGAGCGGTACTGCGGACGTTGCCACAGCTTCCACCAGCCGTATTCCGGCCCCCCAAAAGCGTGATATTTTGTGACATTAACGAAAGCGCGATCCGCGATT
>JBBPYD010000021.1:0-22444 GCA_038200305.1 Bryobacterales bacterium
CGATGGGTGTTAGAAATCGTAGCGAAGAGCCATCTGAATGGTCCGGAATGAGCTTCCGCCAGATTGCGTGCCGAGGGTCTGGCTGAATTTCCCGAACGTCGCGGTGTTGTTGATGTTGAGATTTGCCGTAGCGAAACCGAAGTTCGGATGATTGAATAGATTGTAAGCTTCGGCACGGAAGGAAACAGATTGCCGTTCCGTGATGGAAAACTTCTTCACCAGTGACATGTCGGTTTCGTAGAAGCCGGTATTGCGGAAGACATTGCGGCCGGAATTTCCAAGCTCGCCGGCGCCAGGGTAGGTGAACTGCGCCACTTGGTCCGGCGTAAAGAAGAATACGCCGTTGCCCCTTCGATCCACACTTCCGATGTTACGATCTGTGCCGCCGAAGACGGCGTAGGTGCCTGCAGCGGGGACGCCACTTACGGCCGTCGTTAAGCGCTGGGAAAAGACGGAGAAGGGTTGCCCCGATTGGGCGATTTGTAACAGGCCGATGGACCATCCGCCGATTGCTGTATCCAGAATTCTTGGGATATCTGGGCCGAAACGCTTGCCATGGCCAAAGGGAATTGCGTAAATAGCCGTTGCATTGAACGAGTGAGGGCGGTCGAAGTCACTACGCGCTTTGTTGAGGGAGAGATTGAAATTATCAATCGGTGTGGTAAATCCATTACCTTCCGCCGAAATGTTATCGATGCTCTTGCTCCAGGTGTAATTTGCCGACCATTGCAAGTCGCCAGCGTTCCGGCGAAGGCTCACCTGAAGAGAGTCGTAGTAGGACCGCCCGTTGTTAGTGCCCACGATTACCTGATTAAACTGCGGATAGTTGCGCAGGTAGTTGGCCGGAATTCCAGCGTTAGCGTAGCGAGTGTACTGATTGCGATCCACGGTGTTCGCAATGGTGCCAACCAGTCCCCGGCTGAAGTTGGTTGCGCCAAGGGAGGAAATAGCTAGCTGCGGAGTGCCATACAATTTTACGAACACATTGTTGGGGGACACCGCGGCACTAGAATTGTTCTGGAATGCTTGAATTTCCTTGAAGGCGTTCAGGAAGTCACCATAGATCTTGGGCTGATTCACGTCCTGATCCATGTAGAGTTTAACTCCCCGGTTCCCGACGTAGCCTACCTGAAGGACCGTACTTCGCATCAGTTCCCGTTGGATGTTCAGAGCGTAGCTTTGCACGTAACCGGTCCTGAGATTCGGGTTCGCGAGAACCAGACTAGTGGAGCGCGTGGCAGGGAGGGTCAGGATCGGAGCGGTCGGTTGCGCCGGCAATGGATACTTATCGTTGAGCCGGACATCCGTGCCGTTCTGGTTGGGGAACACTGGGACAGCCTGCGAAAAACCAGGAGTATTCGCATCGACGAGATTGAACGCCGCGCCGATTGTACGATCGTAGAAGATACCCCAGTTGCCGCGGATCGCCATCTTCCCTTCCCCCGTCGGATCGTAGGCGAATCCGAAGCGCGGAGCGAAATTGTTCTTGTCCTTGTTGTACAAAGATCCGCCTGGAACGATGGTCAGGTTGGTGGATGTTCCGGCAGTACTAACAGCAGCCGCCTGGTCGATAGAACCTTGTAAACCATCGCGCTCGAACGGAACACCGAAGTATTCATAGCGCAGGCCCAGGTTTAGCGTGAGCTTCCGGTTGACGCGCCAATCGTCCTCGAAGAAGTATCCGCTTTCGTGAAGGATAAAGTTCCGGACGCGGGGCGCTCCCGCAGGCTGAAACTGCTTTAGGTTGCTGTAGAACGTTTGCGTGACGGTATCGATGCGGCCGAGGACGTCGTTGTAGAGCGACTCGAATGTGCTGCGGTCCGCCGCCGACAATCCCGCGGGTCCTATGTTTGCCGGAACGTTGTTCCCATTGGCCACCGCGCTGGTGAGGTTCGGGTACACGCCCGCATAGTTATACCCATACTGCGTTGTAAACCGCACGTTCACGCCGGCTTTGAAAGTGTGGTTATTTTTGACCTTGGTGATGGTATCGGTGATGTCGTTCACAGGCGAGTTGCGGCCCTGCGTGAACCCGGAGTATGGAATATCGGTGAACAGGTTCGTGATGTACGTGGGGCCATTGAGACGATTTGGACGCAAGAAAGCGACGCTCGCGCTTTGGTGTCCAATTACGAACTCGTTGATCAGCGTCGGACTGATGGTCCAATTGGAACCGGTCGAAAAGCCCCAGCGATGTCCGCCCTGCGTTCCCTGGGGTTGCCCTGGGAATGTCGCATCCGCGTTATTCAGATTGTCGGTAGAGGAAGTGCGGAACCAGCTCCAGCGTAGAAACAGCACGTGATTGCTGGTCAGGTGGTGATCTCCCCGGATGGTGAACTGGTCGTTAATGGATGAAACCGGGTTGTTGAAGCGGAAACCCGTGGAGTTCAGGCCGTCCCCAACATCGGAATTGTTCGATGCCGGATAGAGGGCGAACAGCTTCGCCACGGCGGGATCGACGCCAATGCCTCGCGGATCCGCCTTTGCGAAATCGTAAGATTGAACGACGCCGTTCTGACGATACTTAAAGATTCCGAGTCTGGCCGAATCCGTCGGAATCGTACGGTTCCGGATCACCTCTTGCGCCGTGCGCTGGCCCTGAAAGTTGCCGAAGATGAACGTCTTATTGTGAATGATCGGCCCGCCAAACGATGCGCCGTAGATGTTCTGGATGAATTTGGGCACCGTGCCACCCGACTGGTTGTTGAAGAAGTCGTTTGCGTTCAGGTCCGTGTTGCGGAGAAAGTCGTAAGCGTTGCCGTGGTATTGGTTGGTGCCGGAGCGCGTGATCATCTCCACCTGTGCGCCGGCGCTTCTACCGTATTCGGCTTTTCCACCCTCGGTCACTACCCGGAATTCCCCGACAGAATCGCTATTGGTAGCGGTCTGCGACAGACCGAGCCGGGGGACCAGGGAATCATTTACATCAATGCCGTCCAGCTTGGCATTGTTGCTGCCCTGCCGCAATCCGTTGACGTGAGAGAAGCTGGAATCCTGGCCGGCGCGGACGTCAATCTGGACGCCGGGTTGGAAAATGGCGAGGGTGAGGGGGTTGCGGGCCAACTGTGGAAGCGTATCAATGTCGCGCATCATCACGGAGCTGGAGATCTGGGAATCCGTGGTTTGCACCGTCAATGCGCTGGCTTCTACCGCGACGCTCTCAGTGGTCTGTCCGACTTCCAGCTTCACGATCTGCGACACTGTCGCGGCGACCGATAGCTCAACATTGTTAACGACAGTCTGGCGGAAACCGGTAGCCTCCACGGTGAGGTTATATAGTCCGGGCTGAAGCGCGGGAAATACAAAGCCGCCTGCTGCATCCGCAGTAGTTTCAGCGTGGGCCTGGGTTTTCGCGTTGACCACTGCCACTTTCGCGCCGGGGACAACTGCACCGGTTTGATCCTGCACCGTGCCGTCCAGACGAGCGTTGGTGGTTTGAGCGAAACTGGACGCAGCCAATAACGCGGACACAAAAATACCAGCAATACTTCTAGAATTCATTGCCTTTCCCCTCTTTCAGCAGACCAATGAACCCTTGCGGGTCTGGACTTTGATAGTAGGAACAAGATAGCAGATTTACGATCGCAACGTGTCCAATAAAATATGTTAAGTCTGACGGGCGATATTTTCAAGATATACGGACCGGTAGTAAGATCGAAGACATGTTGCGAAGAGAAGTGCTTATCCTGTTCGCGTGCCTTCCATCGCCGGCGCAGCGCGCGAAAGTAACGAGCCACATCACCATCATGGAGGCGAGCGGTAAAGGAGAGAAGGTTCTATACTCCACGCCCAAGCTGTTCGAGGCGCCGAACTGGTCGCCTGATGGGAAGTATCTGCTGCTGAATTCCGAAGGCAAATTGTGGAAGCTGGCGCTCTCCGGCGGCGATCCGCAGCCTGTGGAGAGCGGTGCGGTGGACCGGATTAACAACGACCACGGCATTTCTCCGGATGGAAAATGGTTCGCGATTTCGGCCGGCGATATCTACGTGCTGCCCGCTAAAGGCGGCACGCCACGGCAGATCACCAACGCCAAGCCGAGCTATTTTCATGGCTGGTCGCCGGACGGCAAGACGCTGGCCTACTGCGCGAAGCGTGACGGCAATTTCGACCTGTATGGGATTCCGGTAAACGGCGGTGAGGAGATCCGTTTGACGTCGCACGCCGGCTATGACGATGGTCCGGACTATTCGCTGGATGGCAAGTGGATCTACTTTAACTCGGACCGGTCAGGCAGTTGGGATATCTGGCGCATCCCGGCGGACGGGGCCGGGAACGGCGATCGTAAGGCCGAGCGCGTGACGAGCGATGAAATGGAGGACTGGTTCCCGCATCCATCCCCGGACGGAAAATGGCTGGTGTTCCTGTCGTTCGAGCGGGAGACACAAGGGCATCCGGCGAATAAGAACGTGCTGATCCGGAGGATCCCGATGCCGGGCACGCGGCTTAAGGATGTAAAGCCGGCGGAGATCAAGAGGCTATTTGGCGGACAGGGAACGATGAACGTGAACTCATGGTCGCCCGATGGGAAGCGATTCGCTTTTGTCACTTATGAGTTGCAGAAATAGGTCCGCTCTTTGAGGTCTATGACGAACTGCTGCAGCTCGGGCTCAATCTGGGGAGCGACGTGAAGGTGTGCCCGCGCCAGACTTCGGTTACGGGATCTGAATCGGTAAGGAGCGGCATTAAGATACCCTGCTTAGATGCTCTCGTGGTTGTTTTCAAAGCCTCTCCCGGTAGGGGCTGTGGCGCCGGATTTCACGCTGGCCGATCAGGATGGGAAGCCTGTCACGTTATCCGGGCTGCGCGGCAAAAACGTGGTGCTCGTGTTTTATCCCGCTGACGAGACGACGGTATGCCGGCGGCAACTGTGTGAGTTTCGGGACCGGGTGGAACTGGCTCGCACCAGACAGGCTGCTGCTTGGGGTGAATCCGGGGAACGCGCGAAGTCATGCGAATTTCCGGAACCGGGAGGAGTTGCCGTTTCCGTTACTGGTGGATGCGGGACAAAGAGTAGCCTCTTTGTATCACGCGAACGGCCTTGCGGTGAAGCGAACGGTTTACCTTGTTGGAAAGGACGGAGTAATCCGGTTCGCAAAGAGAGGTAAGCCGGATCCGCAAGAGGTATTAGAAACGGCTGACACTTAGCTCAAAACACCGCTGCATTTCCGGCAACTCTTGTTCACAATCACGGCGGAAGGGCCGATAACTCTAATGAGGAATTGTGATCGAGGCTCTTCAGAGACTCAAGCAGGATATTCGGAATTGGCCGGTAGTGTTCCCCATTCTGGCGGTGGCGATGGTGTGTGTCATCGTGGTTCTCAACGTTGGCATTCACCTATCGCCTCCTTATCAAATGGCTGGAATGCTTGTGATGGCGATGTTGGTGGGCGGTCTTGCCGTGATGGCTCGCAGGCTGAATGCATCGCAGCAGATAGCAAACCGGGCGGTGAAGGTTAAGGCCAGCTTTCTCACAAATATGAGTCATGAGATCCGGACGCCGATGAATGGCGTAATGGGGATGACTAGTCTCCTATTCACAACAGACCTCACCAAGGAACAAAGGGAATACGCGGAGGCGGCGCAAAGCTCGGCGGAATCGCTGTTGGAGATGCTGAATAACATCCTGGATTATTCGCGAATGGACCAGGGCAAGGTGCAGATCGAGCAAGACGATTTTGATCTCCACGGATTACTGGAGGATGTGGCCGAGCACTACGCGCCGCGTGCCGCGAGCAAGCATCTGGAGATCGCATGGACCATTGATTTGGATACTCCGCATATCGTAAATGGCGATCCGGTAAGGCTTCGGCAGGTGCTGAATAACCTGATAAGCAATGCGATCAAGTTCACGGACCGGGGTGAGGTGGTGTTGTCGGTAAAGGTTGTCTCGGAAGAGGCAAACGGAGTGGTGCTGCAAATCGAGGTTACCGATACGGGCGTTGGCATTCCGGAAGAGGATCGTCCGAAACTGTTTCGCTCGTTTGCGCAGCTTGAGAATACGGAGAGCCGCCCGCAGGCGGGCGCGGGATTGGGTCTTGCGATTTGCAAGCAGATTGTCGCGGGCAATGGCGGATATATCGACTACCATAGCGTGCCAGGGCAAGGATCGTCCTTCTGGATTGTTATGCGGTTTGGCCGTACTGCTTACGAGCTGCCAAGCTCACCCCCAGATGCCGAGGCGTTTGGCCGGGAAGTGTTGATTGTGTCCAAATCGCGAGCGGTGCGGAGAATGATTCGGGATCATTGCCGTACTATGCAGATGAAGACACAAGAGGCGAGCAGCGGGATCTGCGCTATTGAATCGCTTCGCGATGCAGCCAGGCGCGGGACACCGGTCGATTTGATCGTTGCAGACGCGCAGATACAGGATCTAAGAGGCATGACCGGCGCCGATCGTGCCGGGGCGAAGATGATTCTGCTAACTGCGCGATCCGGTTCCGGCATTCAAGAAAACTGGCCGGAAGCCGATATGGCGGCGGACGCGATCCTAGTTAAGCCCGTGCGGCAGTCCAGTTTCTCGCATGCTGTGAGAGCGGCGTTGAGTCAGCCTGATGTGGATCGCTGTCAGGTGCAAGAAGCCGAACGGCAATCCCGGATTTAGACGGCGCTGCTCTGGGGCGATTTCAATGTTGGTTCGTTGAACCAAGCTATCATTGTTTCATCGTCTCCATGAAAGTTTTTCACGCGTTATTCTGGTGCGCACTCACTGCAGCCGCACAGAATCTCACTATTGAACAGATGTTCCAACGGCCTCTGTTGTGGGGCACTTCTCCCGATGAGGTCACGTGGGCGAAGAAGGGCCACACGCTGGTATTTCTGTGGAATGCCGAAGGGCGCAGGTTCCGGGATCTATACGCATACTCGCCCGATGAGCAGAAATTGGCGCGCCTCACAGATCTGGAGAAGCAGACGGATGAGTTGAATCTCACCGAAGAGGAGAAGGACGGCCGGCTGAAGACGTACCTGCTGCCGCAAGCGGGGCTAGCAAGTTTCGATGTCTCGCAAGATGGCCGTAGAGTCGCATTCTCCTACAAGGGCGATCTCTATCTGGTGAATACGGACGGCAAGAGTGAGCCGTTGCGTCTTACCAGGACAAAGATGCCCGAGACCGCTCCGCAATTTTCTCCGGATGGCGCCAAACTGGCGTCGGTGCGCGGCGGGCAAATCATTGTGCAGGATCTGACCAATGGCCAGATCTGGCAGGCGACCAATGTGGAAGGCACAACTCTTGAGCAGTATCGCTGGTCGCCGGACGGGAAAAGTTTCGTGTGCTTGACGCACAAGGGGGCCAGGCAGGTGCCTCTGGCGAATTTTTCCGGACGCTTCGTAGCCACGAAAAATATTCCGAGGACCATCGCAGGCGATGAACCGGGCGATTTCGGGATATTTCTGGTGCTGGCGCAAGGCGGTACACCCCAGGTAATCGAGATCGGCCGTCCGGCCGGGAAAGGCTTCGTGAGCATGCCGGAATGGTCGCCCGATTCCAAGAGACTGCTGACGCTGTTTACCGCGCCGGACTGGAAGAAGAAGCAAGTGATGGTAGTGGACGCGCACACGCTCAAGGCGAAAGTGGCTGCTGAGGAAACGGACGGCCGCTGGGTGGATTATGGATTCGCCGGTTGGTCTCCGGATTCGGCGGCGGTGTTCTTTACGAGCGAGAAAGACGGGTGGGCGCATCTTTATACGATGGCGGCCGACGGAGGCGGAGAGCCGAAACAACTCACCCACGGCGACTGGGAAATTCATCATGAGACATTTGCCGAGGCGCCGCAGTGGGTGGGTGACTGGATCTACTTCGGCTCGACCGAAGGGGACCCGGCGCAGCGGCAGACCTACAAAATTCGGCCAGACGGCTCCAGCAAAGAGAAGCTGTCGCATCCCGAGGGATTGAACATCGCTCTCGTGTCTGGAGATGGCCGGCAAATCGCCTGGAAGCTGGCCGATGCGAAGAACCCTCTGGACCTGTGGGTGAATGAGAAACGGGTGACGCAGTCACCGCGTCCAGATTTCTACAAGCAGAAGTGGCCGGAAATTCAGTACGTCCGTTATCCTTCGCGCGGCGATAAGAAGCCGGTTGCCGCACGCGTGATGCTGCCGCCAAATTATCGAATGGGTGACCGTTCACAGAAGAAAAGGCCGGCCGTGGTGTACATACACGGCGCTGGATATGCCACCAGTGTGCTGAAGCAGTGGGGCAGCTACCAGGACTTCCGGTATGCATACAATACATTTTTGGCAAGCACAAGGATACGTGATTCTGGAAATGGACTATCGCGGCAGCACCGGCTATGGGCGGGACTGGCGCAGCGGCGTTTATCTGCACATGGGCGGGCCGGATCTGGACGACGTGCTGGGAGGTGTCGATTATCTGCGTTCGCTTGGAAACATCGACATGGACAAGATCGGGATTTGGGGCGTCAGCTACGGTGGTTTTATGACGGACATGGCGATGTTCCTTTCACCCGGTACGTTCCGCGCGGGGGCGGCCTGGTCCGCGGTGAACGATTGGGAGAACTACAACGCCGGCTACACGGCGCAGCGGCTGAACACGCCGCAATCGGATCCGGAGGCTTACCGGCGGAGTTCGCCGATCCATTTCTCAAACAATTTGCGGGATCACCTGCTGATTGTGCATGGCATGGTGGACGACAATGTTCTGTTTCAGGACGCCGTGCAACTGACTGAAAAACTGATCCATGAGGGCAAGGACTTTTCGCATATCTTCTATCCACAGGAGAATCACGGATTCGTTCGCGATGAGACCTGGATTGATGCGCTGCGCCGGACCACCGAGTGGTTCGACCGGTATTTGCGATGACAGCCGGGCTTCCACGGTTCTATCCAATTCTGGATACGGGCGTGCTGGAGCGGGTTGGCCTGCATATGGTGGAAGCGGGGACGGCGCTGCTGGAAGCGGGCGTGAAAATTTTGCAAGTCCGGCATAAAGAACACTTCGACAGGAAAACGTTTGAAGCGGCACGGGATTTGGCTGCGGCGTGCCGTGGGGCTGGCGCACTCTTGGTTATTAACGACCGGGCCGATATAGCGGTGCTGCTGGATGCAGCGCTTCACGTGGGTCAGGACGACCTGCCTGCGCTGGAGTCGCGCGCTCTGATCGGCCAGGGCCGGATGCTTGGGCTCTCTACTCACAATGAAGCGCAACTGCTGGCCTCGAATGCGGAGCCGGTGGATTACGCCGCGATTGGTCCGATGTTTGAGACTGGATCGAAGAGGAATCCCGATCCGGTGGTAGGCACCGGAGAATTGGCGCGGCTGCGGTCGATGACCGCGCGGCCGGTTGCCGCAATCGGCGGGATTACGCTAGAGAACTGCGGGCCGGTGTTGCAGGCGGGAGCGGATTCTGTTGCGGTGATTGGTGGTCTTTTCCCATCCGGATGTACAGCGGCTAGTTTGCGGCGCCTCGCCGGGGAATGGATGAGGGTAACGGATGCTTACTAAGGAATCGAGCGCCGGGCTGGTGAAAGGGCTCGGGCTGCTGGAAGCCACCACGTTGGTGATGGGGTCGATGATCGGCTCGGGAATTTTTATCGTTGCGGCGGATATCACGCGGCAGGTCCGGTCGCCGGGGCTGATGATGATGGTCTGGGCGATCACCGCGGTCCTGACCATCATCGCCGCCCTCAGTTATGGCGAGCTTGCCGCCATGATGCCGCAGGCCGGCGGGCAATATGTTTATCTGCGCGAGGCATTCGGACCACTTTACGGATTTCTCTACGGGTGGACGCTGTTTCTGGTGATTCAAACCGGAACCATCGCGGCGGTGGCTGTGGCGTTCGCGACGTTTGCCGGCGTGTTCTTTCCCTCCATCGCCGCGGATCGTTATCTGACGCCGTTTTTAAACACACAGCAGGTGGTTGCGATCGGAATTGTGGTTCTGCTGACGTGGGTCAATACGCGCGGCGTGCGGACGGGCGCGGTGGTGCAGAACACGTTTACATTTGCCAAGGTGGCGGCGCTGCTGGGGCTGATCGGTTTTGGATTTCTGGCGGGACGCGATCCAGCGGCGGTGGCCAGGAATTTCGATCACTTCTGGGAGAATGCGGACTGGACGTTCACTACCGTCCAGGTGGTGGGTGTGGCGATGGTTGGTGCTCTCTTCTCCTCAGACGCTTGGAACAACGTGACTTTCACGGCGGGCGAGATGCGCAACCCGAAACGGAATCTGCCGCTGTCACTGGTGCTGGGGGTCGGCATTGTTTCCGTGCTGTATCTGGCGTGTAACTTCCTGTATCTGAATGCGCTTCCGCTGGAAGCCATTCAGTCCGCCCCGCAGGACCGGGTGGCGACGGCGGTGGCGCAGAAAATGTTCGGGGGGCTTGGAGCGCAACTGATTGCGGCGGCGATTATGATCTCCACATTCGGCTGCACAAATGGGCTTATCTTGACCGGCGCGCGCGTCTACTATGCGATGGCGCTGGATGGCCTGTTCTTCAAGAAGATTGGGATGCTGAATCCGAAGAGCCACACGCCGGTTGCGTCGCTGGTGTGCCAGTGCGTGTGGGCGTGCCTGCTCACGCTGACAGGCCGCTACAATGACCTGCTTGATTATGTTATCTTCGCGGTTCTACTGTTCTATATCCTGACGATTGCAGGGATTTTTGTGCTTCGCCGCACGCGGCCTAACATGGAAAGGCCGTATCGCGCTTTGGGCTACCCTGTTTTGCCCCTGCTGTACATCGCTGCCGCTGGACTGATTGAGATCCTGCTGCTACTATACAAACCGAACTACACGTGGCCAGGGCTGATTATAGTTTTGCTGGGCATCCCGGTCTACTTTTTTTGGCGGAAGAATGAGGTGAATGCATGAATTTGTTTGCGACAAAACCTTTGAGTCGCATCATCGCGGAATCGGAAGGCGAACACGCCTTGAAGCGGACGCTCGGCCCTGTGCAGTTGATCGCGCTAGGGATTGGCGCCATTATCGGCGCTGGCCTGTTTTCGTTAACGGGCGTTGCGGCCGCTAATCATGCCGGGCCGGCGGTGGTGCTGTCGTTCGTGTTGTCGGCCTTCGCGTGCGCGTTCGCCGGCATCTGTTACAGCGAATTCGCAACCATGATTCCCATCGCCGGAAGCGCGTACACCTATTCTTACGCGACCATGGGCGAGCTGATGGCTTGGATTATCGGCTGGGATCTGGTGCTGGAATATGCAGTTGGCGCGGCAACGGTGGCGGTGAGTTGGTCCGGCTACGTGGCCTCGTTTTGTAAGGATTTCGGAATCCATCTTCCCGCCAGGTTGATGGCGTCTCCATTCCAGGAAATTCTACTTGACGATGGCTCGAAGGGTTATGGGCTGATCAATGTGCCGGCGGTTATAGTTGTGGTGCTGATCTCATTGCTGTTGATCCGGGGTATTCAGGAATCGGCGAGGGCAAACGCCGTGATTGTTGTGCTGAAGGTTTCGGTGGTGGTGTTATTCATCGTCGTCGGGTGGAAATACATTAACCCGGCAAACTACACGCCATTTATCCCACAGAACACGGGAACGTTCGGCCAATTTGGGTGGAGCGGAATCGTACGCGCGGCAGGGGTCGTGTTCTTTGCATTCATTGGATTTGACGCGGTATCGACGGCAGCGCAGGAGACGAAGAATCCGCAGAGGAATATGCCGATCGGGATCATTGGATCGTTGGTTGTTTGCACCATCCTCTATGTCCTGTTTTCACACGTGCTGACCGGCATTGTGAATTACAAGGACATGAATAATGCGGCGCCTGTCGCGATGGCCATTGACGTCACTTCCTATATCTGGCTGAAGTCGGTGATCAAGCTTGCGATCATTGCAGGTTATACATCCGTCATTTTGGTGATGCTGCTAGGACAATCGCGCGTGTTCTATTCGATGTCGCGCGACGGTTTGTTGCCGAAGATGTTCTCCGAGATCCACCCGAGATTCCGGACGCCCTGGCGGAGCAATCTTCTATTCATGCTGTTCGTCGCCTGCTTCGCTGCGTTCGTGCCGATTCAAATTGTGGGAGAAATGACCAGCATCGGGACGCTGTTTGCCTTTGTCCTGGTTTGTATCGGGATAATCGTGATGCGCCGGACGCACCCGCATTTACCGCGTCCGTTTCGTACCCCTTTGGTGCCCTTCGTGCCGATCGTCGGTGTTCTAGTAAACCTCTTCCTGATGGCTGGCCTCGGCTGGGAAAACTGGGCTCGGCTTTTTATCTGGATGGCGATTGGCTTTGCCATCTATTTCGGCTACAGCAGGCACCATAGCCACCTCAACCGCAACGCAACCGAGGCAGACAAGGTACGGCTGGGATAACGGCGGGCACTATTTCAGCTTGAGTTGCGCTTTGAGCCAGGCCTGACGATCTTTGATTGCGTCATCGTTTAGGCCGTGGCCGGATTCATACCACAGGATCTGCTTTGGCTCTTTTGCGGCAGCGAAAAACTCGTTCGCCTTTGCTTCGGGAACGTAATGGTCGGATTTTCCGAATTGCATCAGGACCGGACCGACTGCGGCTCCGATGAACTTGACGGGGTCGAGCGGCGCCATTGTTCAACGAATTTGCTTCTGGCTTCGCCTTGCAGCTTTGAGCCGAGCAGGAACCAGTCACTGAAGCTGGTAGTGCCCGCTTGCAAAGCCCATACGCTCGGGCGATGGTCGACACCCGCGAGCACCGCGCCGTACATCATGCCGAAATCGTGCCCTACGTAGGCCACACGTTTTTTGTCGATTCCGGGTTCGGCGATTAACACATCCAAGGCACGCCGAAGCTCTTTCACCTGCCGGATGGATACGTAGTAGTCATCCACCTGTTTCCTGTTCGGGAACCACTGCGGATCGGACCAGATGGTTTCGATGAGGAGCGAAGTGGTCCCGAGCCGGGCGAGTTCCAGAGCTTGGCCGAGGAACTGAGCGCGATTGGAATCCTTCGATGGGGGATCGTACCAAGGGACGAAGAGGGCTCCGGCCGGCCGGCCTTTCTTCACCGATGGAATCAGGTAGGCCGCGGTGTTCCCGCCGGTGAGGTTGGCGAAGGTAATATCGTATACCTTCACGCCGACGCGGTCCTGAACGCCGATGTCTTTGCGGTTCAGAGGGAGTTCGCGATTGTATTCGAACAGCTTGTCATCGGCGGCATGCAGGGCTGGGATCAACGTTAGCAGCAGAACCAGTTTCATCGGGGTCATTGCTTCTACGTTACGCGATAATCGGGATATGCGACTTCTGATGCTTGCCGCGATGTCTCTGACGATATTGTCCGCCTGGAGCGATCACCCTAACTTTACCGGTAACTGGAAGATGGATTCGGATCGCAGCGATTTCGGCCAGATACCCAAGCCCGCTACGTTGGTCCGTAAGATTGAGCATGAAGACCCGAATGTTCGGATCGTCACAACGTTCTCGACCCCGGCGAATGTAGACATGACTACGGATGTAAAGCACACCACCGATGGGAAGGAGAGCGTGAATACCATACGTGGCAGCGAAGTGAAGAGCAGCATGGCGTGGGACGGGAATAGCCTGGAACTGACGTCGAAGCGGAACTTTAATGGGACGGAGTTGGTGACCAGGGAACGCTGGACCTTGACGAATAACGGCAAGGTACTGACGGTGGTCAATAATACGAATGGCGCGCAGGGGCCCCTTACGTTCACCGTGGTGATGAATAAGGAGTAACCAGAGGGCCGGCTGAATCGGCCCTTGACACTGAGTTATGTTGCTGTGACGGCTTCTTCTACTGGCTGCGGTAGGTCCTTTTTGAACTTGCACTCGGCGTTTGGGCATTGAGCCACTGGACCGGACTTCAGCCATTTTTCGATCAGGTATGGATTGCTGCAATTCGGGCACTGCTCGGCGATGGGTTTGCCCCATGCCACGAAATCGCATTCAGGATACCGGTTGCATCCGTAGAATGTTTTGCCGCGCTTGCTGCGGCGCTCCACCACTTCGCCTTGCGTACAGTTCGGGCATGATACGCCGATCGTCTTCTGCTTGACGTACTTGCAGGTGGGGTAATTGCTGCACGCAATGAACTCGCCGAATCGGCCGAATTTCTGAACCAGGTTGCTCTGGCACTGCGGGCACTTCTCTTCGAGTGGTACGTCGGACTTCTTCTGGGTTCCACCGATCTGCTTGGTCGTTTTGCAGTCGGGATAGCCGGAGCAGGCGTAGAACTGTCCGAATCGGCCCTTTTTCAGGACCATCGCGCGGCCGCAGTTCTCGCAGTATTCCTCTGCGTCCTGCTCGGTGAGATCGGCCTTATCGATGTCCGGTAGATCGACTGTCAACTCGCGGGTATTCGTACATTCGGGATAGCCTGTGCAGGCGATGAAGCTGCCGTGCTTGCCCCACTTGATAACCAACGGCTTGCCGCACTTATCGCACACCAGGTCGGTGGGCTTTTCCATGCGTTTGATGTCGGTCATCTGCGTTTCGGCACGAACCAGATCGCCCTTGAGCCTCTCGTAGAAGTCGCCCATGGCCATGCGCCAATCGAGCTTGCCTTCTTCGATTTCGTCGAGTTCTTCTTCCATCCGCGCCGTATATTTCACATCGAAGATGTGCTCGAAACTTTCCAGCAGAAGGTCGGTCACCACCATGCCTAGCTCGGTTGGCGTAAAACGGCCGCCTTCCTTCTTGACATATTCACGCTCCTGAATGGTGGACAGAATGGAAGCGTAGGTGGACGGACGGCCGACGCCGTTCGCCTCCAGTTCCTTGACGAGCGTTGCTTCATTGAAACGAGGCGGCGGCTCGGTGAAGTGCTGCTCGGGATCGATGGACTTGAACTTGAGCGCCTCGCCCTGAGTGACCACGGGCAGGCGGCTCTTCAACTCTTCATCGTCTTCGTCCTTCTGATCTTTCCCCTCTTCGTAGACTGCGAGGAACCCGTCGAACTTCGGCACTGAACCGGTGGCGCGGAACTGGTAATCGGCTCCGTCCTTGCCCTTGGCCGCCACTTCGATGGTGGTCTGGTCGAAGACGGCGGGCATCATCTGCGAAGCGATGGAGCGCATCCAGATCAGGCGGTAGAGCTTGAGTTCATCTTCGGCGAGGACCTTCTCCAGTTCATCGGGAGCGCGCATGGCCGAGGTAGGACGAATCGCCTCGTGGGCATCCTGCGCGTCTTTCTTCGTCTTGTAGATGTTGGCCGCTGCGGGAATATATTGCGGGCCGA
Source organism: Bryobacterales bacterium (assembly GCA_038200305.1). Taxonomy (GTDB): domain Bacteria; phylum Acidobacteriota; class Terriglobia; order Bryobacterales; family Bryobacteraceae; genus JANXXV01. The sequence continues at coordinate 15,155 of JBBPYD010000021.1, forward strand.
ATCGCGTAGAGACCAACTGCCGTGTTTCTTCCAGAGCATCGGCCGACACACGCGTGGAGTCGGTACGCATATAAGTGATAAGACCGACCGCGCCCTCGGTTCCGATCTCAACGCCTTCATACAGGCGCTGCGCGAGCATCATGGTCCGCTTTACGCTGAATCGAAGTTTCCGGGCGGCTTCCTGCTGCAGAGTGGACGTGATGAACGGCGGAACGGGGTTGCGCTTCTTTTCCCGCGTCGCCACAGACTGCACGATGTAATCGGCGTCAGCGAGTTGATTGACGATATTGGTGGCCGTCTGTTCGCTGGCGACCTCAATCGCTTCGTCATCCCGCTTGGTGAAATGGACCTTGAGAACCGGCGGCTTCTTGGCCTGCAGGTTGACGTCGATGCTCCAGTATTCGCGCTTGAGGAAGGCGCGGATCTCGCGCTCCCGTTCGACAATGAGGCGCAGGGCGACGGTTTGCACGCGGCCTGCGGAGAGGCCCCGGCGGACCTTATCCCAGAGAAGCGGGGAAATTTTGTAGCCGACCAACCGGTCGAGCACGCGTCGCGCCTGCTGCGCTTCGACCAGATGTACGTTGACGCTGAGGGGAGTTTCGAATGCCTTCTGAATCGCTTTCGCGGTGATCTCATTGAACATCACGCGATACATCTTGGGGCCGTTCTTCTTGCCGTCCAGTTCCTCCATCAGGTGATAGCAGATGGCCTCGCCTTCGCGGTCGGGATCGGCCGCGAGGTACACGGTATCCACACCTTTGGCGGCGGTCTTCAGCTCAGAAATGAGCTTCTTCTTACCTTCAATGATCTGGTAATCCGGCTGAAAGTCGGTATCGACCGCGACGGACAGATTCTTCTTGGGCAGGTCTTTAATATGACCGAGCGAAGCCTTCACGACGTACTGCTTGCCTAAATACTTACCGATCGTTTTCGCCTTCGCCGGCGATTCGACGATGACGAGAGAGTGTGCCATTTAAGTCCTTATTCTCTTTTGCCCGCCCGAACCCCACTGGGGTCAAGCGAACTCACCACACTTTAACAAAGTTCTTGCCCGCAAGTTGTTTTACGAGCCCCAGCATCTCCAATTCAAAGAGAGCTGCAATCACCTCTGATGAGGAATGATACTCCAAAGTTTCAAGCAGCGCGTCCAGGTGAGTGGGAGTATCGGTCTTGAGCTGCACCAAAAGATCCCTGCCTACAGCGGCTTGCGGGCCATCCGGAAGGCTATTTTCCTCCGATCCATTTTCCGCCAACAACTCCCGCTGACCATTCACAATCAGACGGCGCCGGTCTTCCGGTTGCAACTCCACGATAACATCGTTCCATTCCTGGACGAGCTTGGCTCCCTGCTTGATCAGCAGATTCGGACCCCAACTCATCTTAGAAGTGATGTTGCCTGGTACGGCGAACACCTCGCGCCCCTGGTCCATGGCAAGTTTCGCCGTAATAGACGAGCCGCTATACTGCGCGCCTTCTACTACCATAACCCCCGCGCTCATCCCGCTAATGATTCGATTGCGGATAGGAAAGTTCTGCGGATACGGCGGGGCGCTCATGGGAAATTCGGAAAGCAGCAATCCATCCACAGCCAAATCCGCCGCCAGCTTGCGGTTTTCCGCGGGATACACCAGATCGACGCCGCACCCAAGTACCGCGATGGTGTTCCCCTTGGCGGCCAGAACCGACCGGTGGGCGGCAGTGTCAATGCCGCTGGCCATCCCGCTTGCGATGGTAAGTTGTGCGTGCGAGAGGTCCGCAGCCAGACGCTCGGCAGCGGCAATGCCGTAAGGAGTTGGCCGACGCGTTCCTACAATCCCTAACATGACCGTCTGTAACAATTCGATGCGGCCGCGGGCAAAAAGAACCATCGGGGGATCGTAGATGTCGCGAAGCCGAGGCGGATACCGGGGGTCGGTGAGGCTAATTAAGGTGGTTCCGGTGTCGAGCATCTTTTGCTGCTGCTCGACGGCATCGTCGAAAGTGCAACCACTGGCGATGGTCTGAGCGATGCTTCCAGAGATGCCGGACGACGTGAGCTCGGAAGGGGACGCGCGGAAGATCTTTTGGGGTGTCTTAAAGGATTGGATGAGCAGGTTGGCCTTTTGGATTCCGAGGCCGGGGACCATCTTGAGAGCGATCCAGTGCAGTTCCTCTTCGCGGGTGATTGTTGGGGTGGACATGTGCTTGGAGGTTAGTGGGGAGCCGAGGGTAAGGTTCTCTTAGGGGAAATTACGAAACAGATCCAAATTGTTAAAGTGATGGATTTTATATTCGCGAAATTCTAATGAAACTACGGACCTTCTCCGACTTCCAGACAAGATCAAGATCTCAACGCCCACTGACTCTGTTGCAGGAAGTAGCGGACCGCGGGGTCGCCTCGAGGCCGATAGCGATCTCGTATGCGCGGCGGGCTTCGCCATGTGCACCTGTCCTGGCTAGCAGTTCCGCGCGTGCCGCCCAGTAGGGCTGGTACTCGGCGAGCCGCACATCGGAGGCTACCTCTTGGATGGCGTCGAGACCCGCGCTTGCGCCATGCACCTCCGCGATTGCCAGGCCGCGATTAATAGCGATGACCGGTGAGCAAGCAAGCGCGAACAGTGCGTCATAGAGCTGCACCACTTCTGCCCAGTTGGCGTGACCCGTGCGGCAGCGATAAACGTGCGCAGATTGCAACGCGGCTTCTAATTGATAGCGGCCAATGGAGCCCAGGGCGCTGGCACGCCGGAGCAGCGCCTCGGCCTCAAGGATCATTTGCAAATCCCACAACACCGGATCCTGCCCGGCGAGCGGCACGTACTCTCCATGCGGATTGGCACCGGGCGCGGCACCGGGCTTCGGCTCCCAACCAATGTTCTTGCTCGGCGTTTGTCAGCCTTGTCCAACCGTCTTCCTGTACATAGTCCAGCATGGTGTTTGCAGGATGCCATGCTCCGACACCACAATGACGTTCGACACCGGGCGATTTGGACATCCGTCCGGTAATTTTCGACAGCTATTGGGCCGAATCTAGCGTAGCAACGTCGAGTTCACCGGCAACCGGCGGCTGCATAGGAGTGGCCAATGCTAATCTGAAAGATCGCATTTCAATCAGCCAGAGAGGAGATCTTTTCATGTCGGCTACCGCCACTTACGATGATGTCAATTTAATTTTGCGCTTGTACGAGATGCGCCGCGAAGAGAAGCTTCGCCAGGCGAGAGACTGGTTTGCAAAATCCTTCCGAGTGAAAACCATGGAGGAATTCAACAAGCTCTGTCCGCCGTCCTACGACACCAACGCTTATTTCAGAATGGTGGCTTCTTACTGGGAAATGGTGGCGTCGTTCATTACGGCGGGAGTGCTGAATGAGGAACTATTTTTTCAAAGCGGGATGGAACTGTTGTTTTGCTGGGAGCGGGTGCGCGACATCGTCCCGGCGGCGCGTACTGCGAATCAGAATCCAAACTATTTCAGGAATCTGGAAATAGTGGCAAATCGCCTGATCCAGCACTTGGAGAAGAATAGCCCTGGAGCCTACGCCGCGTTTTCCGCGCGCGTTCGCGCTTAGTTCCCTGTGCGACGGGAACCGGACTTCTTCGGCGAGACCGCGCTGGAATTGGAGCACCTGTTGACCGGGTACTCGATTGAGTATCTGGTTGAGCCCGACACTTATAGAGGCGGCCTGCTTTTCGCGTCGGAACGAGTGGGCGCGTTCTTTTATGTGGCTCCGGAAAGCCACGAGACGGCGAAAGAGGTCCTGGTCAAGAACAACTACGAGCCTTACGAGATTAAGTAAGGCTCGTAGTTGCTATTGCGCCGGCGGGTTGGGATTCACAACCGGGAACGTCACGATATTACTGATGTAGATATCCTGTGCGATGGTCAGGTGGGTCTGCGGATCGGTGGGGATATCCGAGTTGAGCTGCAATTGCAACTCATAAATACCGACCGCGCCCGCCTTCAATCCGGCGAACAGGACGTTGGCGGTCTTGCCGCCGGCTAACGCGTCAACCGGCGAGTTCGGGTCACTGATTGGGGGACCGCTGAACTTGACACCCGTTTCCGCGGACACATTTGGATCGAATGTCTGGACGAGCCCGAGACCGGTGGCATACACGATAATGGTTTCGCCAGGCACCGCGGGGTTGTCATCCGTGACCAGTGCGCCTTCTTTATTCGAACAGCACAGAGCGGGCGACAGCGGAGACAGGATGAGCGTTGCGTTGGTGTTCACGGAGGCTCCATACACAAGACCCTCGCCATTCACGCCTGGAACCTTGGAGCGCAACCGAATGCGAGTGAAGGAACCGGCCGGAAAAGCGGTCACCTTTTCGTCCTGATTGATTTTGGCGATCAGATTCTCCCGCACTGTGGCCAGCGTATCGGTAGCAGCCACCGTGTAGCTATAGCTGCGGTCTTCAATAGTTACAGTGGCCACATCGTTAGCGGTGATGATCCCGTCCACAGATACTACGCCCGTTGCATAGTTGCTGCTGTGCAGGGCAACGACGGGGCGCGGGTCGGTTCCAGAGGATGCAAAAATGCCCGGATTCTGCTGGACGATGGGCACGCCGACGGCAGTAGTGACACGCGCGTTACCAGAGCTGTCAAAGCTTCTCACATAGGCGCTCACGCTGGAAGCATCGGAGATTTCGTAAGGCATTTGCGCGTTGATCTGTTTAGGCGAAACGAAGAGCAGCGGAATACGGATGCCATCGACGTAAACTTCCACGCCACCCATGGTTTTAGGCAGGCGAATGTCGTCAGGCGCCGCCGCGACAGATTGAGTGGTGAAGTTATCGCCAAGAATACTGATGAGGGTGCCTGGGGCGATCTTGGCTGCATCCTGCCCGCCGCTCAAGAAGGTCCCGCTCGCGGTGAGGACGATACCCGGAGCGGCAGTGGTGGATGGACCGGCGATGGTCACTGCCAGCGCGATCTGATTGCCTGCATCGCCGGGCAGACGCGCGGTGAGAATCAGGTCAGTTCCATTGGGATTGGCACGCGCGATCACCAGCGGATCTCCGCTGTTTGCGTTGATTAGCGCGACAAGGGCATCCACCACTTTCGCGGTCGTATCGTCTTTGAGAACCGTGTATTTATAATCGACCGTACCAATGGTGACCGTCGCAATGTCCCCGGCGTTGATGGTTCCGGAGACGGTAACGGTGCCCACGGCAAAAATCTGCTGGCTGGCGGCGTTGCGGATGGAGGTCCGGGTGACCGTTGTTTCCCCTGGAGTGAACACCATCACGCGGCGGTTGAAGGAATCGCCTACATAGAGATTCATTCCGTCGTAGGCGAGGGATAGCGGGGTCCGCAAACTATCTGAACTGGAGATGAGAGCGGGGTCTGAGTCCACGGAACTTGTTTCGTCCGGCTGCCCGAGGATGACGTCGGCCGGTTGACCGCTGCGAGTCGGCACGCTGTTATAGACGAGCACGCGATTATTGCCGCCGTCCGCGACGAACAGGCGCCGGCCGTCGGAGAGCGCGAACCGTGGGAAGTTCAGCGTAGCGGCGCAGCGGACAGGATACGTCGGTTTGCTGGTTATGGCGTCGGTGCCATTGGAGGTGCAGAGAAGCGAAGAATTGTTCGCGGCAGCGGCGCTAATGGTGGTGGAGCTTGCTACGTCCGGCTGGCCAAGAGCCAAGTCGGCCGGGGCGGCATTCTGGGTAGGGATGCTGTTCCAAACCAGCACGCGATTGTGGCCGAGATCGGTGACATAGAGGCGAATGCCGTCTGAGGTGACCGACACCGGATTCAGCATGTTACTTGCTCTGGCGTCTACAGGAGCCCGCGTGAGGTCGGGTTCTACGAAAGTAGTGAAGTTGGGTTGACCGAGAACGGTATCGGCAGGCTGGCCGTTTGCCGTGGGAACGCGGTTCCAGATCAATACGCGATGGTTCTGCGTGTCGGCGACGTACAGCTTGCCGTCTTGAATCCAGACACCCTGGGGACCGCGCAGCCCTTTATTGTTCGGCGTGTTGGCGCCACCGAGATTCGATGTGGCGGTTTTAAAATCGTTTTGACCGATCACGACATCCGCTGGCGCCCCACTCGTTTTAGGAATCGTGTTCCAGATGAGGACGCGATTGTTGTCGGTGTCCGCTACGGCTACCACATTGCCGTCGGTCGCAACGGCCGTAGGGGTCCTGAGACCGCTCTGGGATAACGCGATATCCGTCGTGGTGAAATTGGCCTGGCCAAGCACGTTGGAAGCGACGCCGGTACAAACGGGGCAGCGGGTTGGAGCGTCCTTGGGCAACTCGGCCGCGGGCGCGGGCAGCGTACTGGACAGATTCGAGAATACGAGAACGCGATTATTCTGGGGAGCAGCTCCCACCCGATTCGAATCGACCACAAAAAGGGTGTTGTTGGCGTAGGCAAGGCCGCTCAATCCGCCGAGGAGGCTTTCAGAGGCGCCAGTGGCCTGGATGGTGAAAGTTTCCTGACCGATAACCGCACGGGCAGCCTGACCAGTAGAAAAATCCGCGGCAGATACAGCTCCGGCGGCGGCGAGCAAAAGGGCAAAATACTTCATCATGAGACGGTTAGAAGGTTGTCCTTCAGTATACCAACCTAATCGGACGCATCTTCATGGGACTGGGTTGCAGGGAAAAATGCTCTCGAATCAGGGGCCTTCGATTTCGCCCCAGATCACTTGGTAGGCCTCGAGTTCATTCTCAATATTGCGTCCCCCGCGTATAGAAACGCGGGTGTTCACCAGGAGCGCGGAGACTTCTCCGGGAAGGCCGCTATCCATATAACGAGTGTCGTCGCGCAGAAGAATCACCTTCTCGACATGGGCGCGCGTGCGGACCACCATCATCTGTGGATTCAATCGGATAATCACCCCGCTGAAGGTGAGATTGCCCCTGGGATACAGCTCATCCAGAGTGGTATTGCGGCGCATATTGACGCGATGGCCTGGGTTAACCACGGCCGGGGCTTTGGTTACGACGCTGATGGTTCTGGCGTAGCAGCGCTGGCTGCCGGGCTTGTGGTCGGTTATAATTTCAAGCCGGTCGCCCACTTTGATCGCGGTGTGCGCGATGCGTTGGCCGTCCCGCTCCAGGTAAGTAAAACCGTCGAAATGACAGGTATAGATGCGATCTGGAGGGGTGCGGACGAGGAGGTCCCCCTGTGTTTTATCCCCTGCCCATTCCACCAGGTCGCCACGCACAATGCCGACCGGAGCATTCTCCTGCGCGCTCGCGATTACCGCCAGCGTGAAGGCCAAACCCGGAAACAGCGGCAAATGCATGGTGGCTCTCGACTCCTCACAGTATAGATCCGAACCGGAAGACTGA
>JBBPYD010000022.1:0-17218 GCA_038200305.1 Bryobacterales bacterium
CGCTACCAACGACTCTAGCCGCCGTCCCATGCGAGCCATATGATAACCGATCCGGGAACTGTTGACTGCCGCGTACATCTGAGTCATCGTGTTCCTGCTATCGGCAAGTGTTAATTTTTCAAAAGCCTGAAGCGATTCGGCGAATTCCGCCGTGGCCTGCTGGTGCTCATTGAGATTCGCAAATGCCTCGCCCAGGCGATTCCCACATACGGCAAGGTCGAACTGCGCCCGTTGGTTCGCCGGATCCTGCCGCGCCAGAAGCGCCGCCACTTCTCGTGCCTTGCCGAAGTATTCCAGCGCCGAATGGTAGCCCAGGTCGCCCCGGCGGCCATTGGCAATATCGCCCAGGCGTCCATAGCTAAACATGAGCTCTTCCAGAATCACGCTGTTATCGGGATGTTCGGCTCGCAGTTGTTCCCGGATTCGAAGCGCGGCCTGCGCTGGGGCGAGCGCGGCATCTGAGCCATGCAGAAACAATTGGGCAGAAGACTCCTGCGAGAGCGCATCGGAGAGTCCCACCCTGGGTTCGATGGCTTGTGGATTTAACGCCGTCAGCCGTTCAAACGCTTCCCGGGCCAGTGCCGCATAATGGATCACTTGCTCGCGGTTATGAAATCGATCCGAAACCTGTAAAACGCGGATATAACAGTGGGCCAGATCGGTTAGGGCTTGGGCATTATTCGGCGATTGCTGTACCAGACCTCGAAACAGTACAACCGCGCGCTCTCCCTCCTGCTGGGCCTCTCGCACGCGGCCCAAATAGGACAGCACCCCAATTTTCCCGGTATAAACTGCTGCCAGTTGCCGGCGTAATGAGGGATCGCCGGCCTTGTGCCCGAGCAGGCTCTGCAGCACCGCCGTGGCTCGTTCATACAACGCGAGAGCGCCTGCCAGGTCTCCCTGGTTCGGATTTGTTGGATTGCCAGTCAATTCCGCCACCCGTACATAGGCTGTGGCCACATCCTGCTGCAATCGAAGGTTGCCCTGTGATTCATTGGCCAAACGGTCCAGATACTTCGCCGAGGCTTGCACGGCCTGGGTGCGCACCGCTGTAGCCCCGGGCAGCGTCCGCAATGAGTCGTTAATACCCATTAGGACCTCCGTGGTCAGGCGGTGCTCATCGTCCAGGCGCCGCTCGGCGACTGCCAGCGATGTTTCGGCGCGTCCGCGCTCCAGCTCCGCCTCTTGCCGCCGCAACTCCGCATCCGCCCCGTTCTTTTCGGCGCGCGCACGCTCCACTTCCGCCCGGGCCTTTTCCCGCTCCGCCCGCCTCGCCGAGTATACTGAAACCGCTGTTCCCCCCGCCATACTTACGGCGATCAGAACACCCGCCACGAAGCTGAGCCGGTGCTGCCGCACCACCCGCGCGCCACGCTCCACAAGGGTGTAGTTGCGGGCTTGCACCGGCTGTCCCGATAGTGCGCGGGCGAGATCTATCGACAGATCGCCGACGCTTCCGTATCGTTCTTTCGGACTCTTCCGCATCGCCTTCAGAACGATCGTGTCGAGGTCCCGGCCCAGGCGGCCTCTCAGCGCCGGGTTACTCAGACTCGGCCGCTGAGGTTCCACCTCACTGATGATTCGTTCCGTTTCGGCGGACGTTTTACCGTGTAGCGCGTAGGGTACCCGGCCCGCCAGCAGAACGTATAGGATCGCGCCCAGGCTGTAGATATCGGTCGCGGTCGTCACACGATCACCGCGATACTGCTCGGGACTGGCATACTCGGGCGTCAGCATTCGCCAACCCTGAGCCTGCGTCATGGAGCCACCTTCTTCAACGTCGAGCAGTTTGGCAATGCCGAAATCCAGAAGCTTGGGAACCCCTTCAGCCGTGATGATGATGTTCGCCGGCTTCAGATCCCGATGGACCACCAGGTTCTGATGCGCATACTCCACCGCCTCACAGATACGGCGGAAAAGCTGGACCCGCGGCCCGGTGTCAACCTGATTACGTTTGAGGAACTCGGTGATGAGCAGCCCATCCACATACTCCATCACCAGGTAAGGCCGGCCGTCGAACGCGGTGCCGCCGTCCACCAGCCCAGCGATGTACGGGTGATTGAGATTCGCAAGAATCTGGCGCTCCGCTCGAAAGCGCTCGTGAATGAATTCCGAGGTCCATCCCGCTTTCACGAACTTAATCGCGACTTTCTTGCTGTACGCCTCGTCCATCCGGGCCGCCAGATAGACCGCGCCCATGCCGCCTTGGCCAATCTCGCTTAGGATCTCGTACGCACCCACACGGCGGCCCAGCAGACTGATCGGGGCTGCCAGCGCCGCTGTACTGGCCACCAGTTCCCCCAGGCGTCCATGGGAATTTTCCGCGGCCAGAAGCGCCTGCACGGCCCGCAGAAGGTCTTGGTCGCCCCCGCAGTGCTGTTTCAAACAAGATAGACGCTCCGCCGGCTCCTGCTCCAGAGCCAGGTGAAACAGATCCTCTATCTGGTGGAGACGTTCAGGACTCATTTCGAGGCCCGCTCAGGACTGCTGGCCTCCCAGTTCGCCGAGCATCCACGCTTCGGCAAACCTTAGATCACGCTGGATGGTCATCGCTGAGACTTGCAGAGCGGCTGCCGTCTCCTCTACGCTCAACCCGCCGAAATAGCGTAGCTCCACCGCGCGGGCCTTTCGCTCATCCAACTTAAGCAGTTCGTCCAGCGCGGTATTCACGGCGATGAACTCGGCGGCGTTCGATGAGACGGACGCCACCGCTTCCGTCAGCAGAACAGGCCGGCCGCCGTCGCCGCGTTTTTTTGTCAGATGCTTTCGTGCGTGATCCACAAGCACCTGCCGAATCAACCTGGCCGCGATTCCGTAAAAGTGCGAGCGATTATCCCAGCCCGTGCCGCCATTACCGGCCAACCTGAGATATGCCTCATGCACTAAGGCAGTTGGCTGCAGAGTGTGGTTGGTAGGCTCTCGCCGCATGCAGGCCGCGGCGATCGTCTTCAGTTCGCCGTAGATCAACGGAGTCAGCGCCTCCAGGGCGCCTGGGCTGCCTGCCCGCCACTCAGCCAAGAGATGGGTGATTTCACCTGGATCTGCGTCCATGTTATCTCGGTGTTACCTCGGTTACCGATCATCGCACAGAATCTCCGGTGGCCGTGTCTCAGGAAAACCTGTCCCCTCTCCGATGTTTGAAAAACGAGCCGGTCCGCGCATGTCCTAATGAAGCACTCAATTAGTTCACAACAATCTCTCAAGGAGGAGATTCTCATGAGAATACGAGGACGAAGCGCCTCCGCTATCGCGCTTACAATGTCCACTCTACTTTCCAGTATTCCGGCGCAGGCGCATAATGCTCCGGTCCACTCGGATATGGTCGAGCTCAGCTATGAAGTCATGTTGGCCGTAAAGAACAAGACGTTTACTGTCGACCCGCCGCCGGGTGTGGCGGCCGCCGAATGGACGGCATTTTTGGATTCCGTGGCCGCCGCCCCGGACAAATACCGCCAGCAACCATCGCAGTTGCCCCAGCCCGCGACTAATATCTGTTTAGCTCCACTGAGCGGGGTCAATCACGATCCGGGCGCAGGCTGGGCTCAGACCAAAATGGGAACCGTAACCCATGCGGTGGACCCGACTTACTCCCATGCCAGTTGGGACTGCGGCGTCCGGGCGAACTGGACACCGGGCGGCATCTTCAACAAGAGCAACCCAACAGATCAAATGGATGCCACCAAGCGTGATTTTACTGGAACGGTGCTGGGTTTTTGGTCGGCTAACGTGGACAGTGAGTTCGACGACACGCACCTGTGGTTCCGTCCCACCAATAGTCTTGGGCAGGGTGCGCTGCACAAATTTGTTAATGAGTCGGTCGGCGTTGGCCTGGCCGTAGTCTTTGCGCCGTTCGTGTGCCTGTTCGACCTGTTCGCGGGCCACCCGGAAACCTGTCTGGGCGACTCCAAGGACCTGGGCGACAAGGCCAATGTCGTCGGGACTCTGGAAGGACTTCTGCCAGGATTTGGCGACCTTAGTGGCGATACGTGGACCGGATCGTGGCATCACATCAAAGTGATTGGACCCTCATCCAACTCGTTCGACGATCGTGAAGGACTGTTGATTGAAGAGGCAGGTCCGTTCGTCGTGCCCGACCCGGTGGATCTCGCCATCATGATTGGCACCGACACCGCGGGCATCTCAGTAAATTTCGACAAGAGTAACGGTCCCAAGCGTTACCAGATCGCGAACGGCGGCGATTCGCAACCGGACACGGTGTTTCGCGGCAAAGGAGAGTGGCAGTCGCCTGCGTACGCTCATACGGCCTTCGAGCCGGTCGACAATCTGGGGCTTTTCGGATGGAAGAAATTCCGCAGCGAAGCGGGGCACCCGGTGAATGGACTGGGTTGGCCGTTGCACGCGATCGGCGATGCGACGGTGCCGATGCACGTCGCAGCCACGCCGGCCTGGGGTCATCGTCCCTTTGAGGACGCGCAAGAGAAGTTGTGGCCCGAGCTGCGGTTAGCGGCAGCCCCGGACGGGATTCAACAGCGTGAATTACAACTGCTGCTGACCAAAGCGTTTGAATGGCGCAAGTTCATCCTCGCGTTCCGGCTCGCGCATCCCGGCGACGCCACGCAGATCCCGGTACGGGAGATGATCACCAAACTAGCCCAGAATACCGGTGCGTTCGCCCTGGCGCAGCCGCCGGCGCAACTGTGGCCGTTCAATCCGGGCGCTTCCCTGGTTTATCTCACCGCGCCCATGGCGGCCACCGAGTCGTACATCGTTAAGCCGAACGCTGCCGCCCTCTATCGTCCCGTGGTGGAAGATGGCGTCGGCGCCACAATCCATTTCTGATGTCCGCAGCGGAGGTGCTGCAATGAGAAGAACATGGAGGCGTGTACAGTTTGGGTGGATGATACTGCTCGCTATACCGGCGTTGTCCTTGGCGCAGTCCGATCGCATCATCGGACAGGGAGTGAGCGACCAGTGTTTAGCCGACGCGGACCAACGCGTGGCGGGCTGGAAGGCACAGGGACGCACGCCGGCTGAGATTGAAAAGTTCTTCCAGGCCTTTCTGACGATGTGCAGCGGGCTAGATCCGGCGAAAGCCCTGTTTGCCGGTGCGGTGAACGTCGACTACACACGGTTCGCGCAACTGGTCGCGTCGGACAAGATCAGCCCGAACCTGTACGTCGCGTTGATTCGCGACCGGAGCCGTAAATTGCGTGGGGCAAAGGCGAGCCCCAACTGGATGACGGCCTATGTGTTGGGCGACAGGGACGGCGATCTGATTCCCGACGACCGCGACCGTTGCCCTGGAACGCCGGACCTGACTCCTACCAACGATCAGGGGTGTCCGGTGGATACAGGGTTGCCGGAAGCGCCGAGTGCGCGCAACCTTCATGCCGCCATGGACGGCTTAGGGATCGTCACCAGCCCGGCGTGCGATACCGCTTCATTTCCGGACCTGTCCATACCGATTAAGACGGGGTACGACAACGTGAACCGGCAAACGTTCGCCATCGCGGTTACGAGGGTGGCAGGACAGCCGGACAACTGCATCGTGTTGTATGAGGTGCAGATTCGGATGTCCAAGCCAACCTCGGCCGCGGTGCCCGCTACGGATGCCCTGCAAGTGGTGTTCCGGAACACCGAGAACACGGACCCATCGGCTTCCGGCAGGCAAGTGTTCCGGATGCAAACCACCGATACGGGCAGTAAGAAGCGCCTGTTCGATAACGCGCAGTACTATAACCAGCTCGACATCCGCGTGCGCGCCATCAATGGAAACGGGCTGTCCAGCGGCTGGAGCCCCGTATTGCAGCGCCTGGACCCGTCGTTCGGAGAGCCATAGCGGAGTCGGCGTAGCGGAAGTCTACACAGCAGTGGACTTCCGCCATTAAAACGAATATCGAAGCCCCAACTGCAGAATGCGCGGATCGTTCGCGCTCGTAATCCGGCCGAACAGACTCGAATTCGACGTGGTGTTCGGATTCCCCAGATTCACGCGATTCAGAGCATTGAAGCACTCGGCGCGAAACTCGATCTTGTGTTGATCCGAATAGGGCATCGCGAATGCTTTGAAGAGCGACAAATCGACATTCGCATAACCGGGACCAACCAGAGCGTTGCGGCCCAACGTGCCGAATGTGCCCGGCGCACTGGCCTTGAATGCCGTCTTATTGAACCACTGTTGGATCTTGTCGCCGCGAGAGCGACCTCCCGGCAGATTCGGATCGCCGACAATGTCCACGCGATCCGCGCCAATGCCGCTGAAAGAATTATCAAAGCCGGTCGCGATATTCAGCGGTCCTCCGGACTGCAGCACTAGAATGCCATTCACTTGCCACCCGCCCAATGCGTACCGGGCCTTGCCCAGGTTTGCGAATCCGGGCGCCTGGTAGTTGAATGACGTGGTGAACCGGAACTTGCGGCTGTAATCGGACACGCCGTAGTCCTTGCCGATGCTGCCATACGGGTACTCGCCCAGATTGCCTTCGAACGCGGTGCTGGAAGCCAGGTCCAAACTCTTCTGCCAACTGAATCCAGAAAGGAAGGTCAGCCCATGCGCGAAACGCTTTTCGAGGCTTAGCACCAGCGCGTCATAGTTTGAATATCCGTAGGTTCCCGCAAACGTCAGTTGCGTGAACTCCGGGCGCGGACGCCGCTTATCCGTGTTAGTGAGCGTGGCTCCCGGTCCATACACGGCCGCGTTGTACTCGGCGCCATGGAACAGATGACGTCCGGCGGAGCCTTGGAATGTGGCGCGCGCCACCATCGACCCCGGCAGGCTTTGCTCTAGCGTCAGATTCCATTGATGAATCGTAGGATAGGAGAAGTTCGGATCGTAGGCCACCGCCAGGAAGGGGATCGGGAACACTTGGCTCGATGCGATGGGCCGCGTTACGGGAAACGGATTGGCAATGCCCGCGTACGGGTTGGCGAAGCTTGCCGGAGCGGTGACGTCGACACGCACCGAATTTGGCGGCGAAGTCAGTTGGCGGTTGTAGCTTAAGCCCACCATCTGATCGTGAAAACGTCCGTAGCCGGCCCGCAGACTGGTCTTTCCGTTTCCGAATACATCGAATGCCAATCCCACGCGCGGATCGAAGATGTGGTAATTTGCGGGGACACCAGACTCCGGTATGCCCGGATCGCCACCCGCGAACATTCCTTTCGGCAGGTTCGGGAAGCGTTGGGATTTCCGGCCAGCCAGATAAGCCGTTTGATCAAAGACGGAAATCTGATGCGCGGGCGAATCGGTAAACGGAACGAAAGGATTCCAGCGCAGCCCCAGATTCAATGTCAGCCGCCGGGATACCTTGAAGCGATCCTCAATGAATGCGCCATAAAGGTTTCGTACCAGGTTGTTGTATAGCGGTGAAATCTGGTTGAAGGCGCTAGCCTTCCCATAAAGGAAATCAGCCAGGTTGTTGCCCGAAAATTGTCCCGCGAATGCGAAGTTGCCGTCTGACTGAAAGTCCTGGTCCAGAATGCTCTGCTCGCGCAACCCATCGAAGCCGAATGCCAGCTCGTGCCGTCCGTGAATCAGGGTCCAGGCATGCTGTAGGTTGTATTGGTTGCGCGCCACCCGGTACACCGAGTTGTACGCGTTGCTGAAGTAGCTGCTCACAGAAAAGCGCAGCGTGTCTCCTTTCGACATCACTGGAACGTTGATTCCAACTGCTTTTGTGCCCGGGAAATTGGGGCCATTCTGAAGATTGAACACGCGATTGTAGCTAAGCGTTGTACTCATCAGCAGCGAGGGCGAAACGGTATAAGTGTCGCTCAGGTTCGCGCTCTGGCTATCCCAGAATTTGTCGGCTATTGCGGTGAGCCGGTTCTGAGGATCCACCAGCGCTGGAACATTTAGCGTGTCTTTGAAATAGCGGGCGGAAAATTGATGCTTCGCCGAGAACTGATGGTCGATTCGGCCAATGTACTGATTGTCCGTTTGCTTGGAAGCCACGACGTAATACAGCAGTCCGTTTGCCGCGCTCGGCAGCGGAATGGTCTGCAGGATTTTTTGCGCTACCGGGTCCAAGTCCGCTGCCGGGATGATGTTGCCAGGAATCGGTTGTTTGGTTACCGGATTTACAAGTTGCGTAGCCAAAGTTGAGAAATTACCGCGCCGCTGCGCTTCTGTGGGCACCACCGCGGTTGAGGTGGGCGGCTGCTGGCGCAACTGCGTGCCCTGCCAGGAGAAGAAGAAGAAGGTGCGATTCTTTACCACCGGTCCGCCAACGGCAACCCCGTATTGGTTGCGCTTTAAGCCATCGTTCGTGGCCGCAAAGAAGTTGCGCGCATTCAGTGCTGAATTGCGAATATATTCAAACGCCGATCCATGAAAAGCGTTGGAGCCGGAGCGCGTCACCATATTCACCACGCCGCCGCCGCGTCCGGCGAACTTCGCCGAGTAGTTATTTGTCTGGAAGCTGAACTCTTGAATGGCGTCGGGATTCGGGGCTACGTTCGCTACTTCCGTGTACGGGTCTTCATGCAGGCCCCCATCAAGGACGAACGTTGTCGAGTTTCCCCGGCCGCCGCTCGCCGAGATCATTTGCGTGCCCGATTCCGGACGCGTGGCGCTCTGGTTGAATGTGCCCGATCCCTGCAGCGTCCCTGGCGTCAATTGCATCAACTGCAGCACGTTGCGTCCATTCAACGGAAGTTCGGTGATCTGCTTCTGATTGATCACGGTGTTCAGCGTTGCCGTACGAGTATCAATCGCCACTGCATCGGCGGACACACTCACCGCGTCGCTGATAGACCCCACTTTCAAAGTCAGATTGACCGTCGCGTTCTGATCTACCTCCAAGACAATCTGCTGCACGATCTGGCTCTGAAAGCCAACCTTCTTCACCGTCAGGGAATATTGGCCGGCGGGCAACGCCGTTAGGACGTACAGGCCCAAATCGTTCGAGATGACGGTTCGTTCGGCGCCCGTGGACAGACTTCGAGCGGCCACTTCGGCGCCAGGAACATTGGCGCTGGTTTCGTCTGTTACCGTTCCCGCAACGGAGGCGGTGGTTCGTTGTCCGAACGTAATCGTTGTAATTCCGATGCACAAGCTAAGCGCGTACGCCAAAGATCTGATCATTGTTCGCTCCCTGTATGTGGAAGCGATGCTATCACAAGCGCCAGGCGCAAGTTCAGGAATGAGCGCCTGCTAAAAAGGCGTAAACTAAGAATGATTGGACGATTGAATGATCCGCCATTCGTTTTTACTCCCGCTGCTCGCGACGGCACTGTTCGGCCAAACGCCAGACGTTTCGTTCTTTGAGGCGAAGATCCGGCCCGTGCTCGCGGCCAAGTGCTACGCGTGTCACTCCAGCAAACTGAAAGCTCCCATGGGCGGCCTGGTACTGGATACCAGGAGTGGCATGCGGAAGGGTGGCGCACTCGGACCGGTCATCGTCCCAGGCAAGCCGCCGGAAAGCCAACTATTGAAGGCGTTGCGTTTCACAGATCCGCAACTGCAAATGCCGCCAACCGGAAAACTTCCCGACACAGTGATCGGGGACTTTGAGCAATGGATTGCGGCGGGTGCTCCCGATCCTCGTAAAGACGCAGCCGGGGCGGCCGATGCGCCTACGCCATTGAAGGGGATGCCCATCGAGCAGGGCCGGAATTGGTGGGCATTTCAGCCCGTGCAAGAGAAACCGTCTCCCGCTGTAAAAGATACCGCGTGGACGAAAACCAAGATCGATTCTTTCATCCTGGCAAAGTTGGAAGAAAAAAAACTGAAGCCCTCGCCGGAAGCGGATCCGCGAACTCTGGTACAACGCGCCTTTATCGACCTCGCGGGTTACAAGCCATCGTACGAGGAGGTTGAGGCGTTTGTGAACGATCAGTCGCCCAATGCTTACGCAAAGCTGGTTGATAGCCTGCTCGCCTCTCCGCACTACGGCGAACGCTGGGGACGGCATTGGATGGACGTAGCGCGCTATGCCGAAGACAACCCAACGTCGGAGGCTACGAATCCGGCGTATCCATTTGCCTGGCGTTACCGCGATTGGGTGATCGAAGCGATGAACAAAGATGTTCCCTATGACCGATTCGTGAAGCTGCAACTCGCGGCGGACCTGATGCCGGACGCACCTCGCGACGATCTGAGGGCATTGGGATTTCTGGGAGCCGCGCCCGTTTATCACAAAGACCTTCGTTTATCCGCGGACGTGATTGGCGGGTTCCTGACCGACGATTGGGACGAGCGTGTGGATGCTGTGACCCGCGGCTTGATGGGGCTGACGGTTGCTTGCGCGCGCTGCCACGATCACAAGTTCGATCCAATTCTGACGAAGGACTACTACGGATTAGTCGGCGTGTTCGCCTCAACGATGCGGGCCGAGCGCCCTCTGTTCGACGTAGACCCAAAGATTGAGAACCGTTACCTCTTCATTCAGAACCGGCTGTTCGATCTCCATTACTCCGCCGAACTGCTGACCGGGGAAGCGTCCACGGTGGAGAATTCGGCTCCCCGTGTTGCGAAGTGGAAAGCGGAAATCGAGACCCTGAAAGCTGAGATGAAACAGTTGGAGGATCGATATCCGAAGCTCGTAAAAAGCGTTGAGAAGTACTGGACTTTCCGCGCACCCCGCCCTGTGGCTCCGCCCGCCCCCGTTGCCTCTTCTGCGGGAGCGCCTTCGGCAGCGGTGGTGCCCGCGCCCCCACTGGCGCGGCGCGAGCGCCGCCCTCAATCGTCCACCGAACCATTCACGAACGCCGTTTTTGAAGCGGCCCAGTATGTGGACGGATCGGACGCCAACTATACGTTCATCACGTACCAACCGGGGGCGCCCAGGGACTTTCCCGTGCTTCTGCACGGCAACGTAGCTACTCCGGGTGAAGTGGTCCCGCGTCATTTTCTGTCGGTCCTATCGAAGGGCGACAGCACATTCAAACAGGGTTCCGGCCGCCTCGAATTGGCAGACCGGATCTTCTCGGACGCGGCGCCTCTTACCGCGCGAGTGATTGTGAATCGTGTTTGGGATTGGCATTTCGGAAAACCGCTTGCGCCGACAACCAGCGATTTCGGCACGCAGGGAGAGAAGCCGTCTCATCCGGAGTTGCTGGACGATCTGGCCGCGCGCTTTATCGCTCATGGCTATTCCATGAAGTGGCTCAACAAAGAGATCATGCTTTCGGCGGCTTACCGGCAAGCCAGCCGGCCCAGGGCGGATGCGGAAAAAATCGATCAGGCGAACACGTTTCTATGGCGGATGAATCCCCGGCGGCTGGATGTCGAGTCGTATCGGGATTCCCTGTTGCGCGCATCCGGAAGGCTGAAGGGCAAGATGTATGGGCCGTCGGAGGATGTTGACGGGGATGCAAGCGTCCGGCGTACGGTGTACAGCAGGGTGAGCAGAGGCCGCCTTGCCAATCTGTTCCGGTTGTACGATTTCCCAGATCCGTCTCAGACCGCGCCCGGCCGCGACTTGACCATCTCTTCGCTGCAGCAGTTGTTCATCATGAACAGTTCCTTCATGCATCAGGCTGCGGTGGCGCTCACTAAAAGCGTGGGTGAAGAACCCAATAACGCCGGCAGGATTCGCGCTTTGTACCGTAAAATAGTGGCCAGGGACCCGAGTCCTAAAGAGCTCGATCTGGCGCTCAGCTATCTGTCGCAAGGCACGCTCGAAGAGTATAGCCATATCCTGTTATCAACTAACGAGGTGATCTTTTGGCCATGATGGAACGATTTACGCGGCGGGCGATGCTTCAGTCCCTGTGTGGCGGACTGGGTTCAGTGGGGTTGGTTGGCTTATTCGCAGACCAGCCGGCCGCTGCCGCGGCACTGGGCCGTTATACGGGTCCTCATATTGCGCCGAAGGCCAAACATGTGATCTGCCTTTTCATGGCGGGCGGCCCGTCCCACGTGGATATGTTCGATCCCAAGCCAGCCCTGTTGAAGTTTCAGGGCCAGCGCCCTGGTTCGGTGGATCTGAGGACCGAGCGTCAAACTGGCGGCCTGTTGCCATCTCCATTCGCCTTCAAGAAATACGGGACCGGCGGGGTGGAAGTAAGTGAACTGGTGCCGCAACTCGGCTCGGTGATCGACGACGTTTGCGTCATCCGTTCGATGTATACGTTTAACCCGACGCATACGCCGGCCCGGAGCCTGTTTCACACGGGCAGCATTCTGGCCACGCGGCCATCCACGGGCGCCTGGATCTCCTATGGCTTAGGATCGGAAAATCAAAATCTCCCCGCGTTCGTAGTGCTCAGCCCGGGCGCCGGTGGAACCGGCGGGTCACTGTCCCGTTCTGGATTTCTTCCCGCCGAGCATCAGGGCGTCTCCTTCAGCAGCTCAGAAGTGGAACCGGAAAAGATGATTCCCGATCTGCGGAACAAGTGGCTCGATGGCGCCGCGCAACGGCGTGATCTGGATGCCATGCAGATGTTGAACCGAAATTTCAGTGAGTCCTTCGGGGCCGACGAATACCTGGAAGGCCGGATCAAATCGATGGAAGCGGCCTACCGGATGCAATTTGAGGCGACGGATGTGTTCGATATCCGGAAAGAATCCGAAGCGATCCGGACCGAATACGGAAGCACTCCTTTTGCGAACGGCTGTCTGCTGGCGCGCAGGCTGGTGGAGGCCGGGGTCCGGTATATTCACATTAACTACGGAGTCGGGCAGGTCTGGGACGACCACAAGGACATCGACAAGAACCTGCGCACGCGTTGCCCGGACATGGACAAGGCGGCCGCCGCCTTGATTCGCGATTTGAAGCGCCGCGGCCTGCTGGAGGAAACTCTGGTTGTTTGGGGCGGTGAATTTGGGCGGACTCCGGTGTCGGAAAGCGGCACTGGACGCGACCATAATCCGTACGGCTTCACCATGTGGATGGCAGGCGGAGGCGTGAAAGGCGGGTTGGCGTACGGAGCGACGGACGATTTCGGATTCAAAGCCGTGGAGAACCGCGTTTCTATTCACGATCTGCACGCGACTATCTTGAATCAGCTCGGCATCGATCATACCCGGCTGACGTATCGTTATGCGGGACGGGATTTTCGGCTTACCGATGTGTTTGGCGACGTCGTCAAGGATATTCTGGTCTGATTCATCACCGATGGGCCGCTTAATGCCGGGTTGCCGCAAGCTGCGCAGTCAATACAGGAACGTACGCCACAAACGACTTCGGGTCGTAATAGCTGGCCCATATGGTCTCTTTGCCGGCTTCCATACGATGATCGAGCGGAAACATGCCGTCGGGCGTTTGCATGGCGGCCTCGCGGCGGACAGCCTGCAAAAGCTTTCGCGTCATCTCTTCGCCATCGGGCGCGATCTTGGCCACACGTATGGAAATCCAGGCGTGATAGAAGACGAAGTGGCGGTCTCCTCCGCCCATTCCGTTTTGAATATCGGCGGTATCCGAATGTATTGAGCGGACCTCTCGGCGCAACGGAGGAAACGCGCATCGCCGATGAGCCAATAATGGTAGAGCGGCGCCAGCGGGCTGTGGCCATTACTGGCTCGTGCGTGCCCATATTGCGCGTAACATCCCACTCGCGATACCACTCGCCCCAAAACAGCGTTCCGCGCCACTGGTGCTGCAGCAGCCATTCGGCAGGCTTCTTGATTGCAACCGCAAACTCCCCAAAGGTTACTGGATCGCCTTGCTCGGGAAGCGCGTTTACATCGGAGTAATACTGAGGTGGCGAAACGACATCGAGCGGGGCAAGCGCTTCGGCGGCACTTCCGCCGATCCCGAAGGAATCAGCGCCCCGGAGAAACTCCGGGACATCCCGTTAGAAGAGCCGGTGAACGTCTGGCACGGCCAGAAAAATAACCACCATCGGCGGCATATCCAGGCCACCCACCAGCACCGCCCTTCCATCCACGGTCAACCGCAGCCCAGCCCCCTTGCCGAGGTCGCGAACGAAATCGGCCCCTATAGCTAGCGGCTGCGGCAGAGTGATCCGTATCGAATCCGGCGACGGCTGTGAGGCTGTAGCCCTTGCGGCGAGGGGGAGCTTTAAGGCATAGCGTTGCAACAGGTTTTCGTACCGCTGAGATTTGTGAGCCTCCAGGCATAACGGATTCGGGCGACAGTGACGAAACGAAGAGCCGCAATTCGCAATCGAAACGCCGCCCCGGCTCTTCAACCGTGATCCCCGCAGGCGTGAACTCGCGCAGATAAGTACCCCATAAAATGCTACGCGTATCGGCGATTAGGTCAACGCCCCAGTTTCCAGAGAGCAGAGGCCCGTCCCCTGCACTCAATTCGATTCGTCCAGGATCCGATAGGGTGAGTGCGTAAGCCGATGTCTTGACGGCAACCATTCCTTGACCCTGGTGAATCAAGCTTGGGAAAATCTTGAGATTCCGCGGTCTCCAACCGGACCGGCATCCGTCCGTTCGCGGGAAGACTTACGAGCGCCGAAACACGGACCCAGTTCACGTTCCCTTCAGGATCTTTGGCCTCGGGTTCGACGCTGGCCTTCAAAAGCTGGCCATCGGCGCGGCGAAGTACAAGCTTTGTTGCTTCCGCGGAGGACATCGGCGGGACGGGAATACCCTGTTCGGCCCATCGCCGCCAGCCGGACCCAGAGTACGGGAATGCTTGCAACCACTGATTTGCATTTTAGGCACCGATGATTAGAGATCGGCGTTTGGATTTTGAAACGCGGCCAACTGCCGGTTAGCATACAATAGAGTACGGTGGGATGGCCGAGCGGTTTAAGGCAGTGGTCTTGAAAACCACCGTTGTCGAAAGGCAACCGTGAGTTCGAATCTCACTCCCACCGCCACGCTCACTAGCCCCGCTTTCCGCCGAATGCCTCTTCAATCGTAGCGAATAACAAATCGATATCGGCTGGCCGGGTATGAACATGCGAGGACACCCGCAGCTTCTCTCCTCCGATGACCCACATATGGCGCTTCTTGCAGAGCGTTGTGAACGCAGCGGTGTCTTTGGCTTTAAACTGGAATGTCACCAGGGAACCGTACATCCGGTCGTCGGCGGCACTCAGCAATTCGACATAGGGTGAATTGCCGGCCTTTTCGTACACCGTGCGAGCCAGTTGATGAATTCTTCCATAGATTCGCTCGGACCCAATCCTCTTGTGAAAACGCAGCCCTTCCATCATCCCGTCAAACACGGCCCGGTTGTTGGTGCCCACCATCATGAAGCGTGCGGCCTTTAGCGACTTTGTATCGGAGCTGCCTGTCACCGTGTTCGGCCACAAGCGGTCCAGCATTTCTTCGCGCATATAAAGGAGCCCGCAGCCGGGCGGGGCGAACATCCATTTGTGTGGAGAGCCGGCAAAAAAATCGCAGCCCAGGCCGGACAAGCGCATCGGAATTTGTCCGGTCATGTGCGCGCCGTCTACCACCGTCAGAACCCCTTTGGCGCGGGCCGCATCGCAAATTTGGCGGACCGGCATGATGAGTCCCGTGGTGGTTAGGATGCCGCTGAAACTGAGGACGCGCGTGCGCGGGCCAATCGCGGAGATCAGCAGATCTGCCAGTTGTTCCGGGTTCTTCGGGGGCAGCGGAATATTCACCTCGCGAACGGAGATGCCGTACCTCGCCTGTTTGTGCAGCCAGGGAGAACGTCCGCTGGGGTGTTCCTGATCCGTGATGAGGACCTCATCGCCGGCTTTAAGGTCCAGGCCGCCTGCGATGGTGCTCATCGCTTCGGTGGCGTTATGCATGAACGCCAGTTCGTCTTTTTTGCAGCCCAAGAACTCCGCATATTCGGTCCGGTCGGCGTCGAGCGTCTCATAACCCCAGCGCGGATACTCGTCAGTCAAAAGAGATGCGCCGCGCGTAACCGATTCGCAAATGGCGTCCACCACAGGCTTTGGCGCCACGCCGAGGCTTCCGTTATTGAGATAGACCCTCCAGTCGGGAAGCAGGAACTGTTCGCTTCGGATCCGGCTCCAATAAGCTTCCGGAGTGCTCTGGAGGAGCCCGGATTCCGGCAGCGGCGCCGCCCCCTTGATTTTGCCTGTTTGCGCCAGCCCGAAGAAGGCTGCGGTGGATGCAGCCGTTGTGAATGCCTTTCTGCGATTAATCGTCATGGAACACTGCCATTATGGCAAAGCCGGACGGCCAGGCGGGCCTATTCGTACCAGATCTCAATTTCGTAACCGTCCGGATCTGCTAAATATGCGTACGGCACACCAGGCGCGAATTCACCTTGGCGCAAGAGCTTTCCACCAGAATGGACGGCCTCTCGTACCGCTTGCTCCATATCGCCGGGATTCAGGAGGCGGAATCCAAAGTGCTTCAGGCCGCCCACTCTACCCTCATAATTCGGATCTTCCTCAAACGCCACAAATTCGCGGCTGCCCGCGTTTGCGCCTGAATCACCCCAGGCTGCCGGAAAACCACCGCCATGCCGACGACCTTTTCATAAAAATGGAGAGTGCGCTCCAGGTCGCGAACCACAAGACTGATGTGCGTGAGTCCATAGGTCGGAATCATAGTTCTCCTTGTGGACCAATATACGCCGTTGAGCTTAGCTTGAGAACCACTGTAAACTCTACTTTGAATCCCATGTACAATCACCAACCCAACCTGCAAGAGGCCGCGCGGCAAGCTATGTTCGAGAATGGCTTCGCTCCTGACGTTCCCGCGGATGTCCAGAAACAGTTGCAGAGTCTCAGCGGTCCGTTGCAATCGGATGGCAAGGTGCACGACTTGCGCCATCTGCTTTGGTCCTCGATTGACAACGACACCTCTCGCGACCTCGATCAGATTGAAGTTGCCGAAACGCTTGAAAACGGAGCGGTGCGGCTGTGGATCGGAATTGCCGATGTGGATGCTTTCGTATCAAAGGGGTCCGCGATTGACCGCTATGCATCCGCGGAAGCAACCAGCGTTTATACCGGCGTCAAGACGTTCCCCATGTTGCCGGAGAAATTATCCACGGATCTCACGTCATTGATTGAAGGCGCGGACAAGCTTTGCATCGTGACTGAGATGGTAATCGCCGCCGATGCATCTGTTGAATCGAGCTCCATTTATCCGGCGGTGGCGCGCAACAAGGCCCAACTCACTTACGGCGCGGTGGGTGCTTGGCTGGAGGGCGGCCCCGCGCCTGCCAAGGTGGCTGCCTCACAAGAGTTGCAGGTTCAGCTCCGAATGCAGGATGCCCTTGCACAGCGGCTTCGCCAATGCCGGTATCTCCACGGAGCCCTGAACATCGATTCCATTGAAACCCGGCCTGTCGCTTCCAATAAAAATATCGTCGGGGTCGTCTCGGTCCAAAAGAGCCGCGCGTCGGAGCTGATTGAAGACTTCATGATTGCCGCGAAC
>JBBPYD010000023.1:0-4462 GCA_038200305.1 Bryobacterales bacterium
CTGGTACCCGGGCCTTCTTGGCCTGCGAGCCCTGGGGACGATGCAGCGGACTGGGCTTGGCTCTCGGGTTTGGCGGCCGGAGAGCATCGCCGGCATCCGCAATCCCGGCGAGCCGGACACGCTGCTGAAGTCCATCCATCGCTTGCCGCCGAAGGCCGGCTTTGATGGATACTTGCAGCCACTATGCTCAACCTGATATCTTCCGTCTTGAAGTGGACACCCGGCGTAATATGAGGAGACCGATTGAATAAGCTGATAGCACTTGGAGCAATCACAATCACGGCGTTTGTCATCGCCAGGGAGACGCCGCTTTTCCCAATCTTGAAGAGCAACGCCCCTATTGGCAAGAACGGCGATTTCTATCTGCTTTCCACCAACCAGTTGCTCCGCCCGTGGGGTGAACAGCTCAAAATTCTCGGCCGCCCGGTTGCTCTTGCATTCGACTCGAAGAAACATCTGCTCGCGATTCTGAACACGCGTAGCATCGTGATCGTCGATGGTACCACCGGCGTGCAGCAGGCGGAAGTGAAAACCGGAAGCACTTCCTACACCGGTCTCGCGTTCCGTCCGGGCGATCGCGAAATTTGGGCGAGCGAAACCACCCGTAGCGGCCCCGATCAGATCACGATTGTCGAACTAAGCGAAACCGGCGCCCCGGCAAAGACGGACAAGATTGCGCTCGAAGGTCATCCTGTACCGTCCGGCATCGCCTTTTCCAACGATGGCCGCCTTGCCTATATTGCGTTCAGCCGCAACAATACGCTCGCGGTGATAGACACAGCCACCCGCAAGGTGGTCCGCGAGATCCTCGTCGGCATGGCTCCGTTCGATGTGGTGGTTGCGCCTAAGAAGGAGACCATTTACGTCTCGAATCGCGCCGGACGCCGGCCCACCGGAACCGATTCCGTCGCGCCCAGCAGCGGTTCCATGGTCGTTACCGATCCCGTCACTGGCAGCACCACAACCGGCAGCGTCAGCATCCTCGATCCAAAGACATTCGCCGTTCAGGAAGTCACCGTCGGACTCGCGCCCTCTAACCTCCGGCTCAGCCCGGACGGCCAGATCCTCGCCGTCGCGAATGGACACTCCGATTCCATCTCCTTGCTGGATACCGCATCGCTCAAGCGCACCGATGTCGCCATCCCCACCTGGCCCGGTAAAGGGCTCGGCAGTCAACCGATTGCTTCGGTGTTTGCACCGGACGGCAAGCGCATCTACATTGCATGCGGCGGCAACAACGCGGTCGCAATCCTGAGCCTGGCGGGCAAACAGTGGAAGGTGAGGGGCGCCGTGCCCACCGGCTGGTTCCCCTCGGCGCTCGAAATCGATAGCGAGGGCGCGTTGCGTGTCCTCAACATCAAAGGATGGGGCAACACCGCCGACAAAAAAGGCACGTTCAATTCCCACGAGTATATCGGAACCCTCTCGCAGATCCCTCCCGCTACCGATCCACAGATTGCGGCCGGCACGCGGGAAGTAGCGGCTGCCAATTCGCCACAGTTCGAGCCCGCTGGCGGCATCGATAAGCCTTCACTGCTTGGCATTGAACACGTGATTTTCATCATCAAGGAAAACCGCACGTACGATCAGGTTTTCGGTGATCTCCCTAAAGGCAACGGCGATCCCAAGCTGGTTCAGTACGGGCGCGACATCACGCCCAATCAGCACGCCCTTGCCGAGCGGTACGTGCTTCTGGACAACTTCTACACGGGCGGAGCCATCAGCTTCGACGGGCATCAGTGGTTGATGCAGGCGTTCGTGAGCGATTACGTGGAGCGGGCCTTCGCCGCCTCTCCACGCGGCTATGCCTGGAATATGAGCGATGCTCTCACGGTGGCGCCGACAGGCTTCTTCTGGCAAGGCACAAACCGCCCCGTTGACCTCCGGATCTACGGCGAATTCTGCCTGGCCGCACGCTGGAATCCGGAAACGCACATCGCCGTGGACATGGATGAAAACGGTCTGCGCACGTGGTCCGAATACTGGGATCTCTACAAGCGGAATAAATGGCAAAACGCGGTCGGATCGCGCAGCGGAGTGCCGGCGTTGCAGAAGTACATTGCGCCGCGCTACCCGAATAACTCGACCACCATTCCGGACCAGCTTCGCGCGGAAGTGTTCCTGGAGGAACTCGCGGCTTTTGAGAAGGCGGATCACTTCCCGCAATTGAGCATCGTGACCCTGAACAACAATCACACCAACGGAACGCGCCCCGGTTCGCCCACTCCACGTGCCATGGTGGCCGATAACGATCTGGCGCTCGGCCGCGTGGTGGAAGCCGTGTCGAAGAGTAAGTTCTGGCCGAAAACCTTAATCCTTGTAGTCGAAGACGATGCACAAAACGGCCTGGATCATGTGGACGGACGGCGTACCGTCGCGTTGGCGATTGGACCTTATGTACGCCGGGGGATTACGGACTCGAATCATTACAATCACACCAGCATGGTCAGGACCATCCAGGACCTGCTGCACATCCAGCCGAAAACACGATTCCTTCAGAGCGCTCGCGTGATGACCAGCATCTTTACAAAGGACGCCGATCTCACCCCTCACCAGACCCTTACACCCAAGGTCGCCCTGGATGAAATGAATCCGCCCCTAAAAGCATTAAGCGGCCGCAAGCTTTGGGCCGCCAAGCAGTCCCTTGGAATGAACTGGTCCGAGCCTGACGATATCCCGGAACAAACGCTAAACAGGATTCTTTGGTGGGACAGCAAGGGCTACGAATCTCCGTATCCGGTGCTTACGCCAAGAGCAAAACGCTAGTTCGACAGGTTAGTTGCGGGGCTATGCCGGAGCCTCGGCGCCACTCGGGCCGCGCGCCGTCCGGCTTCTTTGTATCCATTTGTAAATTGACGCGACGCTTCCTATGATCGATATGATTACAATGGCGATGATGGAATATTCCACCGCCGGTTCTTTTGCGATATTCAGAATTCGATCTCCAAAGAAGATACCTAACAGGCCAATCCCCGCAAATCGGAGAAACCGCATGGTAGCCAAAATGGAAAACAGCTTCTTGCGCGGATACTGAAATGCAGCCGCGCCTACCACGAAAGGCGTGAATGGAAAGGGCGGCGGCATAATGGCGGCGAGGGCGAGTGCCCATCCCGCCTCCTGAGTTACCTTCTTCTTCACGTACTCAATTCTCCTTTCAGACAATAACTTGTGCAACCCTTCTTCGCCGCCCTTGCGGCCAATCCAATCGATGATCAGGCATCCCGCAACCGAGCCAAGCGTGGCCATGGCCGCGTAATAGAGCAGCTTGCCGTGATGGTTAGCCGTTAAGCCGACCATTAAGAGGTCGTTGCCGAGCGGCATGAAAAGGAACGAGGAATCCAGCACGCCCACAATCAATAGGCCGAATCCGCCCAGTTTGAGTGCAATAGTGTAAATAGCCAAAAGTGTTGCTTTCATAACGATCCGCGCTCCGAAAGTGAGACTTCGTTGGATGGCTGAGGTTTCGAGCCGGGTTTCAAAGCGTTGACTTGGCATCTTCAGTAACCTAGAATTAAGATTCCTCGGTTCCTGCGATTGTCGAAGGGGAAGACCGCCAGCAGGGTCCGGGTCTAGTTTCGCCGTAAAAAATCCCCCGCAACTTGACTAAACAATGGCCGCTCCCAGAGCTCCAAGACCGGTACGCGCAATGAACTTTGATCGTGTCAAAGTATTCACAGGGAATGCGAATCCAGCGCTCGTCGCCGAGGTTTGCAGCGAACTCGGATGCGAAACCGGCGCCAGTACGGTCCGCATGTTCGCCGATGGGGAAATCCATCTGCAGATCAACGAAAATGTCCGTGGCGTGGACGTCTTCGCCATTCAGCCGACCTGCACTCCGGTTGAGCGGAATCTGTTCGAACTGCTGCTGATGATCGACGCCCTGAAGAGGGCCTCGGCGGACCGCATCACGGCAGTGTTACCCTATTATGGGTACGCCAGACAGGATCGCAAGGACAAGCCGAGGGTTCCGATTTCGGCCAAATTGATCGCCAGTCTGATTGAAAGGGCTGGGGCCGACCGGGTTCTTGCGTTGGATTTACACGCCGCGCAGATTCAGGGATTCTTTGATATTCCTGTGGATCACTTGTTTGCAGCGCCGGTGATGATCGATTATTTCCGGACGGAATCGACGCCGGATATCACCATCGTGTCTCCGGATGCAGGTGGTGTGGAACGTGCCCGGGCTTTCGCCAAGCGCCTGAATGCGCCCTTGGCGATTATCGATAAGCGCCGCGAGGAAGCGAACGTGGCCGAGGTCATGCACATCATTGGAGATGTGGTTGGCCGTAATTGCATTATTGTGGACGATTTGATCGATACTGGCGGAACACTGGTGAAGGGCGCCGAAGCGCTTCTGGAGCAGGGCGCGGCAAGTGTATCCGCGTGTGCGACCCATGCCGTGCTGTCAGGCCCCGCGGTGAGCCGCATAGAGGAATCGGAAATTCGGGAAGTGGTGGTAACC
>JBBPYD010000024.1:0-50120 GCA_038200305.1 Bryobacterales bacterium
GCTGAGAAACACGTGTCCTCCATCCGGCGCGTGGTGAAAACGCCGGAACGCTGGAACCGCATTGTGGAATTGGCCGCGCAATATGGTGAGAAGCTGCCTACCGATCCAGATTCCGGAGCGTTGAATGCATTTCTAACGAAGCGGAAGGCCGCCGATCCGCTGCATTCCGCCGATCTCTCGTTGGCCGTTATCAAGCTGATGGGCCCTGGCGAGTATGTGCTGGAACGCCCCGGCGATCCGCAAGAGGGACACTTCGGTTTAGCGGTTCGCGACTATACGCATTCCACCGCGCCGAACCGCCGCTTCGCCGACCTGGTGACGCAGCGGTTGATTAAAAACGTGATCGCTACCCGGCCTGCTCCCTATTCCGACGACGAGCTCACCAGAATCGCAAGGAACTGCACGCTGCGGGAAGATGCGGCCCGCAAAGTGGAGCGGGTAATGTTGAAGCGCATCGCGGCCACGGCATTACAGCACCGGATTGGGGAAAAGTTCGATGCCGTCGTCACAGGGGTCACTCCAAAGGGAACGTTCGTTCGCGTGCTCAACCCGCATGCCGAGGGGCGTTTGTTCAGGGCGAGAGCGGGGTCGATGTCGGCGACAAAGTAGCCGTCACTCTACTGAACACCGATGTACAACGTGGCTTCATCGATTTTGGCCGGTAACGCATCCCGCCCCGCACCGCATGTTAAAACGTGATTCTCGCCGCCACTTGCACCTGCCTGTTGCTGTTGAACTGAGACGTCGAGGTGATACTTCCAAACGTTCCGGTATTGAACGTGGAAGACGGATTCCCAAACGAAGGATGGTTGAAGATGTTGAAGAACTCGCCCCGGAGCTGCAGCGCCGTCCGTTCCTTGATCGGGAAGTTCTTAAAGAGGGAGAAATCAAAGTTCACCAGACCCGGCCCGCGAAGTACATTGCGGCCCAGATTGCCATAGGTGTATGGAGCCGGTAGCGCAAACGATGCCGTGGAGATGCAATTGGTCAAGTGGCCGCCACCGCAGTTCACCGTGGGAGTCGATACCAGGTTCGGTCGTTGGTTCCCCACGCCGGTGTTCGCGGGGTCGCCCGGAACGGTCACGTTGAACGGAAGACCGCTCTGAATAATCGTGATCCCGTTCACCTGCCAGTTCGCGAGTACGTAGCGGACGAAAGCATTCGTGGACGACTTCAGAAACGGAAGGTCGTAGATATAGCTGGCGACAAATCTGTGCCGGATATCCCAGTTGCTGTTTCCATAATCGGCGCGCCAGTTGTACGGATTCATGGGTGCGCCGCCACCGTTCGAGTCGGTGGAAACATCCAGCGTGTGAGACCATGTGTAGCTCAACAACGTAGAGAAGCCGTGCATGGTCTGCTGCCGCAAAACGACGTTAAGTCCTTCGTAATTAGCGATTTCGTCGTTTTGGATGGTGCGGATCGACCGGAACAGTTGATTGGGCCGCCGCAGATCGATATCGCCCGGCCCGGGCAGCGGGGTGTTGTTGAAGTAGCTGCGGTCCAGGTGTACGCTGTGCGAACCGATGTACTGGACGTCCATGCCGGCGTTACGCCACAACGCCCGCTCCACATCGAAGCTCCACTGGTTCATGTACTGTGTCGGCAAGTCGGGGTTTAATGTAAACGCATTCGGTTTGGGAACCCCAGCCTGCGCGGCCGACGGCGTTGGGTTTGAAAGCGACAGGATCGGGTTCGATGCGGTGGCATTGTACGTGAAAATCGTACTGAACGGCGGGTTCGTGGTGGCCAGCGTGTAGGAGTTTAGCTGGTTCGAGTTGTAGTAAATTCCATAGCCGCCGCGGAACACCCATTTATCCGTGGCGCGGTACGCAAATCCTACACGTGGAGCAAAATCTTTATGTGTCGGGTTCGTCAGCGGAATTTTCATGGGCACCGTCGTCGGGATGAAATGTGTCTGCGCCGGGTCCAGAATGGTCGCGTTGCCATTCACCGATTCAGGAACGGTTGGCAGTTCATATCGGAGTCCCAGGTTCAACGTGAGCTTCGGAGACACCTGCCACTTATCCATGAAAAAGAATCCATCGCGATACTCTACCGCTCCACCCGGCACCAAAGGTCCAGGGGTGGTCACATTGAGAGGAAGCCCCAGCAGGAAATCGGCGGGTGCGTATCCGGCGATCGTTCCTGAGAACGTGAAACCGCCGCGCGGATTGTTGTTCGCTGTCCGTAAGGTGATCAACTTGCGAATTTCGACTCCGGCCGCAAAGCTGTGTGCGCCACGCCGGAGGTTGAATACGTCAGTGCCTTGCCAGGTGGTATCGGTCTGATACCAGTTGCTGCTGGCCATGTTATCTCCGCCGATCGAAATAAAACCGGTTATCCCTAGATTCGGCAGCCCGGAGTTAGCAAGATCGGTAGCGAAGCCCGGGATGCCCAGGTTCGTGCCGGCATTGGCGAGATCGGCAGTGTGGAAGAAGTTTACCGAATCGATTGTCGTGTGCTGCCGCCCAAATCGCATGTCGTTCACCATGGTCGGCGAGAGCACCTGTGTATAGCCAACCACGAAATTGCGGTCGGTCACGGGCTGATTGTATCCATTAAACGGGTTCGCATTGCCATTCACCAGCGCACTGTTCTCCCACGCGTACCGGAAGAAGAGCCGTACATTTTCGCCGATGCTCTGGTCGATTCGGTCAATTGTCTGGTTGGTCGTGTTTCGATTTGCAGCGTTGACCGAAAAGTTATTTCTCACGCCGGGCAGATTCGGCAGCGGCATGTATTGCAGACTCTTCAGCGCCTGCGGTGAGAGCCGGCCCGCCGAAATAATATTCCCCGGAAAAAGTGGCGTTCCCGCCGCGAGCGGGTCCCTGATGGGATTCGTGGCCAGCACTTCAGAGAAGTTGCCCTGCCGCATCAAAGGCGTGAGCACGGTGCTGATGGACGGAATCCCTTGCGATAACCGCAAGCCCTCATAATCGGCGAAGAAGAATGTCTTATTCCTTCCGTTGTAAAGCTTGGGTATCACTACTGGCCCGCCGAGTGAAAACCCAAACTGGTTCTGCCGCAGTGGAGCCCGTGGCGAATTCGGGTTTTCGAAATAGTTCCGCGCGTCCAATTGATTATTCCGCAGAAATTCAAACACGCTTCCGTGCAGATCGTTGGTGCCGCTCTTTGTGATCACGTTCATCTGAACGCCCATGTAGCCGCCGTACTGCGCCGGATACGTGCCGGTTTGTATTTGGAATTCCTGCACCGCGTCCACTGATGGGCGGAAGGTGGCCGTCGTGATCAGGTTGTTCATGATGCTGACGCCATCCAGCGAAATACTGTTCTGAATCTCACGGGTGCCGGCGCCGATGAAGCCTTCCCCGCCACCCGGATTCCCCGAGGGGGATTTCAACCCTGGAATCACACCCGGAGTCGTGATCGCGAGCCTTAGCGGATCGCGTCCATTCAGCGGCAAGTCCGCGGTTGCTTTCGTGTTGATGGTTTCGCTCAAAGTCGGATCGTCAGTCGCGATGGGCGCCACGTCCGCCGATACCACCACCGACTCGCTCACTTGACCAACTTTGAGCGTGAAGTCCGTCCGGGCAATCTGGTTCGTAGCAACCAGGATGCCGGACTTGCCTAAAACGTCAAAGCCTGCCTGCTTGGCGGTTACCGTATAGGTGCCAGTCTTCACGAACTGTATTTCGTAATACCCGTCACCGTTAGTGGTAGTGGTGTACGTCTCCTGCGTCCCTTCATTACGCGCGGTCACCGTTGCGCCCACAACCGGTGCGCCGGTGGGATCCACCACCGTTCCCACTAGCGACGTTGTAGACGCTAACTGCGCGGAAGCATTCAGCGCAAGACAAAGTGCGACAGTTATTGCCGCGATCAGTTTCAACATAAATCCCCCTGGAATCAAGTAAACAGCCGTTACGTTAAGGACGATTCCCGTGACCTTTGGTTACTTGTCCGAATACGCGAAGCAAATTTCCACCAAGAAATTTTCGAATGCGCTGCTCGGAATACCCGCGCCGCAGCATGGCGTCGGTGATCATTGCGAGATCGCGAATATCCCGCATGCCTCGCGGCGGCGTTGGTCCACCGTCAAAGTCGCTCCCCAGCGCCACGTGGTCTTCACCAACCAGTTGGATCGCCCGGTCCACAACGTTCACCCACCCGTCTACTGTGAATTTTAACTCTTCCGGAGCATTCACGCCTACCATCGGAAATTGCTTGCCGGCGACCTTATCGATCTCCTCAATCGTCATCTTCGATTCCTTGTTGCCGATCGCACTGCTATCCCAGAACGGCTTGCCGGCGTGCTGCGTTCGCCAGTCGAACACTTTCCGGTTGTGAAACTCGTTGCCGATCTGAAACCCGATCACGCCGCCTTTCGCGGCAAGCTTTTTCAGCAGGTCATCCGGCATATTCCTTGGAATGTTGTTGAAGCTGCGCAGGCCGTGATGCGTCGCCACCACGGGATCGGAACTGGCGTCAATGGCCTGGCTCATGGCTTCATCCGATGCGTGCGAGACGTTAATCACCATTCCCAGCCGGTTCATCTCATGAATCAAAGCCCGTCCGCGATCGTTCAAGCCATGCCATTTCGCCGGGGCGCAACAGGAGTCCGCATAGTTGTTGGCCCAGTTGTGCGCGGATAGCTGGTACGACCGCAGACCCAGACGGTAGAAATCGCGCAGCACCCCTAGATCGCCATCCAGATCAATGCTGCCTTCCATATCCAGCACGGCCGCTATTTTCCCGGCCTTGTTGATGCGTTCGATATCGGACGCATTTAGCGCAAGCTCAATGGTGTCCCGATTCTTTGCGAGCTGTGTGAGCGCCAGATCCACCAACCGCAGCGCCTGCTTGGTTTCAAAACGCGGCGGATAGTATTCCTCGGTTACGAACAGGGAGAAAAACATGGCATCTATGCCGCCTTCCCGCGCGCGAGGTAAATCAAACTGTCCATCGTTCACCCGCTGTCCGATGTCGCCGCCATGATAGAACTGCCGGTCGATTACATGCACGTGAGCATCGAAAACGAAAGCATCCCGGTGAAGCTTTTTTGCTTTGTCTGAAACCTGCGCAGGAACAAGGATCGTCGAGAAAATAGTAAGCCAGAAAAGCCGCCGCAAGAAATTATTCCTCAATCGGCATTATAATGGGTTACAGATTTACTTCTTATGAGCAGTCCTGTTTCACGTCCCAAGCTTGCCGCCATCATCACCACGTATAGAAAGTTCTCCCATGGGCAGCACATCGTAGACCGGTTCCTGGAAGGATATGGCTGGAATGGAACTCACCACCATCCCCCCATGGACCTGGTTTCCCTTTACGTTGACCAAAGGGACGCCAGTGGGATGGGCGAAGACCTCACGCAGGATCGCGCCACCCGCTTTCCTACCATGAAGGTGTATCCAACCATCGGCGAAGCGCTCACTCGCGGCGCCAGTAAACTGGCCGTGGATGGCGTGGTTATTGTTGGAGAGCACGGCAAATATCCGCGCAATGAGAAGGGTCAAACGCTTTATCCGCGATACGAATTCTTCCAGCAGGTGTTTGAAGTGTTTCGTTCCAGTGGACGGTCCGTACCGGTGTTCAATGATAAGCATCTCTCCTGGAGCTGGGATCATGCAAAGGAGATTTACGATACATCGCACACCTTGGGTTTTCCGTTCATGGCCGGTTCCAGTCTGCCCGTAACCTGGCGCACGCCATCGCTCGAAATGCCCATGGGCGCTCCGGTGCGTGAAGCGCTGTGTATCGCGTGGGGCGGGGTGGACAGCTACGATTTTCATGCGCTTGAGACCGTGCAGTGCATGGTGGAGAGGCGGAAGGGCGGGGAGACCGGCGTTCGATGGGTACAAGCGTATCGCGGAGAGAATTTCTGGAAGGCGATGAAGGAAGGGGTCTGGCCGCGTAATCTGATGGACTCGGCTCTCTCTCGAAGCCACACGCTCACGCCGTCGCGTGCTGGATTCAATGACACGTTTCCTTCGTTTGACGACATGCGCCGGATGGTGAAAGATCCAGTCGCCTACCGCTATGAGCATCTCGACGGAACCAAGTCCACCATTCTGTTGATGAATGGACTACTGCAGGATTTCAATTTCGCTGCGCAGATAGAAGGCCGCTCGGCCCCGTTCTCCACACAGATGTATTTGCCCATGCCTCCGGCGCGGACCACTTTAGCGAATTTCTTTAGTCCACTGGTGAATGGCATGGAACAAATGTTCCTAACCGGCAAGCCAACCTACCCGGTGGAACGGACACTTCTAACAACGGGATTGACCGCGGCGGGCGTAGAGAGCCTATACCGGAAGCAAGCGCGATATGAGACGCCACACCTGGCGGTCGCTTATCAACCAACCAAGCAATCTACCTTCTGGAGGACATAATGGCTCTCACACGGCGCGAATTTCTAGGCACGGCAGCTGCAATCCCGGCTTTCGCACAGGCCGGGCCAAAACGAATCGCGGTGATTACCACCGTGTATCGCTATCTTTCCCATGCGCAACACATGGCCGACCGGTTCCTGATTGGCTACCCGCATGAAGGCGCCTGGCATCGGCCTGACATGAAGGTGGTGTCGCTCTATGTGGATCAGAAGCCTAAAGACGACCTGAGTGCGGAGCGGGCCAAAGAGTTCGGATTTCAAGTGTACCCAACCATTGCCGAGGCGCTTCGTTGTGGCGGCGGCAAGCTTGCAGTGGATGCGGTCCTGACTATTGGCGAGCACGGCGATTATAAACAGAACGAGAAAGGTCAGATTCTCTATCCGCGCTACGAGTTCTTCCAACAATGTGTCGACGTCTTTGAGAAGGACGGCCGCTCGGTTCCTGTCTATAACGATAAGAACCTCTCCTACAGCTTTGAGAAAGCCAGCAAGATGGTGGCTGCATCGAAGCGCTTGAAATTTCCAATGCTGGCAGGATCGTCGCTGCCCGTCACATGGCGCCTGCCCGCCATGGATCTCCCTCTGCAGTGCGAAATCCAGGATGCGTTGATGGTGGGCGTTGGTGGATCGGATGCCATGGATTACCACGCGCTCGAAGCCATGCAATGCATGATTGAACGGCGCAAGGGTGGCGAGACGGGCGTAAAAGCCGTGCAGATGCTGGAGGGTGACGCAGTGTGGCAGGCTGGTGCGGCCGGCCGGTGGTCAAAGGAATTGTTAATCTCCGCGCTGTCCCGCAGCGACACTCCGCAGGGCCTTACGCTGAAAGATGGACGGACACAGGATCTGGTTGGAAGCGGACAGATCATGGAATTAGTGAAGAATCCGGCGGCGTACCTGATTGAGCATCGCGACGGTCTGAAGACAACGCTGTTGATGCTGAACGGAGCCGTGAAGGATTACACCTTCGCCGCTCGCGTGAAGGGAATGTCCGGCTTGCAGGCTACGCAGTTCTTGTTGACGCCGGTGCCTAACGTTACTTATTCCGCGTGCCTGGTAAGCAAAATTGAACAGATGTTCGCCACTGGAAT
Source organism: Bryobacterales bacterium (assembly GCA_038200305.1). GTDB lineage: Bacteria > Acidobacteriota > Terriglobia > Bryobacterales > Bryobacteraceae > JANXXV01. The sequence goes on from JBBPYD010000024.1 coordinate 7,447, forward strand.
CGCACCCTATCCGGTGGAGCGCACCCTGACGGTCAGCGGCATTCTGGATGCTTGCCTCACTTCCAAGGTGCAAGATCATCAACGGCTGGAAACACCGAAAATCAGTGTGAAGTATCAGGCTCCCGCGAAATCTCAGTTTGCTCAAACCTGAAGGAGTACGGAATGTTCGATTCTCTGAAAGACCAGTTAGAGGGCGTTAGCCGCCGTAGTCTTTTCCGCGGCGGTGGCGCGCTTGCAGCCGCCAGCCTGCTACCACCCCGTTTAGCGGCAGCGCCCGTATCGAAAACAGGTTCGAACCTTTACGAGGCAATCGGCGTTCGTCCCATCGTCAACGCCCGAGGCACGTTCACCATCATCAGCGGCTCGCAGAGCCTGCCTGAAGTGAAGACCGCCATGATGGAAGCGTCCCGCTCCTACGTTCACCTGGACGAGTTGATGGAAGCGGTGAGCACCCGGTTAGCGGAACTGACCAAGGCCGAATGGGGCATTGTGACCGCGGGTTGCGCAGCCGCCTTGACTCATGCGACATCGGCTTGCATTGCCGGAGCGAATCCGGAAAAGATGCAGCGTCTGCCAAACCTGGCCGGGTTGAAAGACGAAGTAATCATGCCCCGATACTCGCGCAATGTCTATGACCATGCGGTCCGGATGCTCGGTGTCAAGATTATTGAAGTGGACACCGAAGCGCAGTTGCAAGCGGCCTTCAATCCCAAGACCGCCATGGTGCTGATCCTCTCCTCGCCTCCCGCCGATAGCGGCCCGCTCGGAACGGAAAACGCCGCCCGCATCGCGCGCGCCAAGGGTGTGCCGCTGCTGGTGGATGCGGCTGCTGAATTTCTCACAACTCCCAGTAAGCACTTGCAACGCGGTGCCACCATGGTTGCGTATAGCGGTGGCAAGTGCATGCGAGGCCCGCAGAGCGCCGGTCTGCTGCTTGGCCCAAAGAACCTGTTGAAGGCAGCGTGGCTCAACAGCGCTCCCCATCATGCATTCGGACGGTCGCTCAAAGTTGGTAAAGAAGAGATCATGGGCATGCTGGCCGCCGTGGAAATGTGGCAGAAGCGCGACCATGACGCCGAGTGGAAACAGTGGGAGTCGTGGCTGAATGAGATTGCCGCGCGCGTGACGAAACTGCCCGGCGTGACCACGGAAACTCTGCAACCCGTCGATCTATCGAATCACGCTCCGGAACTGCGCATCAAGTGGGACGGCACGGCGCTTGGCATCACCGGCCGCGAACTGGAGAAGACTTTATACCAGGGGACGCCACGCATCGCCGTCGGAGGTTCTTCCGGCGTGCGCGGTGGCGAGATGCAAAGTTCGGTCACCATCATGCCGTACATGATGATGCCCGGCGATCACAAGATTGTCGCCGATGCCCTCTATGCGGTGATGTCGAAACCGCCGGAATTCAAGGCGCCTGTGCGGCCCACCGGATCGCCGGCGAACGTGGACGGGCAATGGAGTGTGCATCTGGAGTATGTTCTGGGCTCCGCCGATCACAACTTGCTCTTCGAGCAGAAGGACACTAGCCTGCGCGGAACGCATCGCAGCGAGGTCATGACCGGTGACCTCCACGGCAATGTGCAAGGGAATGAAGTGAAGTTCCAGAGTGCTCACAAATACCAGGGCACCTCTTTGGGTTATGACTTCACCGGCACGGTGGACGGCGACACCATGCACGGCGCCGTCGCCATGGGCGAGTACGGCGAAGCCCGCTGGACGGCAACGCGTCATCACTACGCCTGAGAGCTTTCGGTCAGCAGACGCCGAGGCTTACTGGGTAGACTTTCTGGGGCCACATGTTTCGTTGGGACCGCGACCTGTACGGAAGCGGCAAGCGGTATCTAAACGCGGAGCCGTCGAAGAAGTCGCTGCAAACGGAGCGGGAGCGGATCAACGAACTAAGGAGGATACCCGCGCGAGGCGCATGGGAAAATCGACTGGCACACTGGCTACCCCGTTCTGAGGCTCCAACCCGCGAGAGCTATTGACTAAGGTTTCCAGGAGAGCCGAATGCGGGAAATCTGCAGGCCAGCGCCACGAGGGTGTCCTAAAATCTGTGTAAACGTTCTCAGGTCCGCGACTCCTACATCGCCAAATTCCAACCCCAAGACGACGTAGAAATGGACCTCATTCAGGAAATGGTAGCCGCCCTCTCTGGCGCCTTCGCCGCATGCGCGGTGTCGAAACCGCCCTATTCGATCTCGAAATGGATCGCCAGGAAGAGGACATCGAAAAAGACTTCAGCCACATCGACGAGCCCACCCGCACCGCCGTAGCCTTCACCTTGCTCGCCAAGTCGAACACCCTGTCCCTCTATCTCCGCTACGAAACCACCTTCCGCCGCAGCTTCGATTGTTCCCTCAGCAACCTTCTGCGCCTCCGGGCCCTGTCAGTACCCGCAGCGGCGCCCACAGCCGCCGCATCCGGAATTGCCGCCTCGCCCGATCCGCAGCCCCTGCCGTCACCACATCGGGCACCGAGAAAACAGCCGCGCCGGACAACCCACCCCACCCTGGGGCCGCAACCGAATCAACGGTTTCCAGTCGCCCGAACTCTCAAATCGAAAATTACGAAACGACCGCAAAACTCCACCAATTATGCGGGCCAATAATATATTTCTTGACTATATATCGGCGCACCGATATACTCGACCTCATCTGGGCCGGAGCAACGGTTAAGTGATGAGTAGCCTCGCGTCTGTATGCAGCCAGGGTACTTACTTTCCTGCGTCCGTTGCCATGCTGGCTCAGCCTGGGTGCTTTGTATGCGAATGCTGAAAGCAGATTGCAGTCCAATTAGACGTCAGGTCCGCATCTTTCCACTAGTCGCGATCTATTCCTCCCGGTTTTCTCGCGTATCTAATAGATACTCGGCTGAAAGTTCAACAGATACTGTTCCAGTAATGGAAAAAGGATTTCTCTATGGCAAGCAAGAGTACACAACACAAGCTTGATCGTGTCCGGCCTCCCCGCGTTCATGTCACTTACGACGTAGAAATCGGCGATGCAATCGAATTGAAGGAGCTGCCCTTTGTCATGGGCGTGCTTGGCGATTTTACTGGACAGCCGGAACAACCTCTGCCCCGTCTTCGCGACCGGAAATTTGTGGAAGTAAATCCGGACAATTTCGATAGCGTTCTGGAAGGCATGAAGCCGCATCTCTCGTTCAGCGTCGAAAATAAGCTGGCCGAAGACTCGAATGCTCCGAATCTGAAGGTAGACCTCCACTTCAAAAGCCTGGACGATTTCGAGCCTGAACAGGTCGCGCGCCAGGTGAAGCCGCTTCGTGAATTGTTGGACCTTCGCACGAAGCTTTCCGACCTTCGGGGAAGCCTGCAGGGCAACGATAAGTTGGAAGAGTTGCTGCTGGATGCGGTCGGAAACACCGAAAAGCTCAATAAGCTGAAGGGCGAAGTCGGAAAGCAAGCACAGCCGGAAGGAGGCTCCAATGAGTGATCCACAAAAAGCCGCCGCTGCAGCGGCAGGGGCGTCCGAACAAACCGTCGAGCGTGGTCTGCTGGATCAAATTGTAGATGAAGGCCGTCTATCCCGCGATCCCGCGGCTAGAGAGCGCGGCAAAGACCTGGTGAAGGAGTTCGTCACGCAGGTGCTTGATGGCTCCATGACGATCTCGAAGGATGCTGAGGCGATGATCAACGCCCGCATCGCGCAGATCGATCACCTGCTTTCCATTCAACTGAATGAGATCCTGCATCACGAAGCCTTTCAGAAGCTCGAGGGAAGCTGGCGCGGGCTAAAGCATTTGATGGACCAGAGCGAGACCGGCGCCGGGTTGAAGATCAAGGTCTTGAATGTCTCGAAAAAAGACCTGCTCCGCGATTTGCAGCGCGCCCCCGAATTCGATCAGAGCGCGATGTTCAAAAAGGTCTACGAGGAAGAGTTCGGAATTTTCGGCGGTGCTCCTTTTGCATCTCTGATCGGCGATTACGAATTCGGAAAATCGCCGGAAGATATCGAATTGCTGGAGCGGATTGCGGCGGTTGCCGCTTCGGCGCACGCTCCGTTCCTTTCTGCCGCAAGGTCGGACTTCTTCAATCTGGACAGCTATACCAGCCTGGATGCGCCGCGCGATCTGGGCAAGGTTTTCGACACCACTGAATACGCCAAATGGAAGTCGTTCCGGCAGAGTGATGACGCCCGCTATGTGGGCCTCTGTCTGCCCCGCACGCTGGCTCGTCTGCCTTACGGAAAGAACACGAAGCCGGTTGACGGATTCGCTTATGAGGAAAACGTCGACGGCTCCGACCACACCAAGTATCTCTGGAGCAACGCGGCCTACTCATTAGGCACTCGCCTAACCAATGCATTCGCCATGTACGGATGGTGCGCCGCCATTCGCGGGGTGGAAGGTGGCGGGCTTGTGGAAGGATTGCCCGTTCACAATTTCTACACCGACGATGGCGATGTCACCATGAAGTGCCCGACGGAGACTCCCATTACCGATCGCCGGGAAAAGGAACTTGCCGACCTCGGATTCATTCCGCTGGTCCATTGCAAGGATACCGACTACGCCGCTTTCTTCAGTGTGCAGTCGTGTCAGAAGGCAAAGATGTACGACAAGGACGCCGCCAACGCCAATGCACGGCTTTCCACTCAGTTGCCGTACATTTTGGCGGTTTCGCGTTTCGCGCATTACTTGAAGGCGATGATGCGGGATAAGTTGGGAAGCTTTATGTCCCGCACCGATTGCGAGCGTTGGCTGAACCAGTGGATCACCAATTATGTGACGCCGGACGACACTGCGTCCGCTTCCGTGAAGGCTTCCCATCCGCTGCGGGAAGCGAGAATTGAAGTGAGTGAAGTTCCTGGCAAGCCGGGTGTCTACCGGGCTGTCGCGTTCCTCAAGCCTCATTTTCAGTTGGATGAGTTATCGGTTTCGTTGCGTCTGGTTGCGGAATTACCGCCTTCCACGCGCGGTTAGGGTTCGGGCGCTGGCATCCGTGCCGGCGCTCACAGGCAGTTTCACAAATTCAAGGAGGGTAAGCGATGGCTGCGGTAGATTATTTTCTGAAGATTGACGGTATCGAAGGCGAGAGTGCGGATAGCAAGCACAAGGGTGAGATCGATCTGCAATCCTGGAGTTGGGGCGAATCCCAATCCGGGTCCCAGTCCATGGGTGGCGGCGGCGGAGCCGGTAAAGTCCAAATGCAGGACTTCCACTTCGTTATGAACGTCAATAAAGCAACGCCGAAGCTGATTCTGGCCTGCGCGGGGGGCGATCATATCAAGAGTGCTATTCTGACCTGCCGCAAGGCCGGCAAGGAACAGCAGGAGTACCTGAAGTACACATTCAGCGACCTGTTGATCTCTTCTTATCAGACGGGTGGATCGGCCCACGGCGATGTTCTTCCGCAAGAGCAGATCTCTTTCAACTACGCAAAAATGGAAATTGAGTATAAAGAGCAAAAAGCGGACGGTACGCTCGGCGGTGCAATCAAGTCTGGTTGGGACCTGAAGAAGAATACGAAGGTATAGCCGCCAGGTTACGAAGCTAATTTACAATGACGGCCAAACAGCATTTCCAGGCCGGCCAACTGAAGGAAGCGGTGCAGGCGCTGAATGCCGAGGTCCGGGACAATCCGGCTGACGCGCAGCGCCGCACGTTTCTCTTTGAGTTGCTTTGCTTTGCCGGCGAGTACGATCGCGCGGAAAAACAGTTAAATGTTCTGGCTCAGTCGAACAAGCAGGCGGAGCTAGGCGCTGTGCTCTACCATTCGGCCCTCCATGCCATGCGCACACGGCAGGATCTGTTCGACGAGCAGGCGTTTCCGGAAACCGGCTCCGCCGCAGGGGATCGGGATTTTGCCGGCTCGCTGAACGGCGAGCCATTTGAGTGGATGGTGGATGCCGATCCGAGGATTGGCCCGCGGCTGGAACTTTTCGCCGCTGGAGCGTATCTCTGGATTCCATTTGAACACATCGTCTCCATCGAGCTGCAGCCTCCCCAGCGCCTGCGCGATCTCCTATGGGCGCCGGCCTTGGTTCAAACCGGACCGTCCTTCAAGGATAAGGAGTTGGGCGAGGTCCTGATCCCCGTTCTGTATCCATGCTCTTCCAAGCACGAGGACGACGCAGTCCGGCTGGGACGTGCAACGGCATGGGCGCAGGAGAACGGAGGCGATCCACTGCCGCTTGGTCAGAAGACCTTTCTTGTGGACGGCGAAGAGTTTTCGCTTCTGGAGATCCGGAAAATCGAGTTCAAGACAGATGAGAAGGTCTGACTCCCATGCTTCTTCGGGACGATCTCCTCAATCCAATCCCCGGTGCTAATCCGAGCGGCGAAAATCTCAAATACGCTCCCGTATACGACAAGATTAAGGAAGCGCGCCGTCAGGACGACGATGCGCCGCAAGGCGACTGGCAGAGGGAGCGCAAACTTGCGGATTACCCGCTTGTTATCAAGCTGGCGGGCGACGCGCTTGCAACCAAGTCAAAGGATCTCCAACTGGCCGCTTGGCTCACGGAGGCGTCTCTTAACAAAGAAGGCTTTGCCGGTCTGCTTGCCGGGCTTAAGCTGATTCGGGGTCTGGTTGAGAACTTCTGGGATACCCTCTATCCGGAATTGGAAGACGGCGATACGGAACTGCGCGCCACCCCCGTGGAATGGGTGGGGAGCCGTCTGGATGAACCACTCAAGCACACTCCGCTTACCCGCGGAGGCTACGGGTATTTCAAGTATAAAGAGTCCCGCGCGGTGGGTTATGAGGAGCAGGCAGCCGAGAGCGAAACGCGTACGCAAGCGCGGATTGCGGCCATTGCCGACGGCAAGCTGACTCCGGAAGACTTCGATAAGGATTTCAACCTGACGTCGAAGGCATTCTATGTCCAGGCAGTGGCGGATCTGGATGCAAATATCGAGCAGATTGAAGAACTAACGCCTATTTGCGAAGAGAAGTTCGGTGAGTTCAATCCCTCCTTCGGCAAAATGCGCACCGCACTGGAGGAGATTCGCCACACCGCCAACAGCCTGCTGCAGAAGAAGCGCGAGTCGGAACCCGACGAGCCAGACGAGAGTGCAGCAGCCGAATCCGGGCAGGCCTTTGAAGAGGAGCTGCCGGCGGAGGTAAGCCAGGAGAGACCTGCTGCGCGGACCGCAGTTCGAAAGGTGTCGAGCGTGGAGCCTGTCGACCGGGAAGACGCCGTGAGCCGCGTCGTCGCGGTAGCTGCTTATCTCCGCCGGGAAGATCCATACAACCCGACTCCTTACTTGTTGCTGCGCGGACTACGGTGGGGCGAAGTGCGTGCGGCAGGGCTGTCGCTTGACTTGAATGTGCTCGATCCACCCGCGACAGCGGTACGGCAGCAGTTGAAGAGATTCGCGAATGAGGGGCAATGGACCGAATTGTTGGAAGCAGCCGAAACGGCAATGGGCAGTTCTTGCGGCCGCGGCTGGCTCGACTTGCAGCGGCACGTGGTCCGTGCATGCGACGAGTTGGGAAGCTATTATTACCCTGTTTCAACCGCAGTGATATCTGCGTTGCGGGCCCTGTTGGCCGATTATCCCGATCTGGTTTCCGCTACCTTAACCGACGATACACCGGCAGCGAATAGCGAAACACAGGCGTGGTTGAAAACGATTCACGAACCGCCTGCCGCGCCCGCATATCCGTCTCTGACAATGGAGGATCTGGACGACGCAGCGTCGAATGGCGCCGGTGCACCGGTAATCGATTCATTCACTCTGGCAATGGAAGCAGCCAGCTCGGGACGCCACCTGGAAGCTATTGAAATCTTAAGTTCTGAGATTTCCCATCAAAGTTCGGGCCGCGGGCGTTTTCAGCGCAAGATGCAACTTGCGCAACTCTGCCTTTCAATCGGCCATGAACCTATCTCGAAGTCGATTCTGGAAGAGCTTACGGGTGCCATAGACCGTCATCAACTGGAAGAATGGGAATCGCCCGACGTTGTGGCGCGCGCGCTATCTATGCTTTATTGCTGCCTGCAGAAGTTGGACGGAGATCCAGCCGAAAAGCAAAAGCTCTATTCGCGCATCTGCCGTCTTGATCCCATGCAGGCGCTGTCCCATACAAGATAAACATGGCGCGCGGCGATTCAGATTCGGTAGTAACGCTTTCCTTGCTGGACCGCCTGATCGACAATGAGCCAGGCAACCGCAACGAGGGGGCGCTGTCGCGATCGCAATCTGTCCGTCAGCTGAAGATTTCCTTGCGCCGCGACCTCGAATGGCTGCTCAATACCCGGCGCATCGCTTTGGATATTGAGAAGAGCTACCCGGAGCTGGGACGTTCGGTTTATTACTTCGGCCTGCCCGACTTCACGGCCCTCAGTTTCTCAAATACGAAAGACCGTGGGCGATTGCTCCGCTCACTTGAGGCCACCATCCGGATCTTTGAGCCGAGGTTGGCTTCCGTGAAAGTGATTCCGCTTGAGACCACGGCCGAGGGCACAACCAAGAAGCTATTGAGGTTTCAAATTGAGGGCTTGCTCAAAATGGATCCCGCGCCGGAGCAGGTTTCCTTCGACACCATACTCCAGTTGACTACCGGAGAGTATCAGGTAAAGGGAGACGCCGGTGCGTGACGAACTTCTCCTTTATTACGAACGCGAGTTAACGTTTCTGCGTCAAACGGGGGCTGAGTTTGGGGAGAAATATCCGAAAGTCGCCTCCCGCCTGATACTCGAACCGGATAAGTGCGACGACCCACACGTGGAACGCTTGCTGGAGGCGTTCGCGTTCCTTGCGGCGCGAGTCCACCTCAAGATTGACGACGACTTCCCGGAGATCACGGAAGCTCTACTGAGCATTCTGTATCCGCACTACATCCGGCCCATCCCGTCCACTTCCATCGTGCAGTTTCACCTGGATCCGGAGCAGGGGAAGATGGCCACCGGCATGAAGGTGGAACGCGAATCCGTCCTCTATTCGAAGCCGATTGGAGGCGTGCCCTGCAAGTTTCGTACCTGCTATGAGACCATGCTTTGGCCGCTGGCGGTTGCCGAAGCGGAGTGGAAAACTCCAGACCGGCTTATGCCCGCGATGCGTGCTCCCGAAGCTGCTGCCGCGCTCCGCCTGGATCTCAAATGTTTTCCAGACGTGGACTTCAAAAAGTTGGGCATGTCTTCCATCCGGTTCTACCTGAATGGCGAGAGCAATCTGGTTCATGCCCTATATGAGCTGCTTTGCTGCAATTGCACGCAGATCTGGCTTCGCGATCCCACACCAAATACACGCGTGCGCCCGGTCATGCTTCCCAGTTCCGCGCTTCGGACGGTCGGGTTCGAGGAGGATGAAGGTGTCCTCCCATATCCCCGGCGGTCGTTTCTGGGTTACCGGATATTGCAGGAATACTTCACCTTCCCGGAGAAGTTTTTCTTTCTCGATCTCGCGGGCCTGGATGAAGTCTGGGGTGCTGGATTCAAAGACCGAGCGGAGATTGTATTCCTGATCTCGCCGTACGAGCAGAGCGAGCGCAAGCAGATGCTGGAAATGGGTGTGAATGCCAAGACGTTCCGGCTGGGCTGCACTCCGATTGTGAATCTGTTTCCACAAACGGCCGAGCCGATTCTTCTGGATCAGCGCAAGTTCGAATACCCGATTGTTCCCGACGTGCGCCGCCCGAATGCGACCGAGATCTTTTCCGTGGACGAAGTGGTCAGCATCAATCCGCATACGCGGGAGACGATGCACTTCGAGCCTTTCTATTCCTATCGACACGCGACACTGAGGGACAACAAGCAGACGTTCTGGATGGCGAGCCGGCGTGCATCGGGCCGGAAAAATGACGACGGCACCGAGATCTATTTATCCCTGGTGGATCTTTCAGCGCGCCCGGTGCGCCCGGATGCCGACACGCTCACCGTCCGCACCACGTGTACGAATCGCGATCTGCCGAGCCGGTTGCCGTTCGGAAATGAAGCTGGCGACTTTGAGTTGGAATCCGGCACCGCGATTAAACGGATTGTGTGTCTGCGGAAACCGGCCGGCACTCTGCGTCCGCCGGTGGGAAGGAGCGTGCTTTGGCGCCTGATCTCACATCTTTCATTGAACTATCTCTCCCTGGTGGAAGAGGGTAAAGCGGCATTGCAGGAGATTCTGAAGCTGTATAACTTCAACGAATCGCCATACTCGGCGAAACAGATTGAGGGCATCTCAGATCTGAGGAGTAAGAAGCATTTTGCGCGGGTCATGTCGGAAAACGGCATCACCTTCGCTCGCGGGACACGTGTGAACATCCAGTTCGACGAGGAGCAGTTCGTCGGCGGAGGTGTCTTTCTGTTTGCCAGTGTCATTGAACGCTTTCTTGCGCTCTATGCAACACTAAACAGTTTTAGTCAATTGGTCGCTACCACGGAACAGCGGAAGGAGGTAATGAAGGAATGGCCCCCAAGAGCGGGACAGAAGATCCTGCTGTAGCATTGCCGCCGCGGAAGTTTGCGGGGGTCGAGACGGAACTCCGTCAAGACCCGTGGACATTCGATTTCTTCCAAGCTGTGCGCCTGCTACAGAGAATGCGGCCCGACCGCGGCGGCGTTGGCACCTTCCTGCCAGCTTCGCGGGAGGTGGTGCGCTTTGGCGCCAACAGTTCGTTCGCCTTTCCCGCCAGCCGTATTCAGGAACTGCAATGGAACGGCGATTCGGCTCCCTTTATGGTTGTCAACTTTATGGGGCTTACCGGGCCTATGGGAGTGCTGCCTCTCTATTACACTGAGTTGCTGCGTGAGAGAATCCGCGCAAAAGACCGGACGCTGCTGAACTTCTTCGATCTTTTCAATCACCGGATGATCTCCCTGTTCTATCAAGCATGGGAGAAGTATCGTTTTCAGGTAGCTTACGAGCGCGGCGAACGGGACCGCTTTTCTCATCACCTGCTGGATCTGATCGGCCTGGGGACGACCGGACTCGCTCTTCGCCAGGCTGTGCCTGACGACTCCCTGCTGTTTTACAGCGGCCTGCTTTCGCTACATACCAGGTCCGTGTCGGCCCTGCGAAGCATCGTGATGGATTACTTCGGCGTGAAGGCGGAAGTAGAACAGTTTGTCGGGGCCTGGTACGCACTCGACCCAGGTGATCAGTGCCGATTTGAATCGGCGGACACCTTCTCGGAACAACTTGGGGTTGGATCTGTCGCGGGAGACGAGATTTGGGATCAACAGTCGGGAATACGGATTATCTTAGGACCACTGACGCTGAGGCAGTATGTTGAGTTTCTTCCACATGGGTCCGCAAACGCACCCTTGCGGGCGCTTACAAAGTTTTTCGCGGGCGACCACCTGGAAATCGAGATTCAATTAGTATTGAAGCGGGAAGAAGTGCCAGCCTGCGAACTAGACGATAAACCGGCCGATGCCGGCGATCAAGTAATGCCCCAGCTCGGTTGGCTGACTTGGGCTAAATCCGCGCCGATGGGAAGAGACCCCGGCGATACAATTTTACGGCTCTGAAACGATATCATTGCGCTTAAAGCGAGGGGAACACGATGGGACTAAATCTGAAAGCACTTATTGGAAAATTGAATGACACGGCGCGCGGCGCACTGGAGGGAGCTGCAGGACTTTGCCTTTCGCGCACGCATTACGACATCGAGATTGAGCACGTCTTAATGAAACTGTTGGACGTGAGCGATGGCGATACCGCCAAAATCTTCCGCCAGTTCGGCGTGGATGGCTCCAAATTCTCGAAGGAACTTACAAGAAGTCTGGACAAACTGAAGTCGGGGAACGCGCGTACGCCCGCAATCAGTCCTTCGGTCTTGAAGATGATGACAGAGGCGTGGACCGTCGGCTCGATCGATTTCAACGCGCCTCAGATACGGACCGGGCACCTGGTATTGGCGCTGATCACCAGCGATGAGCTTGCCCGCATCATGCGGGATGTGAGCAAAGAGCTGCAAAAGGTCAACGCGGACGCCCTTCGTAAAGATTTCCTCACCATCGTTTCCGGCTCGCAGGAGGACGATACCAGTTCGGATGGACCTGAGCTAGGGGAGACGGCTGCGGTTCCGCGCGCGGCGGGTGGAAAGACGCCAAACCTGGATCAGTACACGGTCAATCTGACTGAGAACGCGAGAAAGGGCAAGATCGATCCAGTGCTTGGACGGGATTTTGAGATTCGGCAGGTGGTGGATATTCTTACCCGGCGCCGACAGAACAATCCAATTCTGACAGGCGAAGCCGGCGTGGGCAAGACGGCGGTGGTGGAAGGTTTCGCGCTGCGAATCGTGAATGGCGATGTTCCTCCAGTGCTGCAAAACGTCTCCCTTCGCACGCTGGATCTGGCGTTGCTACAGGCCGGAGCGGGGGTGAAAGGGGAATTTGAGAATCGCTTGAAGGGCTTGATCGAAGAAGTGAAGTCGTCGCCGACTCCGATCATTCTCTTTATTGATGAAGCTCACACCATGATCGGGGCCGGCGGCGCTGCGGGACAGAACGACGCTGCCAACCTGTTAAAGCCGGCGCTCGCGCGTGGCGAACTGCGCACCATTGCCGCTACTACGTGGTCTGAGTACAAGAAGTTTTTTGAAAAAGACGCCGCCCTTGCACGCCGCTTCCAGGTAGTCAAGGTAGAAGAGCCGACTGAGGTGCAGTGCCTTGTGATGTTGCGTGGCATCGTGTCCGCGCTTGAGAAGCATCACAACGTTCGCATTCTTGATGAGGGTGTGGCTGCCGCGGTCCGGCTCTCGCACCGGTATCTGGCGGGGCGTCAGCTTCCCGATAAAGCAGTCAGCATTTTGGATACGGCCTGCGCCCGCTTGGCATTGGGGCAAAACTCCGTTCCCGCCGCCCTGGAAGAAGCCACGCGCCGAATCGACGACCTTGCCGTTCAGGAAAGGGTTCTCACACGCGAGTCGGCGGTTGGAGTGGACCATCAGGAGCGTCTGGAACTGATTGCCAAAGAGAAGATTGAGACCGAGGCCCGTCTGGCGGCCTTACGCGTGCGATTCGATAAGGAACGGGATCTGGTTACGAAGGTCCGTGAGCTTCGGGGCAAGCTGGAGGGTTCCGCGCAAACCGGCGCGGCGGCAGCCACAGCTTCAGGCGGTTCTGCCGTCCACCCGGCACAGGATACAGAAGCACTTCGTTCCGAGCTGGCTACACTGAACGCGGAACTGGATCAGTTGCAAGGAGAGACGCCGCTGATGCGCATCTGCGTTGACGCTCACATCGTCGGCGATGTCCTTTCGGCATGGACTGGAATTCCGGTTGGCAAGATGCTGAAGGACGAAATCGCCACCGTGATGGCACTCGAAAAGCACCTCGGTTCACGGGTCATCGGTCAGGATCATGCGTTGGAAGCTATCAGCCAGCGAATCCGCACGTCGAAGGCAAATCTGGAAGATCCAAATAAGCCGATCGGCGTTTTCCTGCTGGTTGGCCCCAGCGGCGTAGGCAAAACGGAAACAGCTCTAGCCCTCTCCGACCTGTTCTATGGCGGAGAGAAGAGTCTGATCACCATCAACATGTCGGAGTTCCAGGAGGCACACACGGTCTCCACGCTGAAGGGATCGCCCCCCGGCTACGTCGGGTACGGAGAGGGCGGTGTTTTGACGGAAGCCGTCCGGCGGCGGCCCTATTCGGTTGTGCTGCTGGATGAATGCGAAAAGGCCCATCCCGACGTACTAGAACTTTTTTTCCAGGTGTTCGATAAGGGGAAGATGGAAGACGGGGAAGGCCGGGAGATTGATTTCAAGAACACGATCATTATCCTGACATCCAATGCCGCGACGGACACCATGATGAAGCTGTGCGCCGACCCGGAAACCATGCCGAGCCCGCAAGGAATCGTGCAGGCAATGAAACCCGAACTGAACAAGATATTCAAGCCGGCGTTTCTTGGACGCATGGTAGTGATCCCCTTCTACCCGGTGCGGGATGAGGCTCTGAAAACAATCGTCAAGCTGAAGCTTCGAAAGATCCAGAAACGGATTTTCGAGAATCATAAGATTGAACTCAATTACGACCCACAGCTGATTGAAGAGGTGGCCAAGCGCTGCACGGAAGTGGAAAGCGGCGCGCGGAATGTGGATAACATTTTGACCAATACGCTGCTACCAGAAGTATCCAAGCAATTGCTGGGCCGGCTTGCCGAAGGAGAAAAACCGAACTCGATTCACGTCGGCATTGGGGCGGATGGTTCGTTCGTCTATGCGTAAGGAGTTCCACACGATAGGGGATGGCGATGGGTAAGCCGCAGGGTAACCCCGGCCGCGGCACCCATCCCAGAACCCCGCCGCAGATCTTGAGCATGCCGAAGGCGTTTGAGGCAGAGCTCAAGGATATGCAGGAGAACAATTACCGGTGTGATTTGCCGGTTACGCTGCATGTGACGCTGTTCAAGGTTGTATTCGTGAAGGATGACGACGTGCCTCTGGCGGCTTGGATCTCCACCGCTGAGTCGGTGTTGGCCCAGCACAACATTGCGTTGGATTTCCATCCGCCGACCAAGCAACCTCTGCCGTTAAATTACAATGGCGGGCCCCTGAATCTAGGTACAGAAATAGGTGAAATTCGCCACGAAGCGCACGTTACGTTTCAGGATAATGCAGCGCCTACCAGGCTTCCGCTCATCATTTGCAATTTCAGCCGGGCGCTGCGAACCGGAACGGCTGGAATGACGTTAGTAAATCAGGAAAATCCTCCCGATGGTCGAAAAGAACTGGCTGATGGGGTGACGTGGCTCCCCTTTGTACTGCTGCCAGCGGGCGATCCGGTGGTGGACAATGCGACCATGGTACACGAAATCGCACATGCGGCTATGTTGGAACACAAATCCTGTGGCGGCGATCAGCTTAACATATTGAACGACGACCTTAGTCTCGACAGGTCGGTATTTGTTAGGCGACGGGTCAACAAATTTCAAATCAGAAAAATAGCGAAGTCTTATTTTGCACTGCCTAAGTGTGTGGTCAAGTAGTGAGTAAGAGAGTCGAAATCGATGCCAGAAATCACGCAGGATAACCGCTTCCTCTACGTCGAAACGCCGCTTGGCAAGGACAAGCTGCTGCTGCTTTCCTTTACAGGATACGAAGAGATTTCAAAGCTGTTCACCTTCCAGCTTGAGATGCTTTCGCTGGATGAAGGCCTCAATTTCGACGGCATTGTGGGAAAGAACGTTACCTGGGGCCTGCCACTGGCGGACGGAACTGAGCGCTACTTCAACGGATACGTAGTTCGTTTCGCGCAGTTGCCTGGATTTGCCGGATACGCGAGATACCAAGCGGAAGTGGCTCCGTGGCTATGGTTTCTTACGCGCGGCGCGAACTGCCGTATTTTTCAGAACATGGCTGTTCCGGATATTATCGCGCAGATATTCGCCGATGGTGGATTTTCCGATTACCAGAACTCGCTGACCGGGAGCTACCGGACCTGGGAGTATTGCACGCAGTATCGCGAGACCGCCTGCAACTTTGTCATGCGTCTGATGGAGCAGGAAGGGATATTTTTCTTCTTCAAGCATGAGAACGGGAAGCACACGTTGGTGCTGGCGGATGCTCCCTCGGTCCACAAGCCCTGTGAGGGGCAATCGACGTTTATTTATGAGCAGGCCGCCGGCTCCGGGGTGAACACGGATACCGATATGGTCTCAAGCTGGCGGCTGGATCATTCGATCCGCCCTGGAAAGTATTCTCTGACCGATTTCAATTTCAAAATGCCGGCCACCGACTTGACGGGCACGGCAGAGGGACGCGTATCACAGGGGGGCAACACAAACTGGGAGGTTTTCGACTACCCAGGAGAATATGAGACGAAAAGTCAGGGCTCTAACTATGCCGGCCTAAGAATGGATGAGCAGGAAGCACCTCACGCCGTCATCACCGGTTCAGGTAACGGGCGTTCGTTCTCGAGCGGCTTCCGATTCGACCTCACAGAGCACGTTCGCCGCGATCAGAACGGAACGTACATCCTGACCTCAGTCAATCACAGTGGATATGAAGGGGGCACTTACCCTGGTTTGAACGGCAGCGATGACGAGGCGCTCTACTCCAACACTTTCACATGCATCCCCCTGGCGGCGCCGTTCCGGCCGCAACGGACTACGCCGAGGCCGCAGATGCAAGGTTCGCAAACGGCATTCGTAGTTGGACCGTCCGGCGAAGAGATCTACGTGGACAGTTTCGGCCGCGTGAAGGTCCAATTCCACTGGGACCGGCTGGGTAAATACGACGAGAACAGCTCCTGCTGGATTCGCGTATCACACCTGTGGGCTGGTAAGCGCTGGGGAGCCGTGTTCACGCCCCGCATCGGCCAGGAGGTAATCGTCGATTTTCTGGAAGGCGACCCCGATCGGCCGATTATCACGGGCCGCGTTTACAATGCGGAGTCGATGCCTCCCTATGCTCTTCCAGATGAACAGACCAAGAGCACGATTAAGACTTACAGCTCAAAAGGGGGCGGTGGTTTCAACGAGTTGCGGTTTGAAGATAAAAAAGGCAGCGAACAGATTTTCATACACGCCGAACGCAATCAGGATAACCGGATCAAGAACGACCGGTTCGAAACGATCGGCGCCGGGACCAACCTGATCGTCGGCGGGGATCAGATGGAAAAAGTTGGTAAAGACAAACACCTCAAGGTGACCGGCGATCAGAATGAAAAGATAAATGGGACTATCTCCCAAGACGCCGGCATGGATATTCAGCAAAAAGCGGGAATGAAGTACGCCTTGGATGCGGGAACGGAGATTCATCTGAAGTCTGGAATGAATGTAGTGATCGAGAGTGGAACGACACTCACGCTGAAGGTGGGCGGCAATTTCATCAACATCAACCCTGGCGGCATTTTTATAAAGGGCACCATGGTGATGCTCAATAGCGGCGGCGCGGCCGGTTCAGGCGCCGGTTCTTCCCCGGCTGCTCCCACAGATCCGGCTGAGGCGGATAAAGCCGAACCGGGAGGGTCGGTGACTCCACCGTCTCCCAAGGCGCCACCCCCGGCGAGCCATTTCAGCCCGGCAGCCATGGTGATGAAACAGGCGGCGCAATCGGGCACCCCATTCTGTGAGATCTGCGAGCGGATGGCGGCGGCTAATCATTCGTGAAACAGCCGATGACGAATAATGTGGAGTTGATAAGTCCGGAGTTATTTGCCGATCCAGGCACTGGCGTGTATGCGGTGCTGGACGGTGCTTCCATTCCAGGTCTGATTAGTAAGCTGTACCAACTGCGGCCGAAGTACGAATGCCTGTACCGTGGAGAACTGGCCCCGGATATGGCGGAAGTTGCGCCCTACCTGGTGCAATTGGAATCCGAGACCGAATTTTGCGATTGGGTGCTCAACCAGGGATGGGGCAATCATTGGGGCATTTTTGCGGTGGGCACGGCGGATCTCTTTACGCTGCGGCAGCACTTCCGAAGATTTCTCACCGTCCATGACAGCAACGGAAAACCTCTGCTGTTCCGGTACTACGATCCAAGAGTGATGCGGACCTACCTGCCGACCTGTGACTCGCAGGAGGTGGCGGCGATCTTCGGGCCGGTCTCTTCATTCATAATGGAATCGGAAGACCCCGGCATCATGCTGTCGTACTGGCATAAGTCGGGTTCTCTGGTTGCGAAGAAGAAACAGCTTTCAGATCTTCAGAATTCACAAAGAGCAATGAAATAACTCTATGCCAACAGGACCCGCCGCAAGAATTACGGATAACGTTGTACACCCGCTGCCACCTGTGCTTAGCCCTGGACCTGGGAGTCCGACCGTTTTGATTGGATTTCTTCCGGCGTGGCGTGGAGTCCCGGCGGCCGCGGCGGCCGCTTTACAGGGACCAAAGGCAGCGGCAGACACCACAATAAAAACCGCTCAAGCGGCCACGCTTGCCGCCGCGGGTACGCCTGGTGCTCCTGTAGCGAAGGCAGCGGAGGAAGCCGCGAAGGTCGCGATGGCTGCAGCCATGACGGCTGCCATCACCGGCGCCGCCGCGGCGGGGTCTGATATTCACTCGTGTATGACGCCATTTCCCATTCCTCCGCATGGCCCTGGTGTGGTGATCGACGGCAGCGCGACTGTCATGATTAATTTCCATCCGGCGTGCCGGATGGGTGACACCATCATGGAAGCAATCGGCCCTCCGAACAAGATTGCGAAGGGCGAACCGACGGTTATTATTGGCGGTTAGGCGCTCCAGATGCTGGTTTCAAGCGCTTTGTTTGAGCCGATCATTGACCAGCTTAAAGTCTTCCACGAAACGATTGTATTCCCGCTCTTTAATATCGCGATCTGGCATGCGCAGCAGAAACGAGGGGTGAATCGTTACGAGTAAAGCTTCGGCCGAAGGGTACGGCAGGAACTTCCCCCGATCCCGCGTAAGTTGAACGTTCCTTCCGGCGGGCGCGGGCGTAGCAGTGGCGCCCATGGCGACAACTATGCGCGGTTTTACCGCATTCAGTTCCGCTTCCAGCCATGGATGGCAAGCCTTGATTTCAGCCGCATTCGGCTTTTTATGTAAACGCCGCTTACCGCGCTCTTCAAATTTGAAATGCTTCACTGCATTGGTGACATAGACCACGTTGCGATCAATGCCTGCGTCGCTTAAAGCCTGATCTAGCATGCGCCCCGGAGGTCCAACGAACGGCTGGCCTGCAATATCTTCCCGATCGCCGGGCTGTTCGCCCACCAGGAAAACCGGCGCGTTCTTTGGGCCCTCCCCAAATACGGTCTGTGTCGCATTGCGATATAAATCGCAACCCTCGCAACGTTTGGAGGCTTTTGCAAGTTCGGGCAGCGAAGCGGTTACAGGGACAAACGCCGCCGCCGATAATCCATTTCTCATCACAACTTATTATTGGCCCAGCTCTGCCCGGCAACCCGCCAGCTCTTCCTGAGCTCTCTTGGCGTCGTTGGCGAGTCCGCCAGTCAAACGTTCTTTCATTTGCCCGTAGAGATCCAGACTCTTTTGTTTCAGGTTTACACACTCAAGCAGCCGCTCCCGGCGCGGCCCTTTCAAGCGCAAAGCGAGTGAACCCATCTCCAGGTAAGCCCTGGCAAGCTCAGAGCGATTGTCTGCGCCGGCGGAGTCGACGGATAACAACGCCTCCCGGAATTCCAACACCTTGCGATACTGCTGCTGAGCGCCCTGCAAATCACCCCGCCCACTCAGAATCTTCGCGATGTCCTGATAATTGTTTGCCAGCCACATTTGTTTGCGCGCATCACGCGGGTCCTGCGCCAGCAACGCCTCCCGGATTGGAAGCGCTTTGCGATAGTAATGGAGCGCCTGCCCGGAATCGCCCAGCTCGGCAAGCACGAATCCCAAGCCATAGTAGCTGGCCGAAAGATCCGATCGCAGTTGCTCATTTCCGGGGTTTGCGGCTGCTGCTGTCTCGTCGAGCGCAATCGACCGGCGATAGTTTCTGAGAGCGCCCTCCTTGTCTTTCACTTTCGCCAGCACCGCGCCCAATGTCTTGAGCGCGAGCGAGACCCTCCGTTGCAGAAATCCGTCTGTAGGCGTAATGGCCAGTTGGCCCTCATAGATGGAGAGAGTCTTACGGCGGCACTCGGCCACGTGCGGCCAGTCTTCCGCCATTACATAAGCATTCCCCAAATATTGGTATGCCACGGCCATATCGTGAAGAATCTGCGCGTTGTTCGGCTGTCCGGCAATAATCGATTCCAGCAACTCCACTGACTTCCGCGCGTTCCACATAGCTGCCTGTGCATCCCCACTTACGTTTTGAACGCTACTCAAGCTGCTGTAGCCGTTCGCCAGCTCGCGCTTCGCTTCCGCGTTTGATGGCTCCAGCTCCAGCAGATGCTGACGAATTGCAAGAGCCTTACCGTAGCTCTGCAGCGCACCTGTTGTGTTGCCCATGTTCGGGCGAGCCGGGCTGCCTTGTACGTCACCGACTTTCTGATAGGCGGTGGCCAGCTCGCTCAACAGGGAACGGTCGTCGGCGGCCTCCTGCGCAAGGCTATCCAGATATTGAAGCGCCC
Organism: Bryobacterales bacterium; assembly: GCA_038200305.1. Taxonomy (GTDB): domain Bacteria; phylum Acidobacteriota; class Terriglobia; order Bryobacterales; family Bryobacteraceae; genus JANXXV01. The sequence continues at coordinate 27,357 of JBBPYD010000024.1, forward strand.
TCTTTACCAGTAGTTCACGCGCCCAGAGTGAGTCCGGCACCTTTTCAATTGCGTCGTGAATTTCGAACAGAAACGAGTTTGCCATTTTCCGGACTTGATCAAAGCGGCGCTCGGCTCTGCGGTGCTCCCGCAGGGTCGTCATCCCGCCAACGGTGATCGCACCGATTAAGAGCAACGCGGCAATCACTCCAAATCTGTGCCTGCCGATGAACTTCGTACTTCGATAGCCGAACGTGTCCTTCCGTGCAATCACCGGCTTGCCATTCAAGTGCCTTCGAATATCCTCGACCAACTGTTCGGCGGAAGAATACCGGCGAAGTGGCTCTTTGCGCATCGCCATCAGGATGATATTGTCCAGATCGCCCGAGAGCCGGCGCCGTAGCCGGTCCAGTGTAATGCTCCGGTTCACTGCGATTGCTTCCGGTGTTGCGGTAGACGAGGAAACATCCACCGCCCTTACAGCCGTGCTGGGCTTCAAAGGCTCGGATTCGCAGATGATCTTCGCAACCTCGTGCGGCAGCCCAGTCTTGAGGCGGTATGGCCGGTGGCCGCTCAGCAACTCATACAGCACCACGCCGAGCGAATAGACGTCGCTCGCGGTCGTGATCGTCTCACACGCGCCTGTTCCGGACTTGCGTATTCCGGAGTCATCAACCGGAATCGAACCATGGTGGGATCCATCGTCTGCGACGAGAGTTCCAGGTTGAGGATCTTTGCGATGCCGAAATCGAGCAGCTTCGGTTCGCCATCCGGAGTCACCAGAATGTTCCGCGGTTTTAAATCGCGGTGCACAATCAAGTTCTGATGCGCATACTGGACGGCCGAGCAGACCTTCAGGAACAATTGCAGCCGTTCGTTTGTCGAGAGACGGCACCGGTCGCAATACTCGTCGATTGGTTTGCCGTCGATGTACTCCATCACGAAGTACGGAAGGCCGTCTTCGGTGGTGCCGCCATCCAACATCCTGGTTATGTTCGGGTGACTCAGCCCGGCCAGAATTTGCCGCTCATTCCGGAACCGCCGAATGATGAAATCGGTGTCCATTCCCCGTTTCACAACCTTGATGGCTACTTGGCGTTGATAGACGTCATCGGCGCGAACGGCGCGGTACACTTTCCCCATCCCCCCTTCGCCGATCTCATTCAGTACACGATACGGCCCTACCAGCCTGCCGATAATCGTTTGGCCTGCTACGGTACGCTCATACGCAACAAGGTCCAGTTCGGTGGCAGTGGAAGGGGAGCTCTCATCATTCAGATTGAAACCGGCGTCGAAACCGCCGAGTAGCCCCGTAGCCGCTTCCAGCGCGGGGCTCTCAATGAAATCACCCGCCTCACTGCTCGACTCCAACAGCGATTCCACTTCGTTGCGCAGTTGCAGATCCTCCCGGCAGGCTTGGCGGAGGAATTTGTTCCGGCTCTTGGAATCCAATCTGCCGGCGGCTTCGAAGAGTTCCTTCACTCTCTGCCAGCGCTCGGCAGTCACGGCGGGGAGTCTCCCGTCGCGCTTTCCACGGTCTCCCGTCCACTCAAATCGCGATAGAGCCATGCCTTGGCAACCGCCCAATCGCGCTTTACCGTTGCCGGTGAGATGCCGAGCACCTCAGACGTCTCTTCAATGGAAAGACCGCCGAAGAATCGTAGCTCTACAATTTGCCCCTGCTGCGGGTCGAGTGCCGCCAATCCGTTGATTGCATCATCGAGTGCCACCAGGTTCAGGTCGCGGCGTTGCGGAACCGCGAGTGCCTCATCCAGAGCCAATTTGCAAGCGCCGCCGCCCCGCTTCTCCGCGTTGTGAGTACGAGCGTGGTCTACAAGAATGCGCCGGATCATTTGCGCGGCTACCGCGAAGAAATGTGCCCGGTTTTGCCACTGCACCCCTTTTTGATCGACCAGGCGCAGGTACGCTTCGTGAACCAACGCGGTGCTTTGAAGGGTATGGTCAGACCGCTCCCTGCGCAGGTACCGTTTGGCAAGACGGTGCAACTCGCCGTAAACGAGTGGCATGAGGGACTCCAAGGCTTTCTTGTCGCCCTTCGTCCAGTCGGCCAGTAGCCTCGTTACGTCTGCTTGGGTTTGGGTCTTCACTGAGGACTCCGCAGGTTATCAGATTTGACGTTACCCATTATTATGAAACAAGTGGAAATCGTTGTCCTGGGCTGTGGATTTACTGGAAGCCGCGTCGCTGAGCGATTTCTGTTAAGGGGTATGCGGGTCATTCTAACCACTCGCAACCCGGAGAAACTGGCGTCGCTGCGAGAGCGAGGCGCGGAGGTCGTCGAATGGGATGCCGCTGCTCCGGAACCGCTGCCTATACCCAACGGAGCGGTTGTCCTTCATTCCATCCCGAGCGTCCTGGTTGATGGCCAATACACAGATCCAACGCCAAGGCTGCTTCAGGCGCTCCGCGGCATTCCGTCCCGATTCGTATACCTGTCCACCACCGGCGTATACGGCCGGGCGAGAGACGTAGACGACCGGACGCCGGTCCAACCGGCATCGCCTCGGGAGCATGTGCGAGTGGAGGCCGAGGAAATGGTTGCATCGGGGCCGTGGTCTACATTGATTCTTCGTCCCGCCGCGATCTATGGGCGGGGCCGTGGCATCCACGTTTCCATGGCGGATGGCAAGTACGGTTTTACCGGGGATGGCGCCAACTTCGTTTCGCGAATTCACGTGGAGGATCTGGCGGCGCATTGCGAGGCCGCTCTACAGTCGGATCTGACGGGCGCTTACCCTGTGGCCGACGAGCACCCATGCACCGCCCGTGAAATAGCCCAATTTTGCGCGGAGCTTTTGGGTGTGCCGATGCCCAGGTCTGTTTCCGTTGAGAGCGTACATGATACCCGCAGGGCTGACCGGCGCGTGGATGGCCGCGCGATTCGGAATCTGCTAGGGATTGCGTTGCGCTATTCATCTTATAGAACCGGCATTCCAGCGGCTCTTTCCCAAGAGTAGAGACCCGCAGGCGTCAAATGTGTTTCGGGCGGCATATACCGCGATTGCTGGATCGGATGAACGCCACCAGGCGCCGGGCGTGATCCGTGCCGCACTCCGCTTCAATGCGCTCCAGCGCACTCTCTAGCTTGAGGCCCGACAGGTACAACAACCGGTACGCCTTCTTGAGTGTCGTCACTTCCGCTGCCTGAAAGCCCGCGCGCTTAAGGCCAACCATGTTCAGACCTTTCGGTGTAATGTTGAAATCTGAATACAAGAAATAAGGCGGCGCATCGTTATTCACTCGCGAGTTCCCGCCGATCATCGCGAGCCGGCCTACTTTCGAAAATTGATGAATCACCACGCCACCGGAAATAAAAGCCTGATCTTCGATTTCTACGTATCCGGCCACCAGCGCGCAGCTTGCAATCACCACCTGATTTCCAATTTTCGCGTTATGCGCGATGTGCCCGGACGTCATTATGTAGTTCTCATCGCCGATTTCTGTCACCGATTCCGGTTTCGTCCCCCGCGAAATGGTGTGATGTTCGCGAATCTTGTTGCCATTCCCAATCCGCAAATAACTGCGCTCTCCGCTAAACGCCCTATCCAACGGATCGGTGCCAAGCACGGCGCCCGCTGAGATCTCATTGCGCTCGCCCATCGTAGTCCAGCGTTTCACATAGACATGTGGCTCTAGGCGGCAGAACGCGCCTAACTCCACGTCCGCCTCAATCACACAATAATCCGCAATGCGGCAGTGCGGGCCGATGCGGGCGTCCGGATGTATACGCGCGGTCTCGGCCACTGTAGCCGAAGGATCGATGGACATTCCTTGTATGATACGGAAGTTGAGGAGAGTTTCGTGCGCGTAAGAGAGATCGCCGAATTGTTGGGCGCCAGCTACGAAGGCGACGGAGAGGCTGACATTACAGCCGCGGCCACCATCGAGTCGGCCGGAACTTCCGAGCTTGCATTCGCCGGAAACCGTAAGGCCATTGGGCAGGTAAGTGAATCGAAAGCCGGCTGCCTCATCGTGCCCGCGAATTTTCCCAGTCTCTCAGGCCGAACGGTGATCCGGGCCGAGCACCCCCGCACCGTGTTTGCGGTTGCGGTGGCGCACTTGCACCCAAAGCCATCCCTGCCGGCAGGCATTCACCCCACGGCGGTCATTTCGCCAAATGCCCAGGTTGCCCCGAGTTGCTCCATCGGCCCCCATGTGGCGATCGGCGATGGCACCCGCATCGGCAGTGGTTGTACGATTGGCGCCGGAACTGTCATCGGCTCGCGTGTCTCCATAGGAGAGCACTGCACAATTTACGCGAATGCCACCATTCACGATAACGTGGAGATTGGAAATCACGCGACACTGCATTCGGGAGCGGTGATCGGCGCCGATGGATTCGGTTTCGTCCTAACCGATGGGGAATATCAAAAATTTCCGCAAGTTGGACGCGTGACTATCGGCGACGATGTGGAAATTGGAGCCAACTCTTGCATCGATCGCGCGGCCCTTGGGGTCACCTCGATCGGAAACGGCACCAAGCTCGACAACATGGTTCACATCGGCCATAACTGCCAGATCGGATGCCATGTGGTGATCGCCGCGCAGACCGGATTATCCGGCGGAGTGGTCGTCGAAGATTATGCAGTCATCGGCGGCCAGGTTGGCATCGGGGATAAAGCGCGCATTCAGTCGCGCGCCGTTCTCGGTTCCGGCTCGGGTGTTTTGACATCGAAGATCGTGCGGAGCGGAGAGGTGATGTGGGGAACACCGGCTCGTCCGCTTAAAAAATATCTCCGGCAGCTCGCCGCTTTTGGCCGCATTCAGGAGCTGCGGGACGAAGTCGCTGCCTTGAAACGGGAGATTACTAAGCCTCTATAGCGCGGCCAAAACTTCCCGGTACAGATACTGCGAGCCTTCCACGCCGTCCCATGGGCCTTCTTCGTACTCCAGCGCGAAAAGACCGGTGTAATTGGCGTTCAACATGATCCGGACATTGCGTTGAACGTCCGGGTTTTTCCACCGGTTCCAATACTTGGCGTGAACGTTGGTGTGGGCGTACGGCGCCAGGTCCTGCAAGCCATGGAACAGGAGATATTCGTGCTCCCAGTTGCAGAAATCCGGCGAGGCTTCGCAGAACGGATTGTTCACTTCCTCAATGATGATCCGAATGTTCATGGGATTGGCCGTCAAGCCCCAATGATTCTCCAGCGTCACCTTCACGCCGAGCTTTCCGCCGTAATCCGCCATTTCCTTAAATGACTCGATGCAGTTCGTAAGATATTTGGCGAGAGCATCGTTCTTCGGGTAAGAACTGGGATCCGCCACCGGACACGGCGAGATCCGCGGGCCGCCGCTATTCACCCGCATCGATTTCGCTCCCAGCATTGCCGCGCCATCCAACCATTTCTTCGCCACTTCGATGCCCGCTCTGCGCTTTCCCTCATCCAGTTCGCAAATATCACGCGGAGCGTTGTTGGAGATGTGATGACATTTCGTGCCGGTGGTCACCTGTTTATTTGCCATCTTCTCCAGCCATCTCTTGCCGGAAGCGGACGATGGATCGAACTCGAGAGTCTTGCGATCTTTCCCCTCAGAATTCACAGTGGTCTCGACATACATGCTGCCGTCGCCCATGTCGCCGAAGAGTCCTGAGAAGATGTCCATGTGATATACGCCAGGAAAGGTGTTCTTCGTGAACTCCGGAAAATCGAGCATTGTGATCTCACCGTACTTCTTCTTCATCGCCGCGGATTGTGTGCCGCCCGCGCGCTCGCTCCTGCTCTTGAAGAGAGATCGTATGGGCCAACTATTGGAAGCAATGCGGTTTAGCTTTTCTTTTTCGGTGAGAGGACGCGCAGCAGTAGAAGCAAGAAGTACACTGCCTGTTAGCCCGGCCCCGGAACCCTTCAAAAACCCGCGCCTCGAATTCATAGGAGCGATTATATCTGTTCTTCGGGTTCATCACCGGCCGTCACTCCGATTGCAAGAGCATCATGGATGCCGCGGCCCTGCTCCGTCCGTGTGGAATGCCTCTGTGCGGCGATAGATCTCTACCACTTTGCCCTCTCTTGATTCGATTCTTTTTAGTAGTTCGTAATTCGGACCGGCGCGACCAGAGCGGTCGAGCGCAGCCCTGACCCGGTCACCGTCGCCGCGACCACTGGGTGAAAGCAACACGACGGCCCAGCGGCTCCGCAGGAACAAATCTGGCCTTGCGATGGCGGCGTCCCAGAACACACCGTTATCGACGGACAGCGTGTGTCGAAGAGGAATACCCGCGGCACGGAAATCCCAACCCGCCAGTCGCCCTGGCCAGGATAGGATGGCGATCCCTGAATTACCCTCGGTGAATATGGTCCGTTGTAAAAGTCTAAAGCGTTCCCTGTGACCCACCAGTTCTACGCCAGCCAGCCGAACGGTCCGATTGCAGTGATCGCAAGGAAGACAAAAGCAATCCAAGTGGTCCGCTCGCGCGAGAATGCGATGAGAAAGATCGCGATCAGCGGGAGCAATAGCCACCCTTCGTACCGCGTAAGCGTACCACCCAGAGCCATGCAGCAACGCCAACAACAAAACGAAAGCACTGCTTCTGCTGGAAGCGTACAAGAAAATACATCGATCCCAGCAGCGCCGCAAAGAATGCAGATTCGGTCATAGGCAATGCCTAAAGGTACAGTACGTTGGGGTTGAGAGCGAATACGGATGCCGCGGCTGCTCCGACCGCGAAACTGTTCGCAACTCTCCTAGCGGCGGCGAATAAGAAAGTGGTGGCGAGGACAAAGCAGACTGCGGATGGTATTGTTCCGGCCAGCCCAGTAAGCCACAACGCGTCGTTCGCAACGAACGGAAGCATAAGAAGGCGCGGAAGGGCAGCCACACCGTGCCAAATTGTTCCGCTCCTGGAGTCAGTGAATCTACGACGCGCCGGGCATGGTTCAGGTGTGATTCAGCGTCGCCGTAATAAAGTATCCAGCCCGCGTGGTACACCCAAAGGATTGCTCCGAGGCTAATTGAGGCAGCCGCAGTCCCAACTGCGGCCGGTGCAAGCGAGCGCGCTCCATCGTCTTTCATAAAGCATTTTGTCGGCACGGCATGATTCAAGCGCGCCCGGCAGCAGGAAAGTAGCAATGAATGCACCAGTGGCCTCGTTTGGATGTATGCTACCTCAAGCATGCACGAAGTGAGATATCGGGATCGCCGCGCGGTCCAGGTGGAAAACGACAACATCCGCGTGACCGTACTGGTTGAGGGCGGCCATATCGCTGAAATTCTCCACAAGCCGACCGGAATCAACCCACTGTGGACTCCGCCCTGGCCTTCCATTGAGCCCTCTGTATATGATCCGGCGAAACACCCTGAGTACGGAGCGGATTCCGAGTCGAAACTCCTCGCTGGGATTATGGGGCACAATCTCTGCCTCGATCTGTTCGGAGGGCCGTCCCCGGAAGAGGCCGCGGCGGGCATGACGGTTCATGGCGAGGCATCGGTGTCGCGCTATTCCATTCGGGTGGAAAACTCTCAGATGACGGCGAGCACGAATCTGAAAAGCTCGCAATTGCACTTCGAACGCCGCATTTCGTTCGATCCGGACGGTAAGACCGTCCAGATCCGAGAAACTGTCCAGAACCTGGCTGCCATGGACCGCGCTATTGCCTGGACGCAACACGTGACGCTCGGTCCGCCGTTTCTGAAAAAAGGTGCGACACAGTTTCGCGCACCGGCTACAAGATCGAAGGTCTTCGAGTCCGATTTCGGAAATGGCGTCATGAAAACGGGAGCCGTGTTCGATTGGCCCCTGGTTGCGCGCATTGACGGGCGCACTCACGATCTCCGCACCTACACCGAAGCACCAGTATCGAGCGGTTTCACAGCCCACCTTCTGGACCCTCACCGCGAAGATGCTTTCTTCCTCGCCTTCTCGCCGGAGAGCAACGTGCTCTTTGGTTACAAATGGAAACGGGAGGACTTCCCGTGGCTGGGCATTTGGGAGGAGAACAACTCCCGTACACAGGCTCCGTGGGGCGGCAAGACCATCACACGAGGCATGGAATTTGGAGTGTCCCCAATGCCGGAAACCCGCCGCAAGATGATAGAGCGTGGCAGCCTTTTCGTAGTGCCGGCGTATCGCTGGATCGCTGCCAAGAGTTGTGCGGTCGCGCAATATTCGGCTTTCATCACTGGAACTAGAGTAATTCCCGAAGAAATCTAAGCGCTATAAATTTCCACCAGAAAGAATTACAGCGGCTGATCGAATCCCTTCCGGCAGCTTGTGAAACAGACAAGCCGCCGCGCCCACTGCTCCGCTGGGTTCTACCACGATCTTCATCCGGCTCCTCAACAGCTCCATCGCCGCGCGAATTTCATCATCGGTCACAAGCAGAATCTCTTCCACCAGGTTTTCGATAATCGGGAACGTGATTGCACCTGGCAGCGTGGTGCGTAGCCCGTCCGCAATCGTATCGGGCGGAGCAATACTGACGCGCTTGCCCGCTTTCCGTGACAAATAGTAATCGTTACCAGACTCGGGTTCTACTCCGAATATTCGGATGTCCGGTTGCTGCGACTTTGCAATGATGGAGGAACCTGACAAGAGCCCGCCCCCGCCCAGTGGTACCACTAGCGCGTCTACTTGCCCCGTTCCATCCAGTAATTCCCGTGCCGCGGTGCCTTGTCCCGCAATGATCCACGGGTGATCGAACGGCGGAACCAGCGTGGCGCCGGTTTCGGACGCGATACGCGTGCCGATCGCTTCTCGATCCTCTTTGAAACGGTCGTAAGAGACCACCGTCGCGCCGTAAGCCTTGGTAGCCGCGAGTTTCGAAGCCGGCGCATCCTCCGGCATCGCGATTGTCGCTTTCGTATTCAGATGTCCAGCGGCGATTGCGACCGCCTGCGCATGATTGCCCGATGAGAACGCCACCACACCCTTCCGGATATCTTCCTCCGGAATGGAAAGCAGGAAGTTGGCGGCGCCGCGGATCTTGAACGAGCCGCCCCGCTGGAAGTTCTCGCACTTGAAATAGCAGCGAAGCCCGCTGGCGGCATCGAACAGCTGCGAAGTCATCACCGGAGTATGGTGAATAATCGGCTGAATCCGGACGGCTGCTTCCCGAATCTGCTGCTGCGTGATCATTTAGTAGCCGGCGTTTTTGTCCACTACGTTCCGCAGTCCCTCGCCTTTCAGGAAGCGCTCAAAATTCGAGACAAAGAGTTCCATTGCCTGTTCCAGCCAGTCCGAGGTATGGTCGGCGCAATGCGGTGAAATCAGCACGTTTTCCATTTTCCAGAAGGGATGGCCTTCCGGAAGCGGCTCCTTATCGAACACATCCAGCGCGGCTCCCCGAATCCGGTTATTCTGCAGCACCTGAATCAGAGCCGGTTCGGAAATGACGGGGCCGCGGCCAAGATTCACAATCACCGCGGTGCTCTTCATGGCGCCCAACTCTTTCTCGCCGATCAGTCCGCGCGTTTCCTCCGTCAAGGGGGCGGCCGCGATCACGTAATCTGAGATCGCCATCATCTCCGCACGCTGTTCAATGGAGTAGAATTTGTCCACTAATGGATCATTGCTCGAAAGCTCCGGACGCCGGCGCAACGCTACGATCTTCATACCAAGTGCGCGGCCTCTTTCCGCCGCCGCTCTCCCAATCTCACCGTAGCCAACAATGCCCATGGTGCGGCCGTGAATCTCTTCAACATCAAACGGTTCCCATCGGCCCCCCTCCTGATTGCGGACCATGCGGCGCAGATCTTTCGCGAAGTAGAGCACTGAGGCGATCGCGAATTCACCCAGGGAACGCTTGAAAACACCGCGTGCATTCGTCAGCGGTACCGGACTCGCAATCAGCTCGGGAAATAGAGTGTTCTCGACGCCGGCGGACAACGAGTGTACCCACTTCACACGGGGGACCGAATTCCATATCTCTTTGAGTGTGTCTCCCACACCCATCCCGTTCAGGATGACGTCCGCTTCGGGAGCGGCGGAGATAAACGCATCCGCGTGGCGGCCCACGGTAATCGTGGTCGAATCAGGCAGTTTTTCCAGTAGCGAAAGGTGGCGGGCGTTGGGGTTTGAAATAACCAGCAGGTTCAATGGACGCATCAGTGCAAAATTACCACATCGCCCTGCGTGCACCGCACTTGCTTACTCTCGCGGTGCTGGGGGACACTGAAGGCGTGGGCGAATACTGTACATGCGGGGTAAAGCTTCCGCCGGACGCGCGCTTCTGTCATAAGTGCGGAAAACCGCAGTACGATGAGCCGCTGTTCAACGCCGGAACTGAAGAGCCGGTGCCGGCCCAGCCGCTACCGGGTGGAACGCCTCCGCCGGTTCCGCAAAAACCCGGCATCAACTTCCACAATTCGGTTGCGGTACGGGTCGGCTTTTTTGCAGCCGGATTGATGACGCTGCTGCTGGCATTTCCAATTCCGTCGTTCCTGGCGGCCGTCTGGCAACTCATTCTGTTACTGGCAGGCGGGTTCTTCTCGGTATACCTTTACGCGCGCCGCACTGGAGAATCGCTCTCTGTTCGTGGTGGCGCCCGCATGGGGTGGATCACCGGCGTGTTCTGCTTCGTCATCATGACGGTATTTTTCACCATCAGTATTATCCAAATATCTTCAAAGGACGGACTTGCCGCGTTCTTCCGTGAGATGGTGAGCCAGCGCGGCACGCCGGACCTGATTAATCAGTTCAATGAAGTTTTGAGCAGCCAGGCTGGCATCGCGACGCTGCTGATCGGCATGCTGGTTGTGTTTTTCGTGATGCTTACGTTACTTCCCGCGGTGGGTGGAGCATTGGGCGCAAAGGTTCTGCAGAAGGAGCACTAGGCTTCGCTAAAGTGGTCCACTTCACAATCGCAACCCCGGCAAAGATAATCAGCATTGCCAGAAGTTCCCGCCGCCCGAACGATTCCCGGTAAAACAGCCAGCCGAGAAACATCGCGACCACTGGATTGACATAGTTATACGTGGTGACAACCGCGATGGGTAGATTCTCCAGCGCGTACAGGAACGCACTGTAGCCCACAACGGATCCGAAAATCACCAGATAGCCAAGCGCCCACGTGCTGCGCGCGTTCCAGTGAATCGGATGCTCGTGAATGGTCAGGGCCGGAATTGCGAATGCAAGGCCGGTAGCAAGCTGTTGCACGGCACCGCTCACAATCGGATGCGCCTTCGTCGGCTGCCGCTTCTGCGAAATTGCTCCCAGGCACCACAGGAAACAGCCGAGTTGCAGGACGATGAATCCGTTGATAACTACGCCGCTGAAGGATGTATGGAACCCGTGCGGAGCAACCAGCAACACCACTCCCAGGCAGCCCACCAGAATCCCGCCCAGCGTTGGAATATGAATTTTCTCGCCGCCCGGAAATGCCGCTTCAAGCCCCACCATCCAAAATGGCGATGTCACCAGCAGCAATGCGGCTAAGCCGCTGGGGACCGTCTGTTCGGCCCATACCAGACATCCATTGCCGCCGCCCAGGATGACAACGCCGTAAAGGGCCGTCAACAAAAGTTCGCGGCCTTTCGGAAAAACGGCTCCGCTGAGCCGCGCGCCAATCAACAGAAGCATCCCGGAAAGCAGGAATCGCGCGCTGATGAGGAAAATCGGAGGAAATGCTTCGAGGGAGATCCGGATGCCCAGGTACGTTGTGCCCCAGAAAATATACACCCCTAGGAGCGCAAGATAAGCCCGTGATTTCGTGCGTTGGGGCAATTCTCAGCGTAGCATCCGGTAAACTAATAGATTGATTGTTACACTCACAATAAATCCGGCACTCGATAGAAATGTTTCCGCAGACCGCCTGGTCTTTGAGGACCGCGCGTACATTCTGGACACCCGCCTTTCAGCCGGAGGCCGGGGTATCAACGCCTCACGCGTGATCAATTCCTTCGGTGGTAAAACTTTGGCGATTGCTACCTCCGGCGGAGTCACCGGAAAGAAGTTTGAGGCGTTTCTAGCCACGTGTGGATTCCCCATCCACGTGGTTCCGATTTCTCACGAAACGCGAACCAACCTCACGATCTCCGATAAACAAGGTCTCACGGTGAAGCTGAACGAACTCGGGCCAAAAATTGAACAAACCGAACTCGATGCCGTGACCAACGCCGTCGAGACCAGCTTGAAGGGCGTTACTTGGCTCATGATCTGCGGCAGCCTTCCGCCTGGTGTTCCACCGCATTTCTACAACAGCCTCATCCAGCTTGCACACAAGAGAAAGGTCAAAACTCTTCTGGATACGGACGGAGACGCGTTGCAGCACGGCTTGGAGGCGGAACCCACCATGGTCACTCCAAATCAACAGGAAGCCGAGCGGCTACTCAATAAAGTACTCATCACCCGCTCGCATTTCTTTGAGGCTGTGGAGCGGATTCATGCCATGGGAGCGGAGTCGGTCATCCTGTCTCTGGGTAGTAGGGGAGTGGTGGCGAAGAACTCGGAAGAGATGATAGAAGCTATTCCGCCGCGCATTGACGCAGTCTGCCCAATCGGTGCAGGCGATGCGATGGCTGCCGCATACCTGTGGGCCAGCACTAGTAACAAGAGCAATTTTCGGGATGCCGTGAAATGGTCCGTTGCCGCGGGGACAGCCTCAGCAAAATTACCTGGCCTGGCGTTTGCGAATCTCGAGCAAACTAAGGAAATTTACAAGCACGTTGAGATCCGGGCTGCTTCCTGAGGGTACGCTCCTTCGTGTTCCAGCAGCCATTTCTTTTGTGCCAGGCCCCCGCCATAGCCCGTTAATGCGCCATCGGATCCCACCACTCGATGGCAAGGTACGATAATGCTCATCGGATTCCGCCGCACGGCTGACCCTACTGCCCGCGCGCAGCCTGGAATGCCGAGATCATCCGCAATCCGTCCGTAGGTCGCCGTCGACTTTACTGGGATACCCAACAGAGCCTTCCAGACCTTCCGCTCGAACTCAGTACCACGCAGATCCAGCGTCAGCGAACCCACATTCGGAAATCGCCCCACAAAATACGCTTCCAGCCAATGCGATAGGGTGGGCAGCCGATGGCCGCTCCCTGCTCTCACTTCAGCACCTGTAAACCACTTCGCCAGCCGCTGGTTCAGCAGCTTCTGCCGGACCGGCAACTCGAACTCAAGGGCACATAATCCAATCTCCGATGAGATGGCAACCATATCGCCAACCGGAGTTTGCAACGGCGTGCTGTAAAGGACCGATGCCATATCCAATCCTGCCTTCGCTGCCCCAACATAGGGAGAAACTTCGAATCCAATCCGGTTGATCGTAAAATTATATTTTCACCGATGGAGGACCTCTCTGGCAATCGAGACAAATAACCGCCCGCGACCGGCAGTGTTGTCTTCATTCCGCTTTGCCATTAGCGCCACTTTCAGTGCCGAACCGCTGCACTCAACGCTTTCCTTCTGGGGCAGTCAGCTTAACGTGCATTTTGAAGCGAGGTTTGCGCCTTACAATCAGCTTCTGCAATCGCTGCTTGATCCGGCCGGGGAGTTTGCCAAGAACACACAAGGTGTGAACGTGGTTCTACTCAGGCTGGAAGACCTGGCTCAATTCGAGCAGAGTGACGTGCCCAGGTTTGCGGCCATAGCCGCACATGTTCAAGAATTACTCGCGGCCCTCCGAACTGCGCCCGCCAACCTGTTGGCTCCTGTAATCGTTTGTCTATGCCCAAGCTCCAGCAGTTTTATATCGCAACCGGAGCGGGCGGAGTTTGCCAAAAGTACGGCGGCTCTGATTGCTTCCAGTCTGGAGGAGGCGCCCGGTGTACAATTTTTGCATTTTGATGAGATCCAGCGCCGCTATCCGGTCGAGAACTGGGAAGAAGTCACCGGCGACCGGCTGGGGAAGATTCCATATACGGACGAGTACTTTTGCGCCCTTGGAACCGCGCTGGTCCGGCACGCGCATTCTCTGTTCATGGCTCCTTACAAAGTGATCGCGCTCGATTGCGACAACACGCTTTGGCAGGGGATTTGCGGGGAAGATGGTCCGGGTGGTGTCCAAATCGATCCGCCGCGCCGCATGCTCCAGCAGTTCATGTTGCAGCAGCGCGATGCCGGAATGCTGCTCTGTATGGCCAGTAAGAACAATGAACAGGATGTTCTGGATGTGTTCGATCGGCATCCTGAGATGCCTTTGCAACTGCGCCATTTCACAACGTGGCGTATCGATTGGGATTCTAAGGCCGATAATTTGGTTTCCATTGCTCACGAACTCGGCCTGGGCCTCGATAGTTTCATCTTCGTAGACGACAATCCAAAGGAGTGCGCCGAAACCAGCGATAGTCTCCCCGAAGTGTTAACCCTTGCGCTTCCCGCCGACATCGAAGAAACTCCACATTTTCTGGAACACGTATGGGCCTTCGATCACGCCGTGGTGACCGGGGAGGATCGCAACCGCAACGCCTATTACGCACAGACGCAGAAGTTTGGCAGTGAAGTTCGCAAAGCTACCAACCTGGCGGAGTTCATCGCCAATTTGCAGTTGCGGGTTAGCATATCGCCTATTACGCCGGAGGCCCTGCCGCGCGCGGCCCAACTTACACAGCGCACCAATCAATTCAACTTCACCACCATCCGCCGCTCCGAGGCCGATATCCAGAATCTGGTGCGCACCGATTCTCATGAATGTTTCACTATTCAGGTGTCTGACCGGTTCGGCGATTACGGTCTTGTGGGTGTTGTTATCTTTTCGGTCGATCATGGAGATCTCTTGCTCGACACGTTCCTGCTGAGTTGCCGCGTGCTCGGCCGGGGAGTCGAACACCGGGTGATGGCTTGGCTGGGCGAGGCAGCTCTGAACCGGGGAGCCGTATTCGTCGATGTCTCGTTTGAGCCCAGGAAGAAGAATATTCCTGCACGTCAGTTTTTAGAAACCATCGGGACTGGACTTCATTTCCCTGCTGTCGGCCTCACACAGTTGAAGTGGAAGCCATCGGCCGCAACCGGCGATTGGCAGCCTGCGGCGCGGAAAGAAACTACTCAGTTGACCGGCTACCGTTTTATGGAATTCGAACGCATCGCCACCAAACTTTCCACGCCCAAACAGGTTCTGGAAGCGATGTGGAACGGAAAACGCGTAGGCGTTTCCCATCACCAGGATTACGCAGAGATGACGGAAGCCGAACATAAGCTCGCCATAATTTGGGCTGAACTGCTGGAGCGGCCCAGCGTCGCTCCCACTGACAATTTCTTCGATTTGGGCGGCCATTCACTGCTCGCCGTCCTGCTTTTGCTGCGAATCAAAGAGACATTCGGAGTGGAGCTACCCATAGATGACGTCTATGCGGGCACTCTCACACTCAGAGATCTTGCCGCGCGCATTGAGACGTTCCAGATGGGATCCATCGATTCGGCTGAGTACGAGCGATTGCTGCAAGAAATTGAAGGACTCTCCGACGAAGAGGTACAGGCGTTGTTGGCGAGCGAAGACCCAGGCGATAACGCAAGCTGATATCGTGCGCATTCTTCTGACTTCCAACGCCTCCTATGCCCCTCCCCGCGGAGGCTCCACCCGAAGCAATCTGGTCTGGCTGCAGCATCTGGCGGCCAAGGGTCAAGAATGCCGCGTGGTCTGTGCGGCCGCTACACCCGATGACAATGCTTCCTGCGTTGTGGTCAATGGGGTTCGGATTCTCCGTGTGCATGATTTTGTCCGGCGCCACAGCGTGCTGGCTGAGGAGATCCGCGAATTCCGTCCGGATTGGGTCCTGGTCTCATCTGAAGATGTGAGCCATGTTCTGCTTCGCGAGGTGCATCATTCCGCACCCGGCCGCCTGATCTACTTGGCGCATACCCCGCAGTTCTACCCCTTCGGCCCGGCAAGTTGGAATCCCGATCCCGGCGCAACGGAGATCGTCGCCAATGCGCGTGCCGTGGTAGCAATCGGCCATCACACCGCCGGCTACATTCAACGGCACTCGGGCCGCTACGCCATAGTCGTCCACCCCCCGATTTACGGGCACGAACCGTATGCGCAATACGGCGGATTTGGCCGTGGGTCCATCTTGATGATCAATCCGTGCGTCGTCAAAGGGATCACTATTTTTCTGGCTCTGGCGAAGCACTTTTCACAAGTCCCGTTTACCGCACTCGCGGGCTGGGGCACCACGCAAGACGACCGCGATGCACTCGCCGGCTCGCGGAACATCACAGTGATCGATAGCGTTCCGAACATCGAAGACGTGCTCTCCGAAGCGAGGCTCCTCTTAATGCCGTCCCTGTGGTATGAAGGCTTCGGACTGATTGCCATGGAGGCCATGCTGCGCGGACTGCCAGTCGTCTCAAGCGACTCCGGCGGCCTCATCGAAGCCAAGCAGGGAACAGATTTCGTGATTCCTGTGCGCCCCATCGAACAGTACGAAGCCGTGTTCGACGATCGTTTCATGCCGAAGCCCGTCGGAGTCGAACAGGATATTGCGCCATGGATTGGCGCGCTGAAAACCCTGCTCACCGATCAATCCGCCTACGAAGCGGAAGTGGCTCGCTCTCGCACAGCAGCGATTAAATTCGTGCGCGGACTGGATGCGGCAGATTTTGACAAGCTGTTGCTGTCACTGACTCCGGGCGGAGATACTCAGGTTCCGGCGCCCCAATCTCCAGACCCGCGATTCACAAATCTATCCGGGGCGAAGCGTGCGTTGCTACTGCAGCGCCTCCGTCACAGACCTTCGAAGTAATGCGCATTCTACTCGCACACAATTCGCTCTACTACCCCTCGCTCGGCGGCGGCGATAAGTCGAATCGGCTCCTCATGGAAGCGCTCACCGCCAGAGAGCATCGGGTTCGTGTGGTCGCGCGTATTGAGAAGTTCGGAGTTCCGGGCCACGAAATGCTGTTAAAGGAACTGGCAGCGCGCAGCATACGGGTAAACACGTCAGATTCCGGCGCCGTGATCATGCGGCACAACGGAGTCGAGGTCCACACTGTCACTCTCAACCCGCAGCTACGCGCCTACCTCAGCGCTCAGATTGCCGATTTCGATCCCGACGTCATAATAACTTCCACTGATGACCCCGCCCAACTGCTTTTCGACATCGCCCTGCGTGCGCCGCAAGCCCGCGTTGTGTTTCTCGTTCGCGCAACCATTGCAGTCCCTTTCGGCCCGGACAGTTCCATGGTGAGCGCGGTTAGAACCGAAGCTCTGCGTCACGCCGATGGTGTCGTGGGAGTCAGCGAATACGTCGCCCGGTACGTACGCGAGTTCGGCGGCATGGATGCCATTCACGTACCGATCTCTCTACTACAGCCGGGCGAGTTTCCGTATCTCGGCCGCTTCGATAATCCGTACGTATCGATGGTGAATCCATGCGCTGTCAAGGGAATTGCGATCTTCCTGGCCCTCGCGGAACGGATGCCGGATGTCCAGTTTGCCGCCGTGCCCGTTTGGGGAACAAACGCCGAGGACATGGCGGCGCTGTATCGGCTGCCGAACGTCACCATCCTGCCGCCGGTAGAGCAAATTGACGAGCTACTAAAGATTACCCGGATCATGCTGGTGCCGTCGCTCTGGGCCGAGGCACGCAGCCGTATGGTGCCGGAAGCTATGCTGCGTGGAGTGCCAGTTCTTGCCAGCAACATCGGGGGAATCCCGGAAGCTAAACTCGGCCTGGATTACTTGTTACCGGTCAACCCAATCACACGCTACCTGCCTGCCGTAGATGAGCACATGGTGCCCATCGCCGAAGTGCCGCCCCAGGATATCGGCCCCTGGCAGGCCGCACTCCATCGCCTGATCACAGATCGCGGACATTACGAAAGCCTTTCACTCCAGTCGCGTCAGGCGGCTCTCGACTACGTGGCGAACCTGAGCGTTTTGCCCTTCGAGGCATACCTGGAATCACTCATCCGAAAGCCGCAACGGGAACAATCTCACAAGCCGGGAGCCGGTCTATCCGAGGACAAGCGCAAGCTTCTCGCCCGGCGCGTCAAACAATCGGCAAGGCAAAAGCCGAAGGCAAACCTGTGGTTCGGATGTCCAGACGATTCAAACACGGTCCAAGTGCGGCTGTTCTGTTTCCCATTTGCCGGAGGCGGAACGCTTCCGTACCGATCATGGGCCTTAGTGCTCAAGACACACGTAACCGTATGCCCGGTGGCGCTCCCTAGCCGCGAAGCACGTGTAGAAGAACCGGCATTCGACCACATGGAAACGCTGATCGAAGCGCTTGCCGAGGAAATCACGCCGTACCTCAAGACTTCGTTCGCATTCTACGGCCACAGCATGGGCGCCATCGTTGCCTTTGAGCTCGCCCGTATGCTTCGCAGAAACAGCCAGCCGCTGCCGCGAGCGCTGTACATCTCTGCCGCCAGGGCTCCGCAATTCCGCCTAGGTCACCAGCCACCTCCTGAGCCGGACGACCATCAATTAATTGAACAATTGCGGCAACTGGAAGGAATGCCGGCGGAAATTCTCGATAATCCGGCGCTTCTGCGCTTGGCGATGCCGGCACTGCGCGCAGACACACGGCTATACCGGAACTACATCTATCGCCCGGAAGAGCCGTTCCATTTTCCGATATATGCTTATCGCGGCGCTGCCGACCCCAACATTCATCCGGAACACGCGGCTGCATGGAAAGAACAGACTACCGGACAATTCACACAACGCGAGCTTCCCGGTGGGCACTTCTTTATCCAATCCGCGCAAGCTGAGTTTTTGGAATTGCTGAAATCTGACACCGCCCAACTTTCGTCGAGCCCTCATTCCTCAGGTACAGGGACCTGATCGGACTCCTCTCCCAGGCCCAGAATCGAGGTCCCTTTCCGCCGCCGCATCGGTTTAGGTGCCGCGTCGCGCCGCTTGGAAAAGACCAGGAAAACAAACAGCAACCCGATCATCACCGAGACGGTCCCGATCACCATATAGTCCAGCTCTTTCATTGGTCCGGGGACCACGCGCGTCAGCAGCATCGCAGACACGCTGAATACACAGACAAACAGCATCGGCAATAAATAGAGCCGGGCCGGTCCAGAGTCGTTCATGGTTCGATTGTAAATCAAATGAACCGTCTGTAAGGAAAGGAATTCGCCCGAGTTTCCGAGCGAATCAGTCGTATTTTTCAAATATGATTTGACGGCGGTCCAGTCCGAGTTCTTTCAGCTTCGCCCGCAGGTCGTCCACCATCGCCTTAAGGCCGCAGATATAGATGTCCATGTCGCGCCGCTCACCCAGGGTCTCAAAAACATGTTGCTGAACATGGCCTTTCAGACCCTTCCAGTGCTCGCCAGGGCGGCTCAGCGTCGGCAAGAACCGAAAATTCGGATATTCCAATTCCATCTGCTCAAACTCAGGGCGATAGAGCAAGGAATGCTCGTGGCGTACGCCAAAAATAAGCGTGAAACGCCGATCCGGATTCGCCTCCAAATGCGCGTGCAGCATCGAACGAAACGGAGCAATTCCAGTCCCGGTCGCCACAAAAATAGAATCGCTCGGAGGAGTTTTCAAGATGAAGTGCCCCAGCGGTCCCTTCATATCGACCGTGGCGCCCGGAGAAAGATCGAACAGGTAAGGCGAGAAGAATCCGTCCTGCACGCGATTCAGGCACAACTCAAACCGGTTCCCCTTCGGCGCGGAAGCCGTAGAGTAAGCCCGCGTGACCTTTTTTTCATTGAACACCCCAGAGAAGGATACGAACTGTCCGGGCAGGTAAGGCAGTTGCTCCACCTCTGGGACGTCGAAAGTGAAATGCCGGATCTCCGGCGCGATCTCGCGTGATTCAATCAACCGTGCTTGCAAAGTCGCCACCCCCATCTATCGCATCCTTGGCCCGATCGAGTATAACCTGCACCAATGCCGGATGCCCGTCCATGGGCTGGGTCACAATGATCTTGACACCTATATGGATGCCCTCGAGTTCACCCACGATTCGCGGCAGATCCCGTTGCAAATGCGTCCCTAATGTCAGGAAATAAGGGATCACCACGATCCTGGTTGCACCTCGCTTCACCAACCGCCGCACCGCCTCCGGCAAATCGGGTTCGCCCAGTTCCAGAAACGAGGCCTCAACCAGCGCATACCCTCCACGCCGGGCCAGTTCCTCCGTGAAATCCCGAATGGCCTGATTAGCGGTCTCCACCCGGGACCCGTGTCCGAAAATTGCGATTCCCGTCATAGTTCCAGAGCCGCTTGTTTCACAGGGAAGTAGGCGCGTAGAAAATCGATGAATGCCCGTCCTTTTCGCCGTCCGTTGTTGTGTTGGATTTCCAGCCTCTGTAGAAAGACCAAAATCCCTAAAATCTCCGCATCGCGCAGAGTTCGCGACCCGGCCTCCTCCAGCCGCCTACGGGACGTGACGATTGCATCCTGCACTGCCTCGTAGATATGCGCCGCCATCGGATTGGTTGGCTTCGATTCGTAATAAAGCCCGGCTTCCAGCGTGCGATAGGTCTGGATCAGCGCCGCTAACCCCTCTCGAACGTCATAATCAATGATGCCCTGCAGATCCAGCGAAGCGGTCACCAGCGCGATGGTAAGGAACAACAAAACCCCCTCGTGCCTGGTTAGAAATTCATCCGTGATCCGGATATCCTTGTTAGGAAACTCTTCCGGATTCGCGAGGGGCGTTTTCTCTCGAATGCGCGCGTCCTGCAGATACTCGCACTCGAAAGGACAGCTCACCGTCACTTCGCGCTCCGTACCGCAGCAGATGGAGCAAATATCGCCATCCACCCCTGGGCAATATCGCCGCGGACGCCTTATTTTACAAATCTTGCAGGTGATCACAGGGAGTACTTCCATCGTAACGTAAAATGAAAACAGACCCAGTTTATGCGTACAGATGTATACCTGAAAGTAGTTGTCGATCACGATCCGCTGGACACGCCACAGAAGATCGCCGCCGAAATTTGCCGCCAGGTGGAAAAGGTTTATGGCGTGAGGAAGGCTGAACTCTCGAACCTGATCAGCCAACAACCTGAGGAATAGCCCGGATCATCTGCTGGTGGATTTTCCGAAAGTACCCATCCGTCATGCCGGCGATGTAATCGCAAACCTTGCGGTGCAACGGTTCGGCGGATTCCGAGTAGCTTTCCGGCAGCCGCTCGGGATGATCGAGGAAGAATTGGAATAGCTCGGCAATCAGGCCGGCCGAGCTGCTCCGCTCCAATCCCAGCACGTCGGAAAGATAGAGCTTTTTCTTCAAAAACCGCTTTAAGGACGCGTTTGTTTCCTGCGCGGACTCCGTAAACCTCGCCAGGCGCACAGGAGAGCTCCGAACCTCATTCACGCTTGCGATGCCCGCGGCTGCTGCGTATGTACCTTCAATCAGACCGGAAACCATTTGGTCTATCAGCGCGCGCAAGCATTCCAGAAACTGTACCCGCTCCGGCGCTCCCGCAAACTGCTGTTCCACAGCTTCGGCGATTTCCCGGTACTGGGGAACTCCGGCGGTGATTTCTGAAACAGTGAAGAACCGCGCCGACATGCCGTCGTCCAGATCGGCCGAGTTATAAGCGATCTCATCCGCTAAGTCGATCAGTTGCGCCTCCAGCGTAGGTTTCAGTCCCGGCGCATACTCGTCCAGTTCAGGAACTTCTCCCGGCTCGAAGTCTCTGGAGTGCTTCGCCATGCCCTCTCGAACTTCAAAGGTCAGATTTAGTCCCGGAAATCGTGCATACCGCTGCTCGAAGGACTCCACGATGCGCAAGGAGTGCAAGTTGTGATCGAACCGGTCGTCGCAGCGCCTCATCTGCCGATCGAGTTCCTGTTCACCGGCGTGGGCAAAGGGAGGATGCCCTATATCGTGCGCCAGCGCCAGCGCTTCCGTCAGATTCTCATCCAGCCCAAGCGCGCAAGCGACTGTGCGCGCGATCTGCGCCACTTCAATTGTGTGAGTCAGGCGATTTCTGAAATGGTCGGAAAAACCGTGCGTGAAAACCTGTGTTTTATCTTCCAGCCGGCGGAATGCACGCGCATGGACAATGCGATCTCTGTCGCGCTGAAAGTCGTTGCGGTAACCATGGGACAGTTCCGGATAACGGCGCCCTCGTGAAGAGCCTACGGGAAATCGCAAGTGCGCAAGCTTCGTCTGATCCACGTTTGATCCACGAACTCAGGCTTTTACTTCTGTTGCTGTAGTTCGCCCAAAGCCGTGAGCGCCATGCGGCTCACCGCGGATCGCTCCGTGCGAAGAGGTTCTAGCAGTTTACGGGCCTCATCGGGCTTATTATGAGAAAGCGCGTGAGCTAGAGCAATCGTGGCCTGTTCCTTGGACACCATGATGGTGGGATGATCGATTAACGGCCGCAATATTTTCTCCGCATCGGCATAACGGCCCTGAGACTCATAAAGTTGTCCCAGTGACAACTTCGCCTGTGATGCGTAGTTGGCGTCTCCGGATTCCGCGATCGGCTTCCAATAGTTCTCCGCCTCGGCCACCTTCCCCTCATCGGCAGCCTTGACGCCCAGATAAAACCGGGCGATGAGGCCCTCCCCCTTATTGGGGTACTTGTTCATTACATCAGTGAACGCCTTTACCTCGGCGGCATTCTTTTCCGCTAGCGTGGGAAACGACAGGACGAATTCGCTGGAATTGGCGGGTCCAATCTGTGCATTCTGAATCCTTACAGCCGCCCGCAGGTCATCCGCGCGAACGCTGGCCTGGTGCTCGGAGTAGAAATACCCGGCCGCGGCAACGATGATGATCGCCAGGGCAATACCGCCCCATTTGGTCATCTGGCTCTTGTGATGCGACGCGTATTCGACCGTTTGGCCGACCTGGTCCGCGAACTTGTCATGTTTCAGATTTTTACGTTGTACGCTGTCCAAAATAACCTCGGAATTACTATCTTAACGCAGGTGACGGGGGCGCCGGATTGGCCGCTCC
>JBBPYD010000025.1:0-12978 GCA_038200305.1 Bryobacterales bacterium
AGTATGGCTTCCGTGCCGGACTCCTCGCCGATTCTCCGCAGATTCCCGGCAATGGTGTCCAGAGCCTCATCCCAGCAGATTCGCTCAAACCGGCCCTCGCCCTTCGCTCCGATCCGTTTTTGCGGATAGAGCAGCCGCTCCGGCGAATATTCCCGATCCAGGTATTTGGCCACTTTTCCGCAGAGGAATCCTTGGGTGATTGGATGGCCAGGATCGCCCCGCAGCTTGGAACCAACGCCGCTTTCGACCTGAATCACCAACCCGCACGCATCCGGACAGTCCAGCGCGCAAACACTATGACGTATCTCAGGCATGTCAGAATTATATCCACTGAACGCCGTTCACGAAAATTGAAGTACACGTGTTCCGGTTGCCGCGCGTCTAAACTAGCGGTAAGCTCTGGATGGGAGTAACGATGCGGCTACTGATCGCTCCTTTGTTGATTTTGCTTGGTTCTTCACTGTTTGCGCAGCGTGGCGCCCCGCCTCCGGTGACCGCTGCGCCTTTTGGAAATATCCTGACGCCGGGCACGCCTTTTCCAGCGCAGCTCGGGGCCACAGTTGGCGGAAATATTCTGCATCCCGGAACTCCATCGTTTCCGCAACAGTTAGGGAATAACGTGAGCGGCATCATTCCAAATCAAGGCGGATTCGTCAGTCCTCCGCTTCATAGAGGACAAAGGCCCGGCAGAGACCGCACCATTGCTGTGCCGTACGCATACCCCGTTTATTTCGGGGATGGTGGCTACGGGTACGGTTACGGTCAGCAGCAGCAACAACCTCCGATCACCGTGGTGATGCCGCAGCAGCAAACGCCAACCGTAATCATCAATCAGAGTTTCCCTTCGGACAATGGAAATGCGGGTATGCGTGATGTCTCCGGGTCCGATGCCCCAGACCCTTCCGGTATGAAGATCTACCGCGCCCCGGTTCCACCGCAGCAACCCGCTGGCGCTCCCAGTTCAACTACAGCCGACGATGAAGCCACCATCTATCTGGTGGCGCTGAAAGATAATTCCATCCACTCAGCCATCGGCTATTGGGTACAGGACGGAACGCTGCACTACGTGACGCCCCAAGGCACCGTGAACCGCGTCACTCTGGATCAGGTGGACAGGCCGCTTACCGATCAGCTTAATAAAGACCGTAAAGTCGATTTCCAACTGAAAGCCAAGTAGCATGTGCGACAATCCGTTGCATGAGTAAAAACCGCTCTGCCTTGCTGGCAGCTGTGTGCCTTCTCGGCTCCCTGGCAGCCCAGGCGCAGCCAGCTCCCATGGCGTTCGTGGGCGCCCGGATCATCCCCATCTCCGGACCCGAAATTCCCAACGGCATCCTGATCGTGGAAAGCGGGAAGATCCGTGCGGTCGGCCCAACTGGTTCCACTCCCATCCCATCTGGCGCCACACGGCACGACGTCTCAGGCAAGATTCTCATGCCTGGCATTGTGGACACACACAGCCATATCGGCAGCGTGGAAGGCGCCGATTCCAGCGCTCCTATCCAGCCCGATGTCCGGGTGCTCGATTCCATTAACGTCCGCGATGCCCGCATCCAGAAAGCGCAAGCCGGCGGCCTCACCACGGTCAACGTGATGCCTGGCTCCGGCCATCTGCTCAGCGGTCAAACTCTCTATCTCAAGCTCCGCGACGGCAACACAATTGACGACCTGCTCATCATCGGGCCGGACGGCAAAATGGCCGGCGGACTCAAGATGGCGAACGGAACCAATCCACGTAAAGCCGCGCCATTCCCAGGCACCCGCGCGAAATCGGCCGCGCTGGTTCGGGAACAGTTCATCAAGGCGCAGGAGTATCGCGAAAAGGTCCGTCTGGCTGCTGGTGACATCGCCAAGCTCCCGCCCCGCGACCTCCGCATGGAAGCGCTCGTGGAAGTGCTGGATCGAAAACGTATCGTGCAATTCCACACGCACCGGCATGACGACATCCTGACCGTTCTACGCCTCGCGAAAGAGTTCAATTTCAGGGTAGTTCTGCAGCACGTGACTGATGGATGGATGGTGGCCGATCAGATTGCCGCCGCCAAAGTGCCGGCTTCCATCATCACTATCGACAGCCCAGGCGGTAAAGCGGAAACCAAGGATCTGAATTTCGAAAACGGAGCCATTCTAGACAAGGCAGGAGTTCTGGTCGCCATTCACACCGACGACGGCATCACCGATTCGCGGCTGCTGCTCCGGTCCGCCGCCCTGGCTGTCCGCGCCGGAATGCCGCGCGAGAAAGCACTTGCCGCCCTGACTCTTAATGGCGCAGCGATGCTGGACCTTCAGGATCGCGTTGGCTCTCTCCAGCCCGGCAAGGATGCCGACTTCATCGTCCTTTCCGGCGATCCCTTCAGCGTCTATTCCAAGGTCTTGGAAACTTGGGTGGAAGGGAAGAAGGTGTTCGACCGGGCAAATGACAAGGACCGGCTTTATGCCGTGGGCGGCTACGGAGCAAGCCACGATCAAGCTTCGCTGGCAGAAGACGACGATGATGGAGTAAATCAATGAGTCGAGGTAGGTCAATGAAACCCTTCCTAATCGGCATTGCCTTACTGCTGCCATCCCTCTTGCCGGCACAGGTAGCAATTCGCGGGGACGTTGTTTACACCATGGCCGGTGCGCCCATTCGCGACGGCGTCGTGCTGACCCGTAACGGCAAAATCGAACAAGTGGGCCCCGCGGCACAAGTCTCCATTCCAACTGGATACCGGACGCTTCGCGCCAAGGTGGTGACCCCTGGGCTGATCGACGCGCACACCGTGATTGGACTCAGCGGATACCTGAACCAGCCACAAGACCAGGATCAATTGGAGAGGAGCGCTCCCATTCAGCCCGAACTCCGGGCGATTGACGCCTTCGATCCGCAGGAGCGCCTCATCGAGTGGGTGCGCGGGTTTGGCGTCACCACCATCCACACAGGTCACGGCCCGGGAACGCTTGTTTCCGGCCAGACCATGATTATTAAAACCAACGCGCAGACGGCCGATGCCGCTCTCATCCCAACGGCAATGGCCGCCGCTACGTTCGGTAACAGCGCAAAAGCCGGGCCGGGTAAATCGCCTGGCACCAAGCCCAAGCAAATTGCCATGCTGCGCGGCGAGTTCATCAAGGCGCAGGAGTACGCCCGCAAGAAGGACAACACCACCCGCGATCTCCGCACGGAAATCTTTGCCAAGATTCTCAGCCGCGAATTGCCGCTGATGATCACGGTCAATCGCGCCGGAGATATTGTGTCGGCGCTTCGCTTGGCCAAGGAGTTCAACTTCAAACTGGTGCTGGATGGAGCAGCCGAAGCGCAACTGGCGATCGATCAGATCAAAGCCGCCGGTGTGCCTGTCATTATTCACCCCACCATGCAGCGGGCCGGCGATGAGACGGAAAACCTCAGCTTCGAAACCGCATCGAAGCTCCGCGCGGCAGGCATCCCCTTCGCTTTGCAAAGCGGCTTTGAAGGCTATGTGCCGAAAACCCGTGTGATTCTCTTTGAAGCAGCCGTAGCAGCCGCAAACGGCCTCACGCAGGAGAATGCATTGGCAAGCATCACTATTGACGCTGCGCGCCTGCTGGGGATCGATAATCGTGTAGGCTCACTGGAATCCGGCAAGGACGCGGACCTTGCACTCTACGACGGCGACCCCTTCGAATACACTTCGCACTGCGTGGGCACCGTGATCGACGGGGCAGTTGTGTTTGAGGGGAAGCGTTAGATTCGGACCGGTTTGTCTGGTAGGCGCGGCAGGACTCGAACCTGCGACCCTTAGCTTAGAAGGCTAATGCTCTATCCACCTGAGCTACGCGCCCGTCCCATTCGCCATTCTAAACTACAATGATTCTGTGCCGGCGATTCGTCTCCTCTCGCCTGCCGACGTCCCCGCGTTGGCCGGCCTGAGTAACTCCGCTTCCTGGAACCAAACGGCCGGCGATTGGGCGCGCCTGCTCGCTCTTGCGCCTCAGGGCTGCTTCGGCATCGAACTCGACGGGACACTGATTGCCAGTACAACCGTGCTCTGCTACCCGGAACATCTCGCCTGGCTTGGCATGGTGCTGACGGCGCCCGATCACCGTGGCCATGGCTTCGCGCGCAAGCTAGTCGAGCACGCCATCGATTATGCCGGCGCCCGCACGATTCGTCTGGATGCCAGTGATATGGGCCGCCGGTTGTATCAGTCGCTCGGTTTCATCGATGAATGTGCTGTCGAACGATGGCGTCGTGAGCCCTTCCCCTTGCCGCCGCTTGCTACAGATGCTACAGCCCCTTTCCTCTACGATTGCCAACTGGATCGGGAGTGCTTCGAAGCCGACCGTAGTTCTCTGATCGGAAAACTTGCCCAACTGGACGCGGCTTCCGTTCCGGACGCAGCTTTCGCTCTTGGCCGCCCCGGCGCGGCCGCCGCGTACTTCGGACCTTGCGTCAGCACCACAGCCGCGGCGGCGCGCGATCTTCTGGAATGGTTTCTAATCCGCCATCCTGGCGAATTAGTTGTTTGGGATCTCTTCCCGCATCACGAAAACGCGGCTGCCATCGCCAGCCAATTCGGATTCCGCCCGGTGCGCCGCCTTACACGGATGTCGTTACATGCACCCCGCGCGGCCCAGCCGGATACGCGCATCTACGCCATCGCCGGTTTCGAATATGGATAGTTGCCCCGCTGCTACACTGAGATCATCCAGTGAAACTTCTGAGTTCCCTTATCTGTCTGCTTGCTTGCTCGCTGCTGGCCTGCGATCCCGCCCAGCCCCCCGCAATCAAGGTGATCGTCGGAGCAGCATTGGTAAATCCGCCGATTCCGCACTCGGTGATCGTGATTAAGGACGGCAAGATCGTTGACATCGGTCCGCAGCAGATGGTGCCGGTGCCCACCGAATCGGAAAAGATCAACGGCATCGGGAAATACGTGATTCCCATTACGCCCGGCGCTAAACTGGAAGCCGGAGCTCCGGCTGACCTTCTTCTAGTGGCCGATCCGAACCGCCCTTCCAACTTCGGGCGAACCATGCGCGCCGGCCAGTGGGTTCCCCAATAATGGAGCAGCAGTCTCAGGCATTCTCAGTGAAGCGCGCCCAGGTGGAGTTCCACAACTTCGCTTCACTTGGCGAGCCGGAACGCGCCATTGCTGCCTATGCGGAAGAGAACATTCGCCGTGGCGCCGTGATTCGCAATCACCTGAAGTTCATTGGTGCCATGTCGCCTTTTCTCGAAATTGGCGCGAATGCCGGCCACACCAGCTACATGCTGGCCAACGAATTCGGCGCAGACGGATTCGCGCTCGACATTTCGGCCGACGCCCTTCGTTACGGCATTGCGCTTCAGGATCGCTGGGGCTTGGCGCGCGCGCCGGTCCGTGTTGCCGGTGACGCGGCCAATCTCCCGTTTACGGATGGATCGCTCCGCTTCGTCCTCGCCTTTCAGATGCTCAGCCAGTTCATGAATATGGAGAGCGTCTTCCTGGAAGTGAAACGCGTGCTGGCCCCTGGAGGCATCTTTCTGTTCGCGGAAGAACCGTTGCGGCGGATGCTTTCCATGCGGCTCTACCGCTGTCCTTACTACGGCACGATGAAGCCATGGGAGCGCAAGCTCTACGATTGGGGCCTGCTTGGTTACCTGGTTCAGGACGTGATCGGCGCCCACCAGGAAGAGAGCTTTGGCATTCGACAGAACCACACCATGGGGATCAGGGAGTGGCATGGCCTCATCTCGAAGCACTTCGCGGCGCAGGAGTATGAAATCTTCGTCCCGGAGCGCGGTTGGGGTGAAAGCATCGTCAAGCAAACAGCGATCAAGCTGGATCGGCATGGCTCGGAATGGGGTGCCGCGCGGCTGCTTGGGGGCACTCTCGCGGCTGTCTGCAGAAAGGCTGGCGATTCACCTGTAATCGCTCATAAGCTAGAGTATTTCGAAAAATTCCTGCGCTGTCCCGACTGCCACGCTGCCCTGGAGCGCGATGCGTTAGAGACGCTGGCATGCAGGCGGTGCGCCTACACAGCGCCGAACGAAGGTAGCGTCTACAATCTGCTGCCCTCGGCCGAGCGCAAGGAACTCTACCCCGGCGACCGCGAAGATGTCATCGATTTTTGCCTGCCCAGCCACAACGCCCGCCTGCTGGACGGCTGGTATGAATTGGAAGGCGTCTTTGGCAATAAGTATCGATGGATCGGGACCCATGCGTCGGCGATTCTAAAGCGAGTCAAGCCAGGCCCGCAGCGGCTTCGGATACGCGGTCACGCGCATGAAGGGAAGTCAGTGACGCTGACCGTTGCGGCGAACGGGCAAAAAGTAGGCAATTGGCCGCTGGAGCGGTCGGGACTGTTCATCTTGGAAGCCGACCTGCCCGATGCCCCGGAATATAAAATAGAGATTACGGGCAGTCCGGCTTGGGAAGTGCCCACCGATGACCGGACATTCACCGTGAACCTCAGCATGCTGCGATTGGTGCCGCAGGAGTAGGCCATTGGTCAATCGGCGTTATACTGGGGAACAAGAGGAAATATGAACACCTACGCGAAGTTCGCGTTACTCGTGGTTGCCATCATTGGCACGCTTGCGTGGCTCGCCGCAGGCGGTATCAACGAAACCAAGACATATTACAAGACCATCTCAGAGGTCCAGGCCATGGGTGAAAAGGCTCAGGACAAGAGAATCCGCGTCGGCGGAGATATTGAACCCGGCTCCATCGTCCGCAATGGTAAGGAAGTCCGGTTCACCATCCATCAGGATGCGGTTAAGATGAACGTGGTCTATAGTGGCGCGGAACCGCTGCCCGATACGTTTAAGGAAGGCTCCCAGGCCCTGGCCGACGGCAAGCTCCGGTCCGATGGTGTTTTCCAGGCAAGCAAGATTCAGGCCAAGTGTGCTTCGAAGTATGAGGCCAAACCGGTGCAAAAGCCGGCCATTCAGCAGAAACAAGCGGCGCTTTAAAAGGATTATATGGAAAATCTGGGAGCCCTCGCGCTTCTTCTCGCGTTTTGTCTTTCGGTCTACGCGATTGGAGGCTCACTTATCGGGAAATGGAAGCGGAAGCCCTTTCTCACGCTGAGCGCGGAACGCGCCGTTTACTCGGTCTGGTTCCTGGTGACCGCGGCCGTCGGCGTCCTGGTTTATTCACTGATTGCGGGTGATTTCCGTCTCGCGTACGTCGCCTCCAACACAAACCGCGCCATGCCGTGGTACTACAAGTTTTCCGCGTGGTGGGGCGGTCAGGCGGGCTCGCTGTTGCTATGGGGTTGGATTCTTTCGTGTTACTCCGCCGTGGTCGTTTTCCAGAACCGGCGCAAATTTCGCGACATGATGCCGTACGTGGTCACGGTGCTCATGATCGTGCAGAGCTTCTTCCTTCTGCTGGTCGGCTTCGTGATCTCCCCGTTCAACATTTTGGTCCAGGGTAAAGGCATTGTCGATGTCGGCGATGGCCGTGGCCTCAATCCGCTGCTGCAGTACTGGACGATGCTCATCCACCCGCCGATTTTGTATCTCGGATACGTCGGCTTCGTGGTCCCGTTCGCGTTTGCGATGGCGTCATTGATCACCAAACAGCCTGGCGACGATTGGATCTTCACCACTCGCCGTTGGGCGATCGTCACTTGGTTTTTCCAGAGTACCGGTATCCTGCTGGGCGCCGGTTGGGCTTACGCTGTGCTTGGCTGGGGCGGCTATTGGGGCTGGGATCCGGTTGAAAACGCGTCGTTGCTTCCATGGCTGACTTCCACCGCCTTCCTTCACTCCGTGCTGATGCAGGAAAAAAAGGGCATGATGAAGGTCTGGAACATGGTGCTGGTCTCCGCCACGTTCTTTCTGTGTATTTTCGGAACCACACTGACCCGTACTGGCTTAGTCAGCTCTGTCCATGCGTTTGCGCAATCGGATATCGGGACGTATTTCTTGACGTTTTTAGCGGTCGGCATTGCAGCCACTGTTTACCTCATTCTCGACCGGCTCGATTACCTGAAGAGCGAATCGCGAATGGAAGCCGTGGTGTCTCGCGAATCCAGTTTCCTATTTAACAATTTGATTCTGATCGCGAGCTGCTTCTCCATCCTGTGGGGCACCCTGTTCCCGATCATCTCGGAAAAAGTAACCGGTGAAAAAATCAGTGTCGATGGTCCTTTCTTTAACAGAGTGAATATTCCCATCGGTCTGTTCCTGCTCTTCCTGACGGGTGTCGGCCCGCTGATCGCATGGCGGCGCAGTTCGCTGGAGAGTTTGAAAAAGGCATTCCTGTGGCCGGTAGTCGCGTCGGTTCTGCTAATCGCGATGTTGATAGCCATCGGCATCCGTCATCCGTTTGCATTGGTGTCGTTCGGCCTTTGCCTGTTCGTCGCCTGCACGATCCTCTCGGAGTTTTTCAAGGGAGCTCAGGCCATCCGTGCCAAGAACGGGATGAACTGGGTTGCCGCTACGGTACAGCTAACGCATCGCAATACGCGGCGTTATGGCGGTTATCTGGTGCATATGGGCATCGTCGCGATGTTTATCGGATTCACCGGGGCCGCGTTCAACATCGATACTACAGTGGAAGCGGCAAAGGGCGACAGCTTCCAGCTTGGCCACTATCAACTAACCGTGCGCGACATCGCCGATAGCGACAATGAGAACTACACATCGAGGAAAGCCACCATCGACGTCTCAAAGGGCGGCTCTCATATCGCAACGCTATACCCGGAACGCAGATATTACAAAGCCAGCCAGCAACCTTCTTCGGAAGTTGCCATCCGCCGCCGCTTGAATGAAGATCTTTATTTGAACTTCGCCGGCGGAAGCGACACGAAGTCGGCCACCATTCAGGCTTACGTCTTCCCGCTTGTCTCCTGGATCTGGATTGGCTTCTGGATCCTGTTTGCAGGCACCATCGTCTGCCTGATCCCCAGCAAGGTACGGCTGCAATACGCTCGAACCGAA
Source organism: Bryobacterales bacterium (assembly GCA_038200305.1). GTDB lineage: Bacteria > Acidobacteriota > Terriglobia > Bryobacterales > Bryobacteraceae > JANXXV01. Next base: position 8,897 of record JBBPYD010000025.1, read on the forward strand.
GTAGTAGGAATCACCCGGAACTATGCGGAAATTCAGAACTAGCTTTTTGATTCTGGCGCTCGCCGCGGTCTGTTTACCGCAGACGGCGACGCAGTTGGTGACGCCGGAAATCCGGCGCGTGGGCGACAAGCTCGCCTGCAAATGCGGCGTTTGCAATAACACGGTCGCGACCTGCCAGATGCTGCAATGCGAATTCTCCTATCCGGCGCGTCAAAAGATCGCCGCGCTGCAGCGGCAGGGGCAGTCCGATCAAGCCATTCTTGCCAGCTTCGTTAAGGAGAGCGGGATCGCTGCGCTTTCCGCGCCCCCCGCCCAAGGCTTCAATCTCATCGGATATGCGATGCCGTTTATCGCATTGCTGATCGGACTTGCCGGCATTCTCTTATACATGAAACGCTTTCGCCGGAACGCTACCCCGGCTAACAGTCCGCAGCTGGACAATGAATTGCTCGCTCGATATCGGGATCGCATAGATCGCATAGATAAGGACATGGCAAAGCTCGATTGATGTACTTAGCAGCGGCCATTCTCATCACCCTGGTTATTCTCGGGTTCACGTTGCTGATCCGGACGAAGGACTTACCCGAGCCGGTGCCAGTGTCTCCATATCATCATCTGGAGGTGCGTAAAGCTTCTATATATGAGAACCTGCGCGACCTGCAGTTTGAATATCGGGTCGGCAAACTTTCTGACAGCGATTACCAGCGCACCAAGCTGGAGCTTCAATCGCAACTCGCCGGTGTTCTAGCGGAAATCGACAAGATCAAGCAGGCGGAAGGCGCCGGCCGCAGTCCTGTGAAAGCCGGTTCTGTGAAAGCCAAGAGCGCGGGCCAAAGGTCCGATGCCTCAAACGTGTGTCCGCATTGCTCGGCGAAGTTTGAAAAGCCGCTGAAGTTCTGCGGAGAATGCGGGAAGCCGATGATAGCGGAGGAGGCGGGATGAAGACCGTTGCACTCGCCGTTTTCTGCGCGGCTGTTCAGCTAAGCGCCGCCGTCGATGGTACCGTGACCAATCAAACGGCCGGCAGGCCCCAATCCGGCGCCACAGTGACTCTGATCAAGCTCGGCTCCGGAATGGAAACGGTCGGCACAGCGGCTTCGGACGCACAGGGGAAATTCAGCATCGCACAGGATTTACAGGCCGGGACTCCCTATCTGCTTCAGACGCTCTATGAAGGAGTGACTTACAACAAGGCGATCCCGCCGGGCACGCCCGGAACCGGGCTTAACGTGGATGTGTTCGAAGCCTCCACCAAGAAGGCGGACGCAAAAGTTGTCCAGCACATGGTGCTTCTGGAGCCTTCCGATACCGGTCTCAGCGTGAATGAGAGCGTGATTTACAACAATACCGGCAAGACCACGTTTAGCGACCCTGCAAATGGCACATTTCGGTTCTACCTCCCCCCGGCGGCAAATGGACAGGTGAGGGCGCAGGTCGCGGGGCCTCAGGGCATGCCGATTACTCGCGAAGCCGTGAAGACGAAGACCCCTGACATTTACGCGGTGAATTATCCAGTGAAGCCCGGCGAGACGCGGTTTGATATTGCATACGCGATGCCATCGTCCAGCCCCGGCACGTTTGAAAGCAAGCTCCTGCACGGCGGCGGCCCGGTTCGCATCGTGGTGCCGAAAGGCGTAAAACTGGAAGGGGATCATATCAAGGATCTGGGCCCTGAACCCCGCACGCAGGCTTCTATCTACGAAGTCACGGGCGATGAATACAAGGTCCGGTACACCGGAACGGGCTCGCTTCGCGCGGCGGCTGAAGCGGCGCAGACGTCTGAAGACACGGGTCCACCCATTGAGGAATCAAAGCCTCGCATTTTCCAGCGCATCTATCCGCTGGTCAGTCTGGCAGCCGCCATTCTGTTGCTCGGGCTGATCCTGCTGTATCGCTCCGCGCCAGAAGCCGCGCCACAAGCCGCCGCAACCCAAGCAAAGAAGCGTGCATGAGCGCGATCGCGATTGAAGACGTTTCGAAATTCTACGGCGATTATGCGGCGCTTCGGGATATCTCGTTTTCAGTAGAGCCGGGGACTTGTCTCGCCCTGCTTGGCCGCAATGGGGCAGGGAAGACGACGCTGATCCGGATCGTCGCCGGTCTCTCGATTCCTGCAAAGGGGAAAGTCTCCATTCTCGGCGCCGAAGTCCGCCAGCAGGAAGCCCGGCGTAAAATCGGAGTGCTCGGTCATGGGATCGGAATTTACGATGAGCTTTCCGCGATTGAGAATTTGAAGCTCTTCGCACAGCTCTACGACGTACCGGATCCGCACAGTGCCGTCCAAGAATGGCTGGCCAAGACGGGACTTGAAAAGGTGGCCACCGGACTGGTTCGCGAGTTCTCCCGCGGCATGCGCCAGCGTCTGGCTGTAGCGCGCGCGTTCCTTCATAATCCGCAAATACTATTGTTGGACGAACCGTTCACGGCCTTGGACGATCGTGCCATTGCGGTGCTGCAAACGCTCTTGCGGGAAGCGTTGCGAGCGGGCAAGACGGTGCTGATGTCCACGCACCAGTTGCGCGAAGCATTGGAACTGGCGACGCATGTCGGCCTGATAAATCGCGGAAAACTGGCCTACACCGGCGAGCGCACAGCGGAGATGCTCAGCGATCCCGGCTGGCTTTACCGAAATTACGGCGAAGCCTGAATTTCCTCGTTGTATTCCTGAACGGATTGCCTCAACAGATCGTCCCGGAATTCCTCCATCCCGGGTGACCGCATCACGCCGAGAAAATCAAAGTAAGTCACGGTCCAAAACGCCGAGCCCCGGTCTCCAACCAGATCCTTCGAGCTTCGTAAAAACTCCAGAAAACCGAGGTAGTACTGCCGCCTCAACTCGAACGCCTCCGGTTTGTTGAGGAACGTGGCCGGGTCCAGGTGATAGGGCCGCGATGTATCCGAGGACCCGAGTCCGAATTCGCCGATTACGAAAGCAGGTCCGTCCCCGGCGGCCGTCTTCAACCGCTCCGCTAAATCCACAGCGCGCCGCCGGAAGTCCATCGCGAACTGGCTGGCGCCCGGTCCGCGCACTTTGGGATAGAAGCTGAACGCGACGTAATCGAGCCGTCCAAGATACGCGCCGAGATCCCTCACCTTCACGCGATAGTGACGCCGCGCGGCGGGAACCAAACCCCTCCGGACGCGCAAGGCATTCAATACCTCAAGGATCGGGCTTTCCACTTCCAGCGAATCGTGGTTAATCTTATGGCCGATGGAAATTCCGGAAGGCTGAATGAGCTGCGCCCAGTCGGCTGAAAACTCAACGGTTGAGATGTCCAGTTCCGACCCAAGCGTGAACTCGAGCCGTGTATCCGGCCGTGCCACGCCGCGCAGCATAGCCATTAGCGGCTGGACCACCTCATCGGAGTATTGGCCCAAAGGGGAAAAGTACATCCGGCGCCGCCACTCGTACGGCCCCCCGGTCAGCGTCGTTTCGAAATCCAGGTGCGGCTCCATCCGCACCTGGAATCCGGACTCCACCGCATACTGCACCGCTTCGGCGAGTTGACCAATTGCAGGCCCCCGGCTCACGTCAATCCGCATCGGAACCGCATCGTAAACCAGATAGGTTGGCGTGAACGTCACCCACCGGAACCCAAGCGACTGTAAATCATCCAGCCAGGCTTGATAGCCGGTATACCCATCGGGAACCCACGCAGGCAGGGAATAAGACAGCGGAGGATTTGTCATGTCAGCCGATGGTTGCCATCCCTCTTCCAACCCGCGACCGTCAGGAGGCGGTTATTGCATTCAACCAATCGTGCCATCCCGGTTCAGCCGCAGTCTACGATCGCGCCAGACCACATCGCGGCCTTCTCCCCGCAGCCGAAATTGCATTCCGAACCGGCCCGAAGGAAGCGGTCTGCCCGCGACGCGTGGCCATACGTGCGAGGAACTCTTATTGTCCCGTGTCTCACCTGAAGGGTTCACCCCAACAATCTGCGTTGCTCTGAAAACAATCTCTCATGTTAGTCCGGTCGAGTGGGTTCGGTAAGCCAACGGTGCAGACAGTTGAGGCGTCTGGTGTGGTGACGGATCAGTCTGCGGGCATCACGGGGCGGCATGGCGGTCGGTGGTGGAAG
>JBBPYD010000026.1:0-4518 GCA_038200305.1 Bryobacterales bacterium
CACAATATGGAAACCGTGCGGCGCATGTATAAACGCGTGCGCCCGCAAGCAAATTACCGGCAATCTCTGGATGTGCTGCGATTCGGTAAAAAACACCGGCCGGACGTGCTAACCAAGTCGGGCCTCATGGCCGGTCTAGGTGAGCAGCGCGTTGAAGTGGAAGAGTTACTGCGCGACTTGCAGGCCAATGATGTGGATGTAGCCACCATCGGCCAGTACCTCCAGCCGGCACGCCGTAACCTGGCGGTCGCCGAGTACGTGACGCCGGACGGCTTCGATGCGTATCGCGATTACGGCTTGTCCATCGGCTTCAAGATGGTGTTCAGCGGCCCGTTCGTCCGCAGTTCGTACATGGCGGATATGGTGAGCGATCGCGCTTCGCAATCCGTGTGCTGAACCTGTTGCTCGCGCTGCTCAGTGGCGCACTGCTCGCCGCAATCCACCCCCGCTGGAACCTGGTCTGGCTCGCTCCTTTCGCGCTCACGCCGCTGCTGATCGCACTCTCCCGCGAATACCGTCCGAAATATCGTTTCTTACTGGGCTATGCGGCAGGCGCGGTCTTCTGGGGCTCCATGTGTTACTGGATCCAGTTTGTAATGGCGGTACACGGCGGCCTTGGTAACGTTGGCGGATGGGGTGTGTTCCTGCTGTTCTGTCTCACACCCAGCCTCAACATGGCGTTCTTCGGATTACTGGCGGCCGTTGTGGTCCACAAATGGTACGCGGCCCCGGCGATTGCAGCACTGTGGGTAGCGGCTGAGCGTATTCCCACACCATTCGGGTTCATGTGGGCCAAGCTGGGGGACGCAGGAATCGACATGAGCGTTCCAATGCGGCTTGCGCCGTTCACCGGAGTTTACGGACTTTCATTCGTCTTCGCGCTGATGAGCGTGGGCCTCGCCGCGGTCCTGTTGCGGAGAAGCCGCCGGGAACTCGCATGGCTGCTGGTGCTTCCAGCGCTCTACGTACTGCCTGGGCTGCCGGAACCACAGCGCCCCACTGAATCCGCCACGGCATTGCAACCGAATCTGCCCGAAGAGAAGGAATGGCAGGAGCAGGAGGTACTGGAGATGCAGCAGCGGCTTGAGTATCTGTCGCTGCAGAGCGCATTAGCGCCCGGCGAGCTGGCACCGCAAGTGATTCTGTGGCCTGAAGTGCCGGCGCCGCTCTATTACTACGACGATCCGCGCTTCCGTGAGAGCATCACCAATCTGGCGCGCATCACGCACACCAGCGTTCTATTCGGAACCGTGGCTCGCACCGGCAAAGGCGACCCATTGAACTCCGCCGTGATGATCACGCCAAATGGCAACCTCAGCGGCCGGTATGACAAACTGCTGCTGGTACCCTTCGGCGAATACGTGCCCGCGCCGTTTGGTTTTGCTAGTAAGATCTCAGGCGAGATCGGCAACTTCCAACCCGGCGAGAAACTGACTACATTCACCGTCAAGGGGCACTCCCTGGGCGCGTTCATCTGTTACGAATCCGCATTCCCGCATCTGGTTCGCCGGTTCCAGACAGAGTTGCTGGTGAATCTATCGAACGATGGATACTTCGGGCACAGCGCCGCCCGCGAGCAGCACCTGGGACTGGTGCGAATGCGTGCGGCGGAGAATGGCCGATGGATCGTCCGAGCCACCAACGATGGAATTTCGGCTGTGATCGATCCGGCTGGCCGTGTCACACAAAGCTTCACCCCATACGTCCAGGCTGTGGGCCGCCTGAACTATTCGTACGTGAAAGATCTGACGTTTTACACGCGCTATGGAGACTGGTTCGCCTGGATTTGCGTAGCGTTTGGGGCTGTGGCTTTGTTTACGTCACAATTGCCTAACCGTGTCTGATCACCAATACGTCGCCATCCTTCACAATGTACTGCTTGCCTTCCAGCCGCAAGAGTCCCTTCTCGCGCACCCCTGCGAAACCTTTGTTGCCGATCAGGTCTTTCCAGTTGACCACTTCCGCGCGGATGAACTTCGTCTCAAGATCGGTGTGAATCGCGCCGCCAGCTTTCGGAGCCGTACTGTTCATCGGGACAGTCCAGGCGCGGCACTCGTCGTCGCCGGCCGTCAGAAATGACATCAAACCTTGCACCGCATACGTGGCTGTGATCAGCCGCTGCATGCCGGATTCCTTCAGACCGTAACTAGCCAAATAATCCTTCGCCTCTTCGGCGGAAAGCTCGGCCAGTTCCGCTTCAATTTTGCCGCAGATCGCCGCCACGTGATTGCCCTTCAGCGGGCCATTGCGATATTCCTCTTCACGCTCATGCAGTTTTGCCGCGTCTTCCTCGCCCAGGTTCAACACATAGAGCATCGGCTTTTGCGAAAGAAACTGAAAGCCGCGTACGCGCTTTTCATCTTCCGGGCTGATCTCCATATTGCGAAGCGGAACGTCCGATTCCAGCGTTGCCTTGCAGCGAACCAGCAGGTCGAACTCGCGATCCAGCTCGGGGTTTTTGAGCTTTTTCCGATCCTTTTCCAGGCGCTCCAAACGTTTTTCAATCAGCACCAGATCGCTGAGAATCAGCTCCGTTTCAACGTCGTTTTTGTCGCGAACGGGATCCACGCTGCCGTGTTCATGGGGAACGGTTTCATCTTCAAATACCCGCAGCACATGGGCAAGCGCGTCCACCACGCGAAGTCCGGCAAGATAACTGGGGTCGCGCAAAGACTCTTTCGAGATCGAAGGATAATCCAGATATTCAACCGTCGCGTATGTCACCTTGGGCGGCTGGAACAGTTCGGCAAGCGCCTCAAGCCGCGGGTCCGGCACTTTGGTCACCCCAACGCGCGCTTCCATCATACCGGCGCGAGTGGCTTCATGCTTGCCCGTGAGAATGGTGAAGAGCGATGTCTTGCCTACTATGGGCAGGCCAATAATTGCAGTTTTCATAACGGGGCTTTCATAACGGAACGTCGATCAGAGTAAGGATCTCTTGCAGGATGCGGTCGGCCAGATCGGAACTGCGTTGCGTGAGCGCCGTTCGGGTGTTGACCACCACGCGATGCGCGAAGATGGGCACCACCAGACGCTTGATGTCGTCCGGGATGGCGTATTTCCTGCCTTCCACCATCGCCAGCGCTTGGGTAGCCCGGTACATGGCCTGTGCCCCACGGGGACTGACGCCCAGCGCGAGCGCTTCGTGGCCGCGGGTCTTCTCCACGATGGCGAGCATATAGTCCAGCAGCACGTCGTCCACTTTCACCTCGTGGACCTGATTCTGCAGATTCAAGATTTCACGAGTCGAGAGCACTGGCCCGATGCCGCTATCCCCCTGACGATCGGAATTACGCAGAATCTCTTTCTCACTCACCAGGTCGGGATAGCCGATCCGTAAGCGCATCAGGAACCGGTCGAGCTGCGATTCAGGTAGGGGATAAGTGCCATGATGCTCTACCGGATTCTGAGTGGCAACCACTAGAAACGGTTCGGCCAGCGGATACGACCGTCCATCCACCGTAATCTGCAAGTCGTTCATGGCCTCAAGCAGAGCCGACTGCGTTTTGGGGGTGGCGCGGTTGATCTCATCCGCCAAAAGGAAGTTGGTGAACACCGGTCCCTGTTTGAACTCAAAGGATTCGGTGTGGGCGTTGTAGATGGTGACGCCAAGCACGTCACTCGGCAGCATATCGCTTGTGAATTGAAGCCGGTGAAAGTTGGAATCCACTGAGCGGGCCAGCGCGTGGGCCAGGGTAGTCTTCCCTACCCCCGGCACATCCTCAATCAGCAGATGCCCCTTCGCCAGCAGGCACACCAGCGAGAGACGCAAGACCTCGGCCTTACCGCGAATGGCCGTGCCGAGCGCGTGTTCGAGTTCGTCCAGCTTTGAGAGCGCTACCGGCAGGCCGTCCACTGTATCCTGATGGACCATCAGGTTTTATGATACCGTTCGCACCCTAACGGTTGCACTTAAAATGTTGTGCTGCCATCCTGAATCTGTACGTCCTTATATTGAATGCCATCCATCACCGTTCTTACCCTTTTCGCGGTCCTGGCGACCGTAAGGCCAAATCTGACCAGGGCGCAATTGCGTCCTGAAACCAGGGCCGCATTCGGCCATTACACTCAGTTGACCGAACAGCGGATGGATGGCGAGTTGCGGAACGGGCACTTCCTGGTGCTGGGGAACAAAGCGCACGATTCCATCGTCACCGAAGAATACAGAACCCTGGAGAACGGCAACGAAATTCACGTTCCACATGCGCTGGTCCATCACTGGCTGGGAGGTGTATTTCTGCCGGGCGCGACGCTGGCGAAGGTTCGCGACTTGAAGCAGGACTATAACAACTACAAAGCGATCTACAAGCCGGACGTGCTCGATTCAAAGCTGATCAGAAGAACCGGCGACGATTTCGACGTTTTCTTGAAGCTCTACCAGGATGCTGAAAAAAGGCTTGCCGAAGGTGTTACGCTCTGGAACAGATTTGCGTCTTAATGTTTCAAGCTATGCGCGGCCACGACACCCAACAAAGCACGATGTTCAGTTATGTTTCGCCGGAGGAGCGAGTACCTGCA
>JBBPYD010000027.1:0-20349 GCA_038200305.1 Bryobacterales bacterium
CTGCCGAGGAACAACATGGTGGCGGGCACGCGTCCGCTGGGCCGGAAATCATACCGGACCGTGTCGATACCGGCGCGAAGATCGTCGTCTATGCGGCCCCTCAGCTCAGGAAGAAACGAGAGCAGATGCCTGCGATTGTCGCTGCTGCATACCTGCACTCGATCCACAGCCGGAAGCAAGCCAAGCTCATATCGCAGCGCCCGCAAATATTCCAGCCGGGCTTTCAGCTTTCGCACTGCCCCCTTCATATTCGGAAGCTGGCGCCCAATCGACTGGAAGTAGATATCGTGCTCGAACAGGATGGAGGGAATTTGCCGGTAAGCCCCCGCATACTGACCCATGGTCAGATACTCCAGTTGCAGCACGTCGATCTGCTTCGTATAGATCTGCCTGTGAATAAGCCACGCGAGATCGTCATTGTTGAACTCGCAAATAGCGTGGGGTGAAATGGACGCGAATGTATTGGACGAACCCTTCATCCGCGGCATGAATTCAGCCGACGCACACTGCGAGGCCAGTTCCTCATGGGCTTGCCGTTCGTTTGGATAATCCAAAAGCGTAATCAGGTGAAGATCGCAGATCTTTGACAGCTCCATAGAGGTCTGGTGCATGAAAACACCACCGCCATGGATGGGAGGGCAGATCGGATAAGGAGAAACAAACAATACCTGCAGCCTCTCCGGATTGGCCGGCAGCTTGTAAAACCGGTCGCGGAAGTAGCCGCCCATCGGACGCAGGAACGCCTCTGTATCGGAGATAGAGGCAAGCGATCGTGCGTGCCACCTGGAATTGCAAGCCTGGCCGAGTTGCAGAAAAGCCCGCCAGATGCCGCGAAAATTCGTGCGCTGTGGCGAATCGCCGAACAGGACGCTCAGCACCGCTTCCGCGTAAGAGAAAAAGAAGTGGGGCGCCAGGCGCGGCCACTCATGAATGTTCTTCCAGCAAAACAGAACGAAATTCTTCTTCAGAGTGCGCTGAATGTAGTCCGGCGAAAACTTCTTCCCAATAGTTCCACGATGTTCGTGATACACCACGCTGCGCGGCTCATACAATACTTTCCATCCGCGCTTCCAGGCCATGTAGCCGAGATCGGTGTCTTCCAGGTAGAACGGCGCCAGTAAGGGATCGAATCCGCCAAGCTCGAAAAACTTGCCGCGATCGAACGCGCACGATCCGCCGCCTCCGTAAAAGCATGGATATGCGCCAGCGATCTTTTCATCGATGCGATGCCGCACACGCAGCCGCCCGTTTTCCCACCAGGCCTGAGTCAACCCGGTCTCTTCGCGCAACTTTCCGGGATCGCTAAAGAAAATCTGGCACGAAACCGCGAAGACTTTTTCATCGCTGAATCCGTTCAGTAGCGGTTGCAGGAAGTCGGAGGCAACTCGCATATCGCTGTTCAGCAATACCGCGATATTATTTCGGGCCGCGCGGAATCCAACGTTGGACCCTCCCCCGAATCCGAGATTCTCCGGCAGAGCGATCAGCGTGGCTTGCGGAAAGCGCTCGCGCACGAAGCTGGCGCTCCCATCTGTAGAGCCGTTGTCCACCACGACAATCTCATTGTCCGGATTTGCCGAAAGGGCCTCCATAATGGACGGCAGATACTTTTCCAGCAGGTCGCGTCCATTCCAATTGGGAATAACAACGCTGGCGGCGCGGTTAGGCGCGGCCTTTGCATCATCCGCAACGTGCTTGCCGAAAAGCTTCCACAGCAGGTCCGTCACAGCCAGAGCGCAGATGCTCAACAGCATTACGAACGGCGAAAGAAGCAGTAGCGGAAATGCCGCCAGCAAGCGGCTTAGCAGAGCCATCTATTGGTCCTGGAGCTCCGGACCAACCCCGAACGTGCGGCCAAAACGGACCCAGCGCGACGCGTGGATCCTGTTGAGCGCGGCAGCAAGCTTTTGATGTTCCTGGTCAAGCCGCAACGCCCACGCGGTGCGCTCTTCGAGCGTTCGTTCTGTTTCATGAAGCACGTCGACGCACTCGGCGAGCTCCGCGCATTTTGCATTCAGTTGCCGGTCGATGCCGAGCGCCCACTCAGTGCTCCGCTGGACATCGGCTTCGAGTTCCGCCACCTTTGCCGCATACGCGGACACCGTTTCCTCTGCCCCTGCCCGGTCGGCCGCGTTTTCGCGCTGCAGTTGCTCGATGCGCTGTCCCGCCGCAATCAGCTTGCTATCCAATTCCTGTGCCCAAGCGTTGCGCTGTTGTAGTTGAGTGGTCTGCTCACGAAACATCTCCACCAGCCGCTGATGTTCGGCGCGGGATTCCGCGAGCCACGCATCTTTGGTTTGCAACTCGGATTCCAGGCGTTGAATATGGACGCCCCGCTCCTTCAACAGGTTCGCGGAGCTGGGCAGGTACACAAAGCCAGGGGATTCCGTTTGTCGCGTCATTGCGCAAACGGCAATGAAGAAATTCGAATCCTGAGGAGGCGCGCCGTGCCCTTCCATTCTCACTTCAGCGGATCCAGGTGCCGCCACAGCCTTGAACAGCAGGCCCTCCGTGTGATCTTCCAGGAACAGCGACACGTGCGGGAACACTTGTCCTAATGCATCGCGAAACTCGTCATACTCGAATTCGTGCTCGTGAAACGGATTAGATCCAACCAGTTTGCGGCTCTCCGCGTAATAGCTCTTGTTTGGTGTGGAAACGATGAACTGTCCGCCTGGCGCAAGCACCCGGCGAGCCTCTTCGAGTAGCTTAGCCCAATCGGTAAGGTGCTCGATCACTTCAAACGCAACCACCAGATCGTAAGAGGCGTCGCGGACTGGCAAGGCCGCACAGGAAGCTTGCACCCATGAGAGGTTGCGCCGTGGATATTCGGCACATGCATAGGCGAGAGCCTCCGCCGCGACATCGATACCGGTTACCGACAATGCCGTGCAACCGAGCTCCGCCGCTCCATATCCGCTGCCGCAGCCAAGATCTAAAACTCTGCGATTGTGGGAAAGCCGGGATGCAAACGCGTACCGGGCCATGTGTTCATTCCAAAGATTCGGGTCCACCCGGTTAGGAATCACGCGCTCGCCGGTAAACTCACTCCCCATGCGGTCAGGCGGCCCCGGCTTCCGTGCTGGTTTGCTGTTCTATCAGGCGCGCATTGATCTCCACACGGCACGGCAAATGGAGATAGCCGTACACCTGCGCGTCGCCATGCCCCATCTGGAGCGTGATCGCATTGTCGATCCAATCGCACATGCTGTAGGAATGCAGTGTTCCATTCGCAATCGCCGGAGAAAATGAAAAGGATGCTGGATACAGATCGGGAAGGTCGATGTGAAAATCCACGGTACGGGTTTCTCCCGCGCGCATCGGCGCGATACCGTAGCCTTCGCGTGTAGTGTTGGTTCCGGCAAAATCGATACCCAGGTGATTGCGCAGCATGAACCCGACATTTGGCACCGGCAACTCCTCATTGGCTTGCACTGAGATGCGCACCACGATTTTTGTGCCCGGTTCCAATAGGTGCAGCTCCCGCCCGTACGGGTCAAAGATGCCGATACCGATCACTTCCGCCCGCCGGTCTCCATGGCGATGGTCCACGTTGGGGATGCGCGTCATTAACTCCGGCGGCCCGGCCGGTTCGGCGGCTGCTGTAGGGAGAAGCGCCGGTGTGTGAGTATATTCCAAATACGCGGAATCCTTCACAGTCATTGCCGCCAAATACTTCACAACTACCGATTCAGTATCTCCAAATTCCCTCATCCGGCCCTTGTCCAACCAAAGGCAACGGTCTCCAATGGCTTTAACATCGCCGATAGCATGGGAGACGAAGAGGATAGTCACTCCGCGCGACCGCAATTCATGGACCTTGCGCATGCAGCGTTGCCGGAAATAGATATCGCCCACCGCGAGCGCTTCATCCACCAGCAGAATCTCCGGGTCTACATGGATCGCCACGGCAAACGCCAATCGGACCGTCATGCCGCTGGAGTAGGTCTTGACCGGCTGATTGATAAAGGGTCCAATTTCCGCGAAGGCCTCAATGTCCTTATATCTCGCATCAATTTCTTTTGAGGACAATCCCAGAATAGACGCGTTGAGGTAAACATTGTCTCGGCCCGTGAATTCTGGGTTGAATCCAGATCCGAGTTCAAGCAGTGCCGCCACGCGTCCATACACCTGTACATGACCGCTGGCCGGTTGGAGAATACCTGCAACTAGTTGAAGCAACGTACTTTTGCCCGATCCGTTTTCACCAATGACGCAAAAAGTCTCTCCGCGCTCAATGGAAAAAGTAAGATCGCGCAACGCCCAAAAATCGGTGTGGAAAGAGGTGCGATTAAAAGTAGCAAGCTCTTTTAATCGGTCGGTCGGTTTAGTATATACCGGATAGCACTTGGAAACACTTTGGAACTCGACCACGCTCACATCCGGCCGCCTTTCATGTAGAGGAAGAGCACTAATACGAACTGTAGTGAACGGAAGCGGTACTGTCAATCGACGCGGGGGGAAAGGAGAAGGGTAACCGCCAGAACCAGATTGGACTCGATTGACCTTAGGCCACAGGTGTCTTCATCCCGTAAGCCTCATGCCTGATTAGAGGCAATCAACGGCATTGGCCGAAGTCAAAGCGCCAAGTGCAAACCGGAAGTTACCCTCAAGGTGATCGTTAGTTATTTAACACCTCCAAGTAATTGAGGCTGAAGATAGCCAATATCAACTATCTCCTACCAAAAATTATGAGCCAATCTTAATATCCTGTCAAGGGCTAAATTGACAAAAAGAGCGGCAATTACTACGCTGGTAAGTGCGCCGGTGTAGCTCAGGGGTTAGAGCGACGGTCTCATAATCCGTAGGTCGGAGGTTCAATTCCTCCCGCCGGCACCACTTAGTTGTTCTCCCCGATAATCAGGTTATACAGCCGGTCGAGATCTTCGGACGAATAGTATTCAATTTCGATCCGGCCGCGCTGGGCTGTTTGCGCAACGATTCTTACCCTGGTTCCCAACACATTTTCCAGCTCGCGAGTCGCGGCATTCACGTTTGGATCGGATAAAACGGGCGTCGGTTCGGGAGCCTCACGCTTGGTCAATATCTGCTGCACCATGCGTTCTACCTGCCGGACCGACATTCCCTGCGACGCGGCTTTCTCGGCGGCTTCGGTTTGGACATCTTCGGTGGGCAAACCCAGAATTGCGCGCGCGTGACCCATGGAAAGACGCTGTTCGGCCACAAGCAACTGAATTCCTTGAGGCAACCGAAGCAAACGGAGAAGATTTGTCACCGTCGTCCGGTCCTTTCCTGTCCTCTGGCCAATTTGTTCATGGCTAAGACTGAGATCCCGCGCCAGTCTGTCCAGGGCCTGTGCAACTTCAATCGGGTTCAGATCTTCGCGTTGAATGTTTTCGATAAGAGCTATTTCCAAGATCCGGTCGTCGGCAAATTCCTGGATCACAACGGGCACTTCCTGAAGCTCCGCCATTCGCGCCGCCCGCCAGCGGCGCTCGCCCGCTACCAACATGTAACGGTTTCCTTTCTTCTGCACGACCAGAGGTTGAATAATTCCGTTGGCACGAATGGATTGCGCGAGTTCGGCAAGCCGCTCAGGTTGAAAAACCGACCGAGGCTGTAGAGGATTGGGGTCGATCAGGCCGATGTCCACCTGCGTCATTCCGGTTGGCAAGGGTTCGAGTGCCGGAGCAGCAGCTGCCGCCTGTGCCGCCGATTCAGTCTTCATCGGTTGCCGGGTGGGCAACAACGCGGACAACCCTTTACCCAGTGCTCTGCGAGGAAGTTCGGAACTTTTGCTCATTTGCCAGGATCTCCTTTGCTAATTTAACGTAGCTCTCCGATCCTTTGGACCGGACGTCGTATTGGAGGATAGGTTGCCCGTAGCTGGGGGCTTCTGCCAGCCGGACGCTGCGTGGGATCACCGTCTTAAAGATCTCGTCCTTGAAAAATTCCTTTAGGTCGTCCGCAACCTGCTTGGTGAGATTGGTCCTATCATCGTACATAGTGAGCAGAATGCCCTCGATCTTCAAATCGTGCGAAAATGACTCCCGAATCCTATCCACCGTGTCGATTAATTGCGAGATTCCTTCTAGAGCGAAGAACTCACATTGAATCGGAACCAGCACGGAATCGGCAGCCACCATGGCATTCAGCGTAAGGAGATCGAGTGCAGGAGGGCAATCGATCAGAATGTAGTGGTATTGATTCCGGATTTCATCGAGTTTCCGCCGAAGGATTGTTTCCCGCCCCGGCATATCGACAAGTTCCAAGTTCGCAGCCACCAGGTTCTTGTTGGCCGGAACCATGCTGAGTCCCTCGAATTCGGTCTTCACGATCACCTGGGAAACCGGCAAATCGCTGAACAGGACATCGTAGATGGTGGGCTTGTCTCCCGACTTATCCACCCCCAGTCCGGTGGTCGCGTTTCCCTGTGGGTCCGAATCTATCAATAGCACCCGTAGATCGTTCGAGGCCAGCGATGCACTTAGATTGATCGCGGTCGTGGTTTTGCCGACGCCGCCCTTTTGGTTGGCGATGGCGATTGTCTTGCCCATTGCTGGTGATTGTAGCGTAGTTTGGGGGAGAGGAGAGTTTTATCCTTTGTGACGTATGTTCCACGTGGAACAACAATACATGGAGGGTTCCGTGAATGAACTTGCAACTGCAAATTGTCGGTATGCCACTGTAAAGATCGCCAGCAAGTTGTAGATTTCACCGCGATTGCCGGATGCCGGGCGGTTGTGCTGCGAGGATAAGGCCCGCGAGGTCCGCCTCAACCGAATCCCGCTCGATCACCGACGGCAGTCATCTGAAATTGTCGATTGTACCTTGGTTTCAGGGGAGTTGACCGTCTGCGAGGCGTTGCAATACCTGAAAGTCTTTGACCGGTTCGTGCATACTTTGTAAGTGCGTTCCTTAGAAGTTGCCGGAGACCGGCACCAAAAGGTGACGTTCCACGTGGAACGCTAGACAGCTTCGGGATCAGGCAACCGGGCGGGCAATACTCAGGTAAACATCCAGAACCGCAACCGCAGCTGGAGTAATCCCCGGAATCCGTCCTGCTTGTCCCAGCGTCTCCGGACGAACCCGCTCCAGCTTCTCCTGGATCTCTCGCGAAAGCCCCGGAATTCCCGCAAATGAAAATTCATCCGGAATCCGTCTCCGCTCCGAATCCCGCATCCGGGAAATTTGCCGTTCCTGCTGCTGAATATACCCTTCGTACTTGGTCTCCGTCTCGACGGTTGTCAGTACCCCGCCCACCGGCTCTTCTCCCAGTTGCCCGGTAATCCAGGCGCGGATTTGCGCCGCCTGAGCCTCTGGACGCTTTAGCCACTGAGCGACAGTAGGCCGGTCATCGGCAGACAGGCTCACGTTCTCAAACTTGCCCGGCACAACCCGCGTTTCGGCGAAAAGCCTGCGTAGCGCCTCCTTCTGCGCCTGCTTTCGAAGATACACACTCCAGCGCTCGTCGGAAACCAGCCCGGCCCGCCGTCCAATTGGTGTAAGCCGTTCATCCGCATTATCAATCCGCAGATGCAGCCGGAATTCCGCCCGCGAGGTGAACATGCGATACGGCTCGTCGGCACCCTTGCTGACCAGATCGTCAATCAGAATGCCGGTGTACCCTTCCGTCCGGCTAATCACCACAGGCTCCCGCGCGCTTACGCTGCACGCTGCATTGATCCCAGCAATCAACCCCTGGCAAGCGGCTTCTTCGTAACCGGACGTGCCGTTGATCTGGCCAGCCAGGAAAAGCCGCGGAATCGACTTCACCTCCAGAGTATGGTTCAGTTCCCGCGGGTCGATCGCATCATACTCAATCGCGTATCCCGGCCGGATCATCTCCGCGTTCTCAAGTCCTGGAATAGAAGCAATCATCGCCGACTGCACATCAATCGGCATGCTCGTCGACATCCCGTTTACGTAAATCTCATTGGTATCTACTCCTTCTGGCTCCAGAAAGATCTGATGCCGGGCCCGGTCCGGAAACTTGACGATTTTATCCTCAATCGAGGGACAGTACCGAGGCCCCACGCCTTCAATCTGCCCACTATACAAAGGAGATCGCGCTATACTCTCTTGTAAAATCCGCCGCGTTGCCTCCGTAGTGTAAGATATATAACACTTGATTTGTTCACGGTCGATTTTAGCGGTTAAAAATGAAAAAGGAGTAGGCTCCCGGTCGCCCTCTTGCGCTTCAAACTGGCTCCAATCGATGCTGCGGGCATCCAGCCGCGGGGGCGTACCTGTTTTCAGGCGGGTCCATTGCAATCCGAGCGATCGGAGTTGATCGCCCAACAGTTGCGAAGGCGCCTCCCCATTCCGCCCGCAACTGTATTTCATCTCGCCGACATGCGCGAGACCGTTCAGAAAGGTCCCAGTTGTCACCACCACGGCGTCGCTCAGCACCGTCCGGCCATCACGCAGCAGTACGCCACGCGCCCGAACCGGATCGCGATCCAGAATCAGCGAACCTACCTCTGCCTGCAAGATCCGCAGATTCGGTTCGCGTTCCAGAACCTCTTTCATGTGGACCCGGTACTGTTTCTTGTCGCACTGCGCCCTCGGCGACCAGACCGCCGGACCCCGGCTCGTATTCAGCAGGCGGAACTGAATGCCCACGGCGTCCGTGACTTCGCCCATCACGCCGCCCAGTGCATCCACCTCGCGCACCAGATGGCCCTTCGCGATTCCGCCGACAGCCGGATTGCAGGACATCTGCGCGATCAGGTCGATATTCATCGTGATCATGGCCGTACGCAAACCCATGCGCGCCGAAGCCCGGGCGGCTTCGCATCCGGCGTGGCCGGCGCCAATCACGATCACGTCATAACGGCTTTGCATGTGGAGGGAGACTTTCCCTTATTCTATCAATTGGCACACCCTTTTCCGTCGAGCACTCACTGGAGCACCACTTGAAAATACAGATCATCGGAAGCGGAGGCCGGGAGCATGCCCTGGCCTGGCGTCTCGCCCAAAGCCCGCAAGTCACCGGAATGATCGCCACACCCGGCAATCCCGGCATAGCCACCCTTGCCGAATGCATCCCGGCCACCAACGTTGCCGCCTATCTACACGCGGCCGAACAGCACGGTGTCGATCTCACGATAGTCGGTCCCGAAGTTCCACTGGTTGCCGGAGTCGTCGATCTCTTCCGTAGCAAAGGCCGTCTCATCTTCGGCCCCACCGCTGCGGCAGCGCAACTGGAAGGCAGCAAATCTTTCAGCAAGCAGTTCATGCTGCGCGCCGGCATCCCCACAGCCCGGTTCATCACGGTAACCAACATGGAAGATGCCCGGGCCGCCTTGCGTCACTTCGCACTCCCGGTCGTTCTGAAAGCAGACGGTCTCGCCGCGGGCAAGGGCGTCGTAATCGCTCACACGCAAGTAGAAGCGGAAGCTGCTCTTCCTTTGTTACTGTCCGGACCCGACGCGAAGGTAATCGTCGAAGAGTTCCTGGTGGGGGAAGAAGTCAGCTTCATCGTTCTTAGCGACGGCCATATGGCGTTGCCACTCCAGTCCACGCAAGACCACAAAGCGGCCTACGATGGCGACAAGGGTCCGAACACCGGCGGGATGGGCGCATATTGTGATTCCCGCATCCTGACCACCGCGCAAACCGGCGAAATCATGGACACGGTCATTCAGCCCGCCATCTCCACCATGTCCGCCGAAGGGGTGCCGTTCACCGGGTTCCTCTACGCCGGCCTGATGATGACGCCGGACGGTCCCCGCGTCCTGGAGTTCAACGCACGTTTGGGAGACCCGGAAGCGCAGGCGCTCATGCACCGGATGGACAGCGGCTTTGCCGAAATTCTCCATGCCGGCGCGCGCGGTGATCTCACGGGTGTTGCCATCCGGTGGAAACAAGACCCCAGCGTTTGCGTCGTTCTGGCTGCCCAGGGATACCCCGGCACAGTGCGCACCGGCGATTCCATTCACGGAATTGATCGGGCTAACGCGGTCGTTTTCCACGCCGGAACACAGATCGGCCCACACGGCCTTGAGACCGCGGGCGGCCGGGTACTCGGCGTAACGGCATCGGGTCCTACCCTCGCCGAAGCCATCCGCATCACATACCAGGCAGTACACCAGATCCATTTTGAAGGAATGCAATATCGCACCGATATTGGACGCAAAGGCTTGAGGCGATACAATGTGGATGGTGTGGGGACGTAGCTCAGATGGATAGAGCGGCCGCCTCCTAAGCGACAGGTCGGCAGTTCGAATCTGCCCGTCCCTACCATACCGTTTCGGAGGATGATGGACATTCAGCCCCAGGCATCGGAACTGCTAGATATTCTGATCGTCGATAGCAACCCGGCCGATGCCCGCCTGATCGCTGAAGCATTCCGCGATGCCGGCCTCAAAAGCGCGGCACAGTTGTTGTACGATGGCGACGAAGCGCTCTCATTTCTGCGCCGTGAAGGCGGTTTTCAGAATTCAACCCTTCCCGACCTGATCCTGCTGGACCTGAATCTCCCCAGAAAATCCGGTTTAGAGGTGCTGGCCGAAATAAAAGCAAACGGGGATCTGGATTGCATTCCGGTAATCATCCTTTCCGGTTCAGCCAATCCGGCGGACCTGCGCAGAGCATATGAATTGAAAGCGAACTGCTACATCCGAAAACCGAACAGCCTGGATGAATTCTTGAACGTTATTCAGACTTGTTACCAATTCTGGGGCAAAGCCGTCAGCCTTCCCCCCAAATCCGGCATCGTCTAAAAGACACTCAAAGGGCACTTGGAGATTTGAACGCGATCACCGCATTCAAACCGCCAAACGCAAATGAGTTCGACAACGCAATTTCGACCCCCGCCACGCGAGCGGCGTTTACAACAACGTCCAGGTCGCATTGCGGATCGGCCTCGGTGAAATTCGCGGTCGGCGGAATCACACCGGCAGCCAGCGCAAGGATCGTTGCCGCAGCCTCAATTGCCCCTGCGGCACCGAAGGCGTGTCCGTGCATCGACTTGGTGGAGCTCACGGCAATGCGATCCGCGTGAGCGCCGAATGCCTTACGGATGGCAGCCGTTTCTGTCACGTCGTTGATAGCCGTTCCCGTTCCGTGCGCGTTGATGTATCCAACCGCCTCACGCGCAATTCCGCCATCCCGCATCGCGGCGGCCATGGCCAGCGCCGCTCCATCGGATGACGGCTGAGTAATATGGTGTGCATCGGACGACATGCCGAACCCCACCATTTCTGCCAGCATCAAGGCGCCGCGCGCCCTCGCGGCGTCCAGCGTTTCCAGCACCAGCATCGCCGCACCCTCGCCCAAAATCAGCCCGCGGCGGTCCTTTGAAAATGGCCGGCACGTATCGGGTGAGACCACCCGCATCGCCTCCCATGCCTTCAAGAAGCCGAAGCTGAACACCGCTTCACTCCCACCCGCGATGGCGGAATCCACCAGGCCGTGCCGCACCATGTGAAACGCCTGCCCAATGGCGTGATTTGAGGAGGAACATGCGGTTGAAACCGTATAAGCCGGTCCCGTAACGCCGAACTCCATCGAGATCTGGCTGGCGCCGGAGTTGGCCATCACGCGCGGAATCATCATCGGGCTCACGCGCGGCAGGCCCTTCTTGTACATCTCGACAAAGGCGTCGTCCATTGCGCCTTGCCCGCCCACGCACGATCCGGTCACAATTGCAGTCCGGGTAGGTTCCGCGAATTCGATTCCAGACTGCTTTACCGCCTCGCGAGCCGCTACAATGGCGAACTGCGCAAAGCGATCCGTCAGGCCCAGCAGCCTCTCGTCGAAGTGTTGCCTCGGGTCGTACCCCGCCACCTCAGCGCCGTTCTGGAACCGGAACTGTTGCCTGTCGATCGACTCCATCGGCCGGATACCAGAGCGCCCCTGCGACAGCGCTTCCCAGAACGCCGCGCGATCCGGACCCAGCGCGGAGATCACGCCAATGCCCGTGACAACCACCCTGCGTTCAGACACTGGTAGTCAGCTTCTCCACGCCCGCCGCCATTTCACGAACTGTTCGGAGACTCTTTGCGTCTTCGTCCGGAATGCTGATATTAAACTCATTCTCAAGTGCGAACAGAATGTTAATTCCGTCCAGGGAATCGATCTTCAATTGCTCGAACGTGCTGTCTGGGTTGATCGTCTCCACAGGAATGTGCTGCGTGGTAGCGATCACATGGATCACGCGCGTTATCAGATCGTCGGACATAAAAGTTGACTCACGGTTTCCAGATGAAATCCCCGGTCCAGCAAAATAGGAACCATCTCTCGGACAGCCTCGATTGTACTGGTAATGTCAGGGGCGTTGCAGGTTTCCCTGCCATCGTGGAGACAGAAAATGGCTCCGTTTTCCGCGGACGCCAACAGCCGCCGGGCAACCGCTTGCCCTCCCAGCTTCCAGTCGAGCCCGATGGCCGACCACATTACACCTAGCAATCCAAGCTGCTGCTGGGCCCGGCGCATTCCGAACCAGCGCACCCCATAGGGCGCTCGGAACAGCTTTGGTGTGGCGCCTGTCGCGTCGCGAATCGCTTCCTGAGCGCGGTTCATCTCCCGGAAAATGGCCTCGCTCGACTGAAGCGGAGGCATCCGGTGCGTGTCCGTGTGATTACCAATCTCGTGCCCAGCTTGCAAAACCGCCCGTGCGATGTCCGGAATCCGGCGGGTATTCACGCCGCATTCGAAGAACGTCGCCTTTGCGCCATTTTTCTCCAAAATTTCCAGCAACTTCGGTGTGGCTGGACTGGGTCCATCGTCGAACGTGATCGCGATGGCGCGCCGGTTTCGCGGACCATGATAGACCGACGGGGCTAGTAGCGACGATGATCGCCCACGCACTCCATATGCGCCCACCGCAGCCGAGGCGCAGGCGAGAGCGCTGCCCGCAGCGATCCACATGGGCGTTATCGCCCGGTCCAGCGTACGGTGTGATCGCCAGTGACGGCGAAGGTCGTCGGCGGCGAATGCAGCGTGAAGGTGGACCAAGGCCCTGGAATCCAAGGATACCGGTCGATAACGGACTCATTCACTTCCACCCCGAGTCCGGGTTTCCGCGAAAGAATCAAATCGCCCCGCTCAATCTCAAGCGGATTCTTCAGAATTTCCGAGGCGAGCGGGAATGGATACATCGTTTGCAAACGGGGTGTGGAATACACTGGATATTCCAGCCACTCGACAACGGTTTCCGGCCAGCAAACGCCCAGATGCGCGGCTGCGATGACTTCCAGCTCCGTACCCCAACTGTGGAAAGCGAAACGCGATCCCATCATCGCGATCTCCGGCATTATCCGCCGCGCGCTGGGATACCCGCCCTGGCACACGATGTCCATCTGCACATAGTCCACGCTGTTCGTCAGTATCAGATCGAGGAAGGTGTCGTCGCTCGGTTCATGCTCGCCGCTCGCAAGCGGAACGTAGCCCGCTTGCTTCAACCGGCGGTATGCTTCATGATCGTCGGGCGGCAGCGGCTCTTCCAACCACTCGATGTCAAAGGCTCCCATTTCCTTGGCAAGGCGCTCCACCGTTGCATCGTCGTAGTTCTTGTCGCCCATCCGCCACCAAGTGTGGGCATCCACCATCAAATTAAACGTGGCCCCCACCGCTTCTCTCATCAGCCGGACCGTTTCAATGTCTTTGTCCGGACCAAGAGCCGGCCGCATCTTGTAGGCGGCGAAGCCAAGCTGATGAATGCCAGCCGCTTCTTCCGCGTACTTCTCGGGCGCCATATACATTCCAGCGCTTCCGTAAAGACGGATACGGTCCCGAACGCGTCCGCCAAGCAGCTCGCTCATTGGAACGCCGAGCGACTGTCCCACCAGATCGTAGAGCGCGATCTCCACCGAGCTATAAACCTTGGTCATCTCATGACTGCGGCCGGGTCCCTGCATGAACAAAACCCGCAACGCATCCGGGTCCGCGCAGGCACGCCCGGTGAGAAAGGGTCCGATTGTATTTTCGATTGTGTCCCTGGCGTATTCGGTTGCTTGGCCGGGTGCATAGCCAACCAGACCCTGATCCGTTTCCACCCGGATCAGCATCGCATCGCGCTTGACGATGGTCCGGTCGCCTCCGTAATACGCGAGGTGAACGGGATGCTCGAACGGATAGGAGAGGAGAAACGCTTGGACCTTGGTGATTTTCATCATCAGATTACAGCATTTAGCGCAACGGTATCTAAAGTCAAGGGCTTTGCCCCCCCAAGATATTCAACCAACAAGGGCTTTGCCCCCCCCCCAAGCTCTTCAACCAACTGTGATACGCGCGGCCAGGGCTTTGCCCCCCCGAGGCAAAAATAGCCGGATGCGTTAACGCATCCGGCTCTAGGAGCACCCATATGCCGCTCGGAGGTGCGGCGTATGGCAGTGGAGGAGATTTCGTTACACCAAAAGTCCACCATGACCCAGGCAGGCAACTTCCCACCCGGACACTCGGTACCGCGCCAGCATAGCTGGAAGAATCAAATCTACCACATTTGGTTTGGCGGATCGGAAGCAGCCTGGAGCGGAGACAATCGGCACATCGTCTTTGTAGTTGAGCATCAGCAAGTTCCCTGGTTCAACCGGAGCGAGAAACCGCTCCAGATGACAGCCAATTCGCGCCATGGCACGCCCCACGATATCTTCCGGACCGGCCGGCGCCGTGGTCGAAGCGACAAGAATGGTGGTCGGTTTCATCTTGTGCAGATGTTGCAGCGACTTTGCTACCGCCATTTCATCTTCTACGCAAGAAAGCGTGAAACTCGGTGCCAAACCGAATTTCTCCAGACGTTGCCGCATAATGTTCTCAAACAACTGGCGGGCCCGGTCGCCGCTGGAAGCGTCTGAGTAAAGGACCGCGACAGAAGGATTCCGAATAGGTCTGGCTTGCAAGATTGGACCGCGTTCTTTCAGGATGGACACAACCGCTTCCAGCTGGCTCTGAGCAACCGCGAACGGTGCACTCTTTACCGTCGCGATTCGCTGCCCGGCTTTGGCGTATCCGAAGTTCAGCGCCGTCGCGATTGCTACGCTGGCCGTGCAATTGATCTGCTTCAGCAGTTCGTCGTCCACCAGGACGCAGCAGTCCTCCGTGGCCACGAGATTGGCGCGGCCCCCTGCCGCGAGTCTGATTTCCAGGCAGCCGCACCCCATTTCACCAGCGACCATTGAGACGGCCTCGTCTTCTCCAACCTCTCCCTCTTCCAGTTGGGTCACCCAAACCTGGTTGAGGCCTTCCGTCTCCAGTAGACGGATATCGTCATCGTTCAGAAGGTGCCCCTTAGCCAGCAATTTCTTTCCACCGGGGCGGAAGATTGTGCAGCAGAGAATTCGACCGGTTGATTCTTTAATGTCAACTGTTTGCGCGCGCATGGAATCCTTCCCGCAAGGGTACAATAACTGCTTTCAGCCAAGTATACTCTGCTCAAGTGCGATTAAGGGAGGGTTTGTCTCGGTGAAATAACTGAAATTCTTATGGGAACCCCTAGTAATATCCCTAGTACCTAGTATTTGTACTAGTGAGTGTTTGTCCTAGTATCTAGGATGGGAAAAACGACACCGGCCATCTCCCGTTCCAGTATCGCGGTGTGGGTTGCGGGATGCGGGACCAAGTGTTTGACCATGGCGATTTCATCACAGGACTGGAACTTTGGGCAACGCAGGCAGTCCTTCCAGGTTTTGAGAGGAAGTTCACCCCTTTCGACCTCGGAAAAGCCCAGGCGCGTAAAGAATACGTCTTCGTAAGTGAAAGCAAATATGGAATGAAGGTGGAACTGCCGGGCCTCTTCTTCGAGTGCCTGCACCAGTGTCCGCCCGATCCCCCGGCCTTTAATGCCCGGATCAACGGCCAGAGAGCGGACTTCCCCAACTGTGGGGCTGTAGAAGTGCAGTGCTCCACAACCGGCAATCCTCTCAACGGAGAATACCAGCGTGAAATCCCGGATATTTTCCGACATTTCAAACTCAGTTCGCGGCAGCATAATACCTTTTGAGGCGTAACCGTTAATTAATTCGAGTAATGGGTGAATGTCGGTCATGGATGCCTTTCGAATGGTAAGAGAGCCTACGATTTCTGAAGGCGCTTCCGTGGGTTCGACTACAAGGGCGTTACGCATGTTGAGCCACCCCGCTCAACCTTGTCCCGATCGGGGAACCGTCGAGCAATTGTGCACAAGCACCTGCCAGAGCCCCTGGCGCAATGATCACCTGTCCAATGCCACTTCGAAGAGCGTCGCTGGCGGCGTTCAGTTTGGCCTGCATTCCGCCTGTAGCCACGCCGTTTTCGATAAGTTGTTCGCAATCCGCGAGGGTGAGCGACGGGATTACCTGATTGCCGGTGCCGCGGACTCCGTCTACATCCGTCAGAAAATACAACTGGTCAGCCTGAAAACCAATAGCACAGGCAACCGCCATCTGGTCGGCATTCACGTTGTAAATATGGCCATTACGATCGCCGGCAACACACGCCACAACGGGCAAGTAGCCGTTGCTGCTCAGTAACCGGAGCAACGCCGGATTCGCGCGCGCCGGGCGGCCGACCGCGCCTAGCTCCGGGTCCATCTGTTCGGCCTCAATAAGACAGGCGTCAATCCCGCTAAGGCCGACAGCATCGCTGCCCGCCTGCACGAAAGCGGACACTAACTCGTGATTCACGGTTCCAGCCAAAACTTTAAGCACCGCGTCCACAACGGCTGGTGTTGTTACTCGAAGTCCGCCCACAAACCGGCTTTCGATTCCACGTTCCGCAAGAAACCGGGTCATCTGTTTGCCCCCGCCATGCACCACCACCATCTCAACGCCGGAGCACCGGATCACACTCAGTTCTGACGCGAGGCGCGCACGGGAATCCGGAGAGTCCAGCAGCGTGCCACCGAGCTTCACCAGGATTTTCAAAGCAGACCCTCCTCTTCCGGATACCCGAGCACCAGATTCATGTTCTGGACCGCCTGGCCAGCCGCGCCCTTTCCCAGATTGTCAATCGCCGCGACGATGACCCCACGGCCCGTCGCGGCGTCGAACTTGATACCGATGTCGCAGAAATTGGTCCGTTGAACCGCGCGCAGATCGGGCACCACGCCAGGATCGTAGAAGCGAACGAATGGCGCACCGTCGTAAAACTTCTCATAGATCTCAAGGATTTCCCCGGCGCTGCTCTCCCTCGCGGCACGGAAGTAGATGGTCTCCAGGATGCCGCGCTCAATGGGGAGCAATTGCGCGATGAAGCTAAACTCAGACTCAGCGAGGCCGGAGTTCTGCAGAACTTCCGGAACGTGGCGATGGTCCAGCAGCGAGTAGGCCGAGAAATTCTCAGTTACTTCGCAGAAACTGGTTTTTTGACTCGGCTTCCTGCCAGCTCCGCTAACGCCCGATTTCGCATCGCAAACAACGCCCGCTCCCCGGTCGATAATACCGGCGTCGAGCAGCGGCCGGATGGCTAGGTTCGCGGCAGTCGGATAGCATCCTGGATTCGACACCAGCCGTGCGGATTTAATCCGTTCGCGGCAGAATTCCGGCAATCCATAGGCCGCCTCCGCAAGCAGCGCGGGCTCTCCGTGGTCGGTCTTGTACCACTTTTTGTAGTTCTCAGGGGTCCGCAAGCGGAACGCGCCGCTCAAGTCGATCACTTTGGCGCCCGCAGCCAGCAGCGGCGGCGTCACTTCAATGGAAACCTCGGGCGGCGTGGCGAGAAACACCACCGCAAGCTTTTCGGACTTTACCATTTCCGCCGAATACGGCAGCTTGCGATGCCTGGTTACTCCGCGCGGCGATGGCTCACCACCGGAGTCGCTCCGATGCTCCAGAAGGACAGGTTCCACGCGGGAATGACGGCCAAGAATGCGGACCAATTCCGCGCCGCTGTAACCACGAAAACCAACGATACCGGCAGGGATAGACATGGATGATTAATTATTCGCTGCTGTGAATAATTATACTACGTGAAAGTGGCCCTACCCGTGTTTGTGTTCCGCCCGATAGATACACTAGTATCCAGGACTGGAGCCGTCCATGAATTCATCAACCGCAATTCTAACGCTTGACCAATGGGAAATCAGATCACGAGTCCATGGCGGCATTGCTTCGCGCCCACGAAGCAATCAAGCAACATTTTGGCCTGTGGGGTCTTCTGAACGGCATTTGGAGATCCAGTCGGGATCTTAAGTCACTCAACGATAGCCTAAAGGCTATTTCGGAATTGCCAGATGGAATCCTAACTGAGGAGTTTATCCAATCCCAAATTCCACAACTTCACAAGCTCCTGAGGGCCATCGAAAATCTCATTGGACGCCGCGAAACGCAAAGGCTGGACGAATCGCTCGCTTACCAGCGCGCCTCTCGGATTGATTCGTATTCGCGGAGAAAATATCGCGGACTATCTTGATTCGCTTGAGATGTCAATCGACCCAGAAGTCCTGAGGGCGATAGAGGAAGGCCATGGTCAATTTCAGCGCGGAGAGTTTGAGGCCATGGAGCAGCGCCTCTTCTGAACGATGATCTCCGGAAGCGAATCCATGAAAAGCTGCTTGAAGCGCTCGCAAATCCTATCGAAGCATCCGATCATCTCGTTAAGAGGGGAGATGAACGAAAGATCCGCGTCGGCGGCTTAAGAATTCTGTTTAGGATTGACTCCGGTTCAAAAGAGATATTGATCGATGCTATTCTTCCGCGAGGTGATATACAAGCATACGCGGCGATGATAGCTTGCGCCATTAAGCACCCTGCCAGCTTGAACCAAAAGGCCATTGGGCGTGTTTCACATCCTTGTAGCCACCACCAAAATCGGTTACGCTTCTAACGATCGCCATGGAAACCCCGTCAAGCACACCTGCCCCATCTCTTGATCTATGCAGCATTCTGCAAGAGGAGCTTCAAAATCTGCGCGGTGCTGCGCCTACCGGGCCGCAACTCGACCGGCTTGCCGCTCTTCGAAACCACTACGCAACTGTCCATCGTCTCGAACCGAACAGACTGTCGGCGCTCTGCCTTTCTGGCGGAGGAATCCGCAGCGCCACCTTCAGCCTTGGGGTGCTCCAGGGATTAGCAGCCAGGGGGCAGCTAACCAGCTTTGACTATCTCTCCACTGTCTCCGGCGGTGGTTATATCGGAGGCTGGCTGAGCGCCTGGATTTCCCGCAGAAACCGCAACGCCGCCGGCGTCCAGGAATCGCTCAACGCCGTAACGGAACATCTGATCGACCCCGAACCGAACGAAATTCTCCAGCTCAGAGCTTTCAGCAACTATTTGAGTCCGAAGGTCGGTTTCTTTTCCGCCGACTCATGGGCGCTGATTGGCACTGTGGCGCGAAACATTCTGCTGAACTGGTTGATTTTGGTGCCTCTGATCGCAGCCCTGCTGCTGGTTCCAAGACTTCACTATGCGGCGCTGCTCCATTTCACCCAGAGCGGAGGCAATGGAGCGCTAATGGTGGCCGGGGCGGTATTCGCATGCCTGAGCATCCTGTATTCTAGGCGCGCACTGCCGCGCAACGATAATCGCAACTACACCCAGAAATGGTTTCTGATCTTCTGCGTTCTGCCCTTGTTCGCTGCCGCCTATTGCCTCTCGTGTTCGTGGGCCGGCTTGCTTTCACAAGGAAAGACGATTCCAGACTGGATGCCGGCGCTCTTCCCCTGGGACGGCGCTACGCTCGAGTGGGTCTTTTTTCTCGGCTTTGGAATCGTCGTGCATATGTTTGGGTACTGGCCCTCTTTCTTCGGCTCGAAGTTCTACACCCAATGGAGGGCACTCGGCGATTTCACCGCCGTGCTGGCGAGCGGCGCTCTTGGTGGGGCGCTGTGGCTGTTCTTGAACAGGGCGTTTCTTAATGGAACCTTCGATCCACTCGCTTACGCATGCTGGTCGATTCCCGCAATCCTTCTCATCCTGCTGACAGCCGCTTGCTTCTACATCGCGCTAACCAGCTTTATCAGTACGGATGAGGACCGCGAATGGTGGTCGCGTGCCGGTGGATGGGTCTTGTTAGGTGCAACGCTTACCGCCGTATTCAATTTACTGATCTTCTATGGGCTCGCGAAGTTCTTCTCGGCCGGCACCATGGCACAGAGTGCAATTGGGTCCGCCGGCGGTCTTGGCGGGCTCGCCGCCATACTCCTCGGCATGAGTAAGAAGACACCGTACAGCGACAAAGAACGAAAAGAGCGTGAGGAGAACGCAAAAGGCGTCACTTTATTGTCGATTCTCGCGAAGTTGGCGGCTCCTCTGCTGGTGTTGTTTATGCTTTTGTTGATTGGAATCGCCACTAACCTGCTTATTGACGCATTGGGAATTGGAACAGGCTGGAGCCAACATTTTCTGTTGCTCCGGACATCCAGTTTGAGCGGCTTGCTGCTGCTGCTCGCCGGATTCGCGGCTGTTTTTGTGGTGATGGGGTGGTTTGTGAATGTCAACAAATTCTCCCTCCATGCGATGTACCGGA
>JBBPYD010000028.1:0-16200 GCA_038200305.1 Bryobacterales bacterium
AAGCTCTTCTATGTGATGTCGGTCGAGGATTGTAGTATCTACCGGCAATCTCACGACGGAGGTTACGAAGGGTATCGCGACCCGAACGATAGCGGTTTGAAATATCTACGCGCGATCGACATCCATACAGGCGAGACAGTCTGGGAAATTCCACAGCAAGGGCCGCAGGAGGCCAACTATTCCGGCGTCCTAACCACCGCCGGGGGCTTAGTGTTCTATGGCGAGACCGGGGGCGGGTTTGCCGCGGTCAACGCTAAGACCGGAAGGACGTTATGGACTTTCCACGGAAACCAAGCTTGGAGGGGTTGCCCCATGACTTACATGCTGAACGGGCGTCAGTATATAGCCGTTGCATCCGGCAGCAATATTTTGTCATTCGCGCTACGTTAAAAGAAAAAGTTGGCGTCGTCCGTGCCAACGAATTTCCATTCGCAGAGCGTGAAGTCGATGTCAAAGATCGATGTCAAGATGTTGGGAGTCGAGTGTCCTGGTCGAGCCGGAGGTCAGAGTAGCCGCGGCAGATCGGTATAGGAGGTACCAGAAGTTAAATCTCCTTGGAGGATGCGATGAAACTGAGTCGCTTTCGCGCAGCCAACAGGCGCAATCTTTAGGCGCATAGCTGTTGCGAAATCACTTTGCACCATAACGACGGAGGATCCTGACCACCGGAGCCTTTGAGGATTCGCCAAGTAAAGTCCTAGGCACGGAAATGTGAGGCGATTCCGTCTGGTTGGCTGAACCCCTATTTGGGGGTACGGCTCAAGGTCGGGGGTGAGCGTAGGCTGGAAGGATGTGAGAAGGCTCTGATGCAAACTCGCGGAGTGTCGGATAATCGTGGGCATGAGCTCAGCGGCATCCGTTGACGATCTGTTCAAGGGTCGGCAGTTCGATCAAGAAATCATCATTGTGTGCGGTCGATGGTATTAACTGTACAAGCTGAGCACACGGGATCTCGTGGAAATGATGGCAGAGCGGGGAGCCCTGCTGGTGCACGCAACGATTTTGCGCTGGGTGCAGCGCTACGTGCCGGAATTCGAGAAGCACTGGAGCCGGTATGCGCGGCCGGTTGGCCGCTTGATCCAAGATTTCGAAAACTCCGAAGCGCACAGCCCGCGTAACGAACTTTGCACCAGAGCCCGCAGTATTGTGGACCATCTCCGGTGGGGCCTGAACAACGTGTTCAAGACGGCCCTCGCCGACGGTCTGGTGGACTCGAATCCGGCAGCGGCGCTCTTCACTCCGGCATGCAAGGCGGAGGGTGAAAGAGGTCATGTCGCCAGAGGAGATTCGCGTAGTATCCAGAAACCTGATCTGGTTGAAAGCACAGGTGAGCCTGCGAAGAGCACGGACTCGGATGGTAGGCTGCTGAAGATGGTGAAGACGTTTGACCCGTTCCGCTTTCTACTCATTTCTGTCGCTGGCTGGATGAATCAACGGCAACAACACGCGATGATTATCTGCGCGAGGAGAACCGAGTCCTCCGCGCCCAGCTTGGGAGCCCTCGGCTTCGGTTCACTGACGACCAACGTCACAGCTTGGCAACTTAAGCGAAGCCGCTCGGACGAAAGCTGCTGGCCGACGTGGCAGCCATTGTCTCGCCCGACACCTTGCTGACTTGGCATTGGAAGCTCATTGCCAAGAAGTATGACGGTAGTGCACGGCGTGGTCCCGTCCGACCGACAACGAAGAAGATCCAAGCCTTGGTTGTCTGTATGGCGAAGGAAACCGGGAATGGGGTTACCTGCGCATTCGGGGAGCGCTGTCCAACCTGGGACATCAGCTGTCGCGCGGCATCATAGCAGACATCCTGAAGAGAAATGGCATCGAGCCATCTCCCGAGCGCAGCCAGGCTCAGCTCTGTCAATAGGAGATTTCTACTTTGCCCAAATGGACATTCTCATGTTGCAGCGATGGTTGCGGACGGTCCCGTGTTGCGGACGGTCCTGCTTGACAGTCCGAACCAGTAGATATAAAGTAACGCTAGTTTTGGAGGTTTTTGAATGTTGTTCCGCAACCGACTCTTCGCGGCTGCCTGCACTCTGGCCGTTGCCGCGATCCCGCCAACTGTGGCCCAGCAGACGACACGCGACGGAATCCGCATCGAGAATGCCGTCAACAGACCCGACCGGCCTTACCGGCCAGGCGGGTCCTCCGATCCGCGCGACCGCGGTCCTCAAGTTGCAAAAGGATTCGGGAAGCGCGATAGGCGCCTCGTCTATGTAGCTGTGCCGGGCGGTTCGGCTGGCGGGCAGTTCTCGTCCGAAATGAACGGCGTGGGCATCGTCGTCCTGGATGTCGACAATAAGTTCGAGTTCGTGAAGAGAATCCCCACCTGGAACGTACCCGCGAGCATCAGTCCGGAGGAAGTCTCGGGGGTTGCCGCCAGCATGACCACCAACATGATCTACCTGGCGACCCGGGGCCGCCTCGCGGCCTTCGACCTCGGTACCGATCAGAAGGCCTGGGAACAAACGTATGAGGGCACTTGCTGTGAGCGCCCGGAAGTGACGCCCGACGGCAAGACGCTGGTGGTGGGTTCCGACTTGAAGGACTTCTGGTATGTGATCGATGCCCAGAGCGGGAAGCTGAAGGGCAAAATTCAGGCCCCCAAGAGCATGTTCGCCCACAACATGGGACTCAGCGCCGATGGCAAGACGGTGTTCATGGCCCCCAATGGGGTCACGATGACCGTGGGCGATGTCCCTTCCATGAAGTCGCTGAAAACCATCACTTTCTCGGACCATGTGCGCCCCTTCGTGATCAACCACGACGCCACGCGAGTCTACGCGAACGTCAACAACCTGCTCGGTTTCGAAATCGCCGATGTCAAGACCGGTGAGGTCGTCAAGCGTATTGAAGCGCCGGCCGAGATGTGGAAGGCGAAGTGGGGTGACGTGACGCAGGACTTTTTCGGACACGGCTGCCCCAGCCACGGTATAGCCCTCACGCCGGATGAAAGTGAGGTCTGGGTGGTTGACAACATCAATTACGCGGTGCTGGTCTTCGACAATACCGGAGAGTGGCCTGTGCTGAAGATGGCTTTCCCCACCACCGCCTCCGCCGACTGGATCACCATGGGAATCGACGGGCAATACGCCTTCCTTTCGTCCGGCGACGTTGTCGACGTGACGACCAAGAAGATCCTGGCCCAGTTGAAGGATGAATACGGAAAAACCATGCACAGCGAGAAGTTCCTTGAGATGGCTTTCTCCAACGGGAAGCTGGTGAAGACAGTGAGCCAGTTCGGACAGGGAGTTCCGAGCGCCGTGGAGGCGCGGCACGCCGGACGCTCGCTGGCCGCGAAGGCGAAATGAAAGCCGGGCCCTGGCGGGACAGATGCTGCGTCAACCTTGCCTGGGTTCTGGCCGTGGCATCGCTCGCTTTCTCGGCCGGAGCGTCGCAAGCAGCGGATAGCAATCCGGATCTGAGAGCGGTGCAGACGGTCTGCGGCCGCTGTCATACCATCGCGGTATTCCTGAACAAGCCCCGGTCATGGGACCGTTGGAACGACGTCTTTGCGGACATGACCAAGCGCGGCGCAAACGGAACCGACGAGCAGCTGGCGCAGGTAACGGCCTATTTCTTCGAAAACCTGACCCTGGTAAACGTCAATACGTCGCCGGCCGATGAGCTTGCCGGAGTGCTCGGGATTGGAGAAGACGTGGCCGCCTCCATCGTCGCGCGCCGGCAGGTTCAGCCCTTTGCCAACATCACTCAACTGCGTGCTGTGCCCGGTGTGGATCCCGGCAAGCTGGAACTGCGGAGCCGCATCCTTTTCTGAACGGTCGTTCTGAGGGGCGTCAAAAAACGGCAGTCTATGCCGTCAGATAGGGTTTCATTATCCCTAGCAGGCGGTGGATCACTTGTTTGGCTTCATCGTCCAGGCTTGGTAAAGCGCTCGCTTGGCGCAGCCGCCACGTCTTGAAGACGCCCCGCTCACACAGGATGTATTTCATGCCCTCGGGATAAACGCTGATCTCATTGATCAGAACCGCCGCGTTCCCGAAGACCGCCACTGCCTCATTCTGTTTGCCCTCTTGCCACAGGTTCCAGGCGGAAGCGTACAGATCAGCGAACGAGGATGCGGGCATCGTTCCAGAGAAGCCACGCATCATCTCATCGATCAGCGTCTTGCCGTGCCCGCCGGTGAATACTTTCAACGCGCCTTTCGTTTCTCCGTGCAGCGAGGCGAAGCGCATCAGCGGCGCCCCCGCTTCGTCCTTTACGTACCGTAGAGTGGGCACGGCTTTATACATCTCCAGAATGGATTCGACGCTCATATCGCCCACAGCCTGAACGAACAGCGGCAATTGGGTCGCGTTCCCGACCTTTTTGTAATAGTCCAGGATAACCGCGGGATCTTTGGTTTTGCCCGGGGGAAGAGAAATGATTGCGTCGGCCCCAACTTTCTCGGCGTGCTTCGCATAACGCACCGCGGCAGCCGTGTCGGGTCCCTGCACACCCAGAACGATGGCTGGCCTTAGTTTCTTTCCCGTGGCCGCGATCGCCTCGGCGCCGTCCAGCCGCTCGCGCTCCGCCAGGGTTTCCCATTCGCTAGCCAGTTGAGGCCATACGAACCCGTGAACCTTTCCACGGTGGATGAAGCGCACCTCCTCCGTCAAGGCATCCAGATCCAGTTTGTCGTCCTCGGTAAAGGGTGTCTGAGCAATCGGGAAGATACCTCGGAGCGGCTTGCCGGTTGCCCCGGTTGCGCTGAAAAGCTCCTGATTTCCGAATAGAACCAGACCGGCCGAGCCGTAGCCGGCCGTCCGCAAAAACGCACGCCTATTTGTCACGTAAATCCTTCACCCGGTACCTCGCCAGTGCATCCTCATCCACATCCAGACCTATGCCCGGATATGGCGGCGCTACCAGGTCGCCATTATCAAATTGGAACATGTGCTTGCTCTTCAGGACCTTCAACCCGGGCGCCCATTGTTCTTCCGGCAGCAGCGGCGGAGTGATCAGCGCCACTTCCTGCAGCGGTGAGCCGATCGCCAGCGTCGCCTGCAGCCAGCCCGCCAGCATCAGACCCATGGTGCCGTGCAGAATGCAA
Source organism: Bryobacterales bacterium (assembly GCA_038200305.1). Taxonomy (GTDB): domain Bacteria; phylum Acidobacteriota; class Terriglobia; order Bryobacterales; family Bryobacteraceae; genus JANXXV01. Next base: position 5,057 of record JBBPYD010000028.1, read on the forward strand.
GGCACGTGGAACGACGCAGCCAGAATGCCCACTTGGCGGCAGCGGAAAATCCCGCCCGAGTTCCGCCCGTCCGGCTGAAGAATATCGTACGTTTTATGCAGCAGGCATTGCCGGTACGGTTCCAGGCTCGAGTATCCTTCGCCGCCCGTAATTAAAATATCCACCATCGAAGCCAGCTTCGCGGGAGTGTCGTAATCCTCGCGTGCAAACGGCTCCTCCAGCCAGTACGCGCCCGCCTTCTGCAGGCCCTTGGCCACCTTCAGCCCAGTCTCGAAATCCCACACCCGCTGTCCCGCCGTAATGGGAGCATGGGCGGTCCGATCGAACATGAGCTTGAAATCCTTGCCGGTGGCCTGCTTAATTAAGCGGCAGACTTCCACGTCGTCCATGGGATTCGGCCGCCATACGCGTATCTTCATGCCCTTGAACTTCACCGCCATCTCAACCTGATCGCGGTAAGGGACCTGTTGCTGATCCGATGGGCCGCGCCACACGCAGGTAAGATAGGCGGTCACCCGGTCTTTAGGCGCGCCCAATAGTTTGCACACCGGCTGTCCGGAGATCTTGCCGATGGCGTCCCACACCGCGTGCTCAACTCCGCCCCAATTGCCGAGCCCCTCCCGCAATTGCATATCGACATTGAAAAGGTCTTTGCCAACCAGCACCTCTTTAACCGCCGGAAGCATACGAGCGGGGGCGCCCGCAAAGGAATACCCGGAGACTCCGGCATCCGTCACGATTTTCGCCACGTCGTACTGATGCATTAGGCCTGCCGCCGCCTCCGCATCGCTTACCGGGATGTTAATGCGGAACAGATCGACATCGGTGATTCGGACCGGTTTTACGACCGCGCCGAGTGCCTGAACTGCTGCTGACCCGGCGCACAATCCGAACAGGCCCCTCCTGGTCAAGTTAGGCACGGGTCCGATACTCCTTGAGGGCGTCTTCATTCAGATCCAGCCCTAGCCCAGGCAGTTCGGGAAGATAAATATACCCATTCTCGATGCGGAAAACATCCGGTGTACGGACCAGTTTCCTGGCCGGCTCCCATTGCTCCTGCGGAAGGTTCGGACCGCCAATAATCTCCTGCCATCCGCAATTGTTCATCGCGCATCCCGCTTGAATGTAGCCTGCCAGCGCTAGCGAAGCGGTCCCGTGCTGGATGCAAGGCACTCCAAACGATTCCGCCAGAACGGCGATCTTACGCGCCATCCAGATCCCGCCGCAAATTCGCGTGTCGGGCTGAAGCACGTCGTATGTCTTATTCACCAGGAACTCCAGGAACTCGTACGTACTCTTCCCAAGTTCACCGCCGGTGATCAGAATGTCCACCTCCGCCGCCAAGCGCGCCGGCCCATAAATATCGTGGCCGTCGAAGGGCTCCTCTACCCAGTAGGCATCGTGCTTCTCCAGGCCCCGGCAAACCTCCAGCGCCGTCGGATAGTCCCACACCCAGCCGGGCCGTACCGCGGTGCGATCCAGCATGATTTTGAAATCCGGACCCACCGCCGCGCGGATCGCGCCCACCGCATCCACGTCGTCCATGGGCTTGGGCCGCCAAGCCCGGATCTTCATGCCGGTGAAGCCGCTCGCTTTCAAATGGGCCGCGAATTTGGCTTGGGTGTCATAGGCCACCTCTTGCTGATCGGATTCGATCAACGGCTTTCTCGCCAGCGCCGCTTCTGAGTATGGCCACACCGTTGTCCGGTACACGCGTAGCTTATCTCGCGCTCCTCCCAGCAGTTTGGCGACGGGACGGTTCGCAATCCTGCCCACCGCATCCCACATTGCGTGCTCCACTCCGGACCAGCTCTGCACGCCGGATTCCCCACGCAAAGCCTGCAGAGCGGCAACGTGCCTGTCGATCGCGAACAAGTCCTGCCCCAGCAGCGTGGGTTTGACCCAGCGCCGCAGAAGGTCGTCCGGGCAGGGCAGGAACGCCGTGTCGGTTACTCCCGCATCGGTGTGAACGCGGCTGACGCCATATGCAAAGTTCTGCATCTGATCGCGCCCGCCGCCGCCCGGTATTCGTATTGAAAAGGATTCCACGTCGGTGATGCGGACGCGTTTCACTTCCGCCGCCACGGCGCGCACGGAATCCAGAAGCGGCATGGTCAAGGCCAGTGCCGAACCACGCAAGAGTCCTCTACGAGTCGGCATCAGAAGTAGAGTTTGGCTGCCAGTTGAAGAATGCGGCCCGGCAGCGTGCTATTAACGATGCCGAAGGTGGAGGGCTGGTTCACGGACGTGCCCACTCCGTTGAACTGGGTGTGGTTCCAGACATTGAAGAACTCCGCGCGAATCTGCAGTCTGCCCGCTTCGCCCAGCGGACTGATGGCGAAATTCTTATTGATGCCCGGATCCCAGTTGTTGAGGCCGAAGCCGCGCTGAGTGTTCCGGCTCAAATTGCCGAAACTGCCGATGGCCGGGACCGCATAAGCCGAAGTGTCAAGCCTTTTAGCCCATTGGTCCGCGGGTCCAGCTTGCTCGGCTTAACACCGGTTGCGTTGCCCCGCTGACCCCCGGTGCCGACTTCCGCAATATCGCCCGTGGTGGTGATCGTTAAGGGAGTGCCCGCGATCATGGCCGTGATTCCACTCATCTCTCAGCCGCCCAAAAAGCCGTTCAGGAAGGGATTGGGGATATCGTAGTGGCGACCGTGGCCGAATGGCAGATCGAAGACGTAGCCCGCGGTGAAGTTGTGCGGAACGTCCGTATCGCACAGCGCACGCTCCAGCCGCCGGTTACACATGTTCTGTCCATTGCCGCCCGCGCTGGCGCTATCAATGCATTTCGAGAACGTGTACGAAGCCGTGTAGGACAAGCCTCCTCTCAGGCGCTGCTCGAGTTTGGCGTACCCGGCGTTGTAGTTAGACCATTGAAAATTCGAGACCTGCTGGAAGCCCGGCGTCAGCAACGGATAGGGATCGCGGGCCGCAAACGGCAGCGGGTGAGCCGGATCGTCGGGCAATCGCAATTGATTCACAAACTGCGTTCCGATCTGCCGCTGCGCGCTGTTGCCTATGTAGCCGGCTTCGAACATCAGGCTGCGGCTTAGTTCACGCTGTACGCTCATGTTGTATTGGTAAGCGTAGCCGTCCTTCTTCTTTAAATCGATGTCCGACGTAACGCCCGCCGTGGTTTGATTCGGCGACGGGAACAGCTTCGAAGCAAACAGTTGAGGCGTCGTGGAACTCGACGTCAAGCTGGCTGCGATATAAAACGGAGCCGCGCTCATCATCGGCCCTATCACCGTGCCGCCGGTGTTCAGCGTGTAGAAGATGCCCGCGCCCGTGCGAATGGTGGTTCTCGTTCCCAGAAGGTAGGCCAACCAGATCCTGTGAGCCCAGTCATTGGGGTTCGTATGCAGCGGGCGCTCAGGCAGCAAGGCCCGCCCGCTGCCTTGCACCAAGCCTTGGCCCGGCACATAATAGATGGAACTTCCGGCAAGCAGTTGCCGCCCGCTGGCCAGATCGAAATCCGCTAATCGCCCGCGCTACTGTTGGAAAATCTCATACCGCAGACCCAAGTTCAGAGTTAATTTGTCCGTCACCTTCCAGTCGTCCTGGATAAAGGCGTTGTATTGTGTCCCGATGGCGTACTTGGCCACGCCCCCGAAATTGCCCAGGCTTCCGAGGCCGCCCGTCGCGCTCAAGGTAATCCCGAGCAGAAAATCGGCCGTCGGATCTCCGGTAAAAGTGCCGCCAAAGCTCAAGGTTCCGTTCTGACTTTGGCCCTGGTCGTAGCGCACCATCAGGCGGTTCACGTCGGCGCCGAACTTGATGTTATGCGCGCCCTTCACCCACGTCATGGTCTCCGACAGCCGGTAGTACAGATCGTTTTGTACGATGTGCGTCCCATAGCCCACGAATCCGCTGCTGGCGGCCGCTGAGCCTGGAGAATAGCCACTGAGCGCGATGTTAGGCAGCGTGTAATGGCCGGGCTTCGCAGCCAGGTTCTGCAAGCCAACCTGCGCGGCGAGGTTCGTGCTCGTGGTGTCCCCATCGCTGACGCGTGCGAGAAATGCGCGCGTGAAGGAGGCCCGTGTCTCGCTGATCAGGTTCGGCGTAAGTAGGTCGGTAAACCCGAACACCAGGAAGTGCGTTTGGTCCGGACGGATAACACCAAGACCCTTGAGATAGGCTGCATTGCCCAGGTCGTCGTTGGCATAGCTGTAGCGCCCGAACAGCGTCTGCTTGTCATTGCGATGATAGTTGCCGCGAATGGTTACCTGGTCCCGGCGTTCCACGTCGCTGGGCGTTGTCAGGTAGTTCGCGCCTGGCCGGGATACGTTGGGGACCGGGAAGTACTGAATCAGATTCTTCGAAACCGGATCGAAGCGGTCGGTCGGGATTATGTTGCCCGGGAAAGGCGCGTTGTTGTTGAAGGGGGCTCTGATCGTCTTTCCGCTGCCCGTGAAATCTCCACTCAGCATCTCCGGGGTCGGGACAATTCCCTGCAGGATATCGCCGCTGCTGGCGCGCCGGCCCTCGTAATTAGAGAAGAAAAAGATTTTGTCATGTTTGATTGGGCCGCCGAAATTGCCTCCGAACTGGTTGTAAGTGAAACGCGGAGGTCCGCTCTTGGGCCGGAAGAATTGTCCCGCATTGAGGGCCCGGTTGCGGCCGAAGTCGTAGGCTACGCCGTGAAATTGGTTGGTGCCGGTCCTGGTAACCAGTTCGATACTGGCCGCGCCGTGGCCGTAGGACGCGTCCATGAAATTCACCTGGACCTTGAACTCCTGCAGCGCGTCCAGAGAGAGCGCGATGGCTGGGTTGAACACGTTGGATATGGTGAAGTCGGATCCGTCCAGCGTTGAGTTAGTGGAGGTGTTTCGCATCCCGCCGATCTGGATGGAGCGTCCGTCCATAACGCTGCTGCCGCCCGCGACTTTTACCGCTCCAGGCGTCAGGGCCACCAGATCGAAGAAGTTCCGGGCATTCAGCGGCAGTTCATGCACAGTTCGCGTGTCGATCCCGGTTCCCAGCGCGGCCGTGTCGGTTTGTAGCAGCAGCGCGATAATCTGAACGTTCACCGTGTCGGTAGCCTGGCCCACCTGCATGTTGATGTCTGCGCGTGTTTCGGTGTTGACGGTAACGGTGAGATTAGAGAGCACCGCGGTCTTGAACGACGGAGACGTCGCACTCACCGTGGAGGTCCCCGGCGGGACCGCATTGAAACGGAAATTTCCCGTGGCGTCGGTGGTGAACGTGCGCCCTTCGCCCGTTTCCTGATTCTTGATGGTCACGGTAGCGCCCGCCCGGCACGACGGCACGCGAAGCGTACTTTTTGCATGGACACTCTCCTTGCCAAAGATCGAGAACTTGGCAGTCTATCACAATGCCCAAACGCGTCATGAACGGCTGAGGTTAATTCTGTACGGGGAGCGCCGCGCTGGCGGTGCGTGCGTGCCCAGGAGCTTTTTGATGGCATCAGTGGTGGCGGTCTCCCGCTTCACCGTGCGATCGGGTTTGTCTTCGGCAGCCTCGCGGGCGCGCGCTTCGCGATAGCGTTCCTGATGATCCGCGAGATCCAGCGGCGTTTCGCCCATAGAGTTTTTCGCGTCCAGAGGCACCCCTGCCGAATGTAGAAAGTCGATCACCTCCGGCGCTCCGGCACCTGCGGCGATGTGCATGATGGTCTGGTTCTGCCGCGGCAGGGAAATGGGTTTCACAGGATCCGCGAAATGATCCGTCGGATTGTAGCGCGTCGCCAGGTCGGCTCCGCGCGCGGCCATTTCCTTCACCACCGCCAAGTCTGTCGATAACACGGCCACCGAAAACGGCGTATGGCCGTCCTTGCGCAGAAGATTCGGATTCGCTCCCTTGTCGGCGAGCAGCTTCACCAGTTCCAGACAATCGGAATTCGCCGCGATATGGAACGCCGACGATCCCGGTGGCGCTGGGTTGATGCGCACGTCGCCCACTGGTCCCGACGTAGGATATAAGGTTTGCCGGTTCGGATCCGCCCCCAATTCGAGCAGGCGCTTTACCATTGCGAGCGCTTCCTCCAGTTGGATCGCCGACTTATCGCTGCTTGCCGCCAGCCGCGCGGCTTTCGAACGCACGGCCCTGCCGCCGCCATAGGCCGACCGGTCCCGTCCCATGGTGGTTATCGTAGCCACTGCCAGCGCGGCCCCGTGCAAGGGCGTGTAGCCGGCGCCGTCCGCCACGTTCACCGTCGCGCGGCGGTCCAGCAGCAGCCGCGCCAGCTTCAGATCCGCCCCGAACCGCGCGGAACTGCCGGCGGGGGCGGGCGCCCCTTTGCCGCCCACGAACTCTTTCCCCAGCGGGTCCCATTTGTACAGCGACGTAAGCAGCGGGGTTGTGCCGTCGGCTGAAGGAGCGTTCACGTCCACGCCGGCGTCCAGGAGAATCCGGGCGGATTCCAGATCGTGTTTCTGCACGGCGAACAGCAGCGCATTCTGGCCGCCCTGCTTGCTGGTGTAGATCCCATCGTTGTTCCATGGGATGCCTGTCTTGCCGATCGTGCTGGTGGTGGGCGTATAGATAGTGGCTGTGATATCCCAAACCTTCGAGACCGCCTTCACGTCCGCGCCGTGTTCCAACAGCAGGCGTACGGCGGCAGGGTCGCCCGCGGCCCACATCAGCGCGGTCTGCCCGAATTTCTTCTCACGCGCGTTCACATCCGCATGCCGGTCCAGCAGCATCTTCAGCATCTCCACCCGGCCCAGTCGCGCCGACGTCATCAGCGGAGTCTCGCCATTCTCCCGCGCCGCGTTGGCGTCAGCGCCCTTCTCCAGCAGCAGCCTAACCATATCCGGCGAGCCGTTGGTAATTGCAAGGTACAGAGGGCCGATGCCCTGCTCGTTCATCAAATTCGGGTTTGCGCCGGCCTTCAGCAAAACGGTGGCGATCTCCAGATTGCACCGGACGGCTGCCCACGCCAGTGGCGTCGCGCCGTCGTCCTCGCGCGCGTTGACGTCCACTTTCTTACCCAGCAGCGCCGTTACCAAGGCGCGATCGTCGTTTTGCACAGCTTCGATAAGCGTTTGCGCGGCGACAGGAACGCTGAGAAGCGCGGCCAGGAAAACGACCCTTAAGCGCTGCATGGCTTATACCTCCAGACGATTCAGTTTGCCGGTGCTGTCGCCCAGCTTCTCCGTAGGCACGCCCACTTTATCGAGCATGGTGAGATACAGGTTCGTCAGCGGAGTGGTGTCACCGGGGTATTTGATGTAGCGTCCGCCGGCAATGCGCCCGGAAGCGCCGCCCGCGACCAGGATCGGCAAATCGTGCTGGCTATGCACGGTCGGGACGCTCAAATCGCTGCCGTACATGATCAGCGAATGATCCAGCAGCGTTGAGTTGCCTTCCTTCAGCCCGTCCAGCTTGCTCAGAAAGTAGGCGAATAGCCCGGACTGGTCGACATTGATTTTGGCCAGCGCCGCGAGTTTATCTGGCTCGAAGTTGTGATGCGAAATTTCATGGTGGCCCATGGAAATCCCGAGGTGCGGAAAGGTCATCGAGGATGCTTCGCGCGCCATCATGAACGTCCACACCCGGGTCAAATCCGCCTGCAGGGCCAAGGCTTGCAGATCGAACATGATCTTCACGTGCTCGGGCCATGAGTCCGGGATGCCTGCGGGCCGCGACACGTCCGGTAAATCGACCGGCTTTTTTTTCAGTGCCACCTGGATCCGGCGTTCAATGTCGCGGATGGACTGCACATACTCGTCCAGCTTGCGACGATCGCTGGGACCCAGGCGCGCTTTCAGTGCAGTAATACGGGCCGTCACCGTATCCAGACTGCTCCGGTCGGCGTCCCGGCGCTCGGCTGAAGCCGCGGGATCGATCTTGCCGCCCTCGCCGAACAGCCGCTCAAAAACCCGGCGCGGATTGGGCTCGAACGGCAGGGGTGTCTCGGCGGTCTTGAACGACACGCCGCCTAATGCGTTGTTGTATTCGGTGGCGAATTCGAGTGAAGCGAACTGAGTTTCCTGGCCCAGCGCCTGCGCCGCTACCTGGTCGACCGAGACGCCCACGTGAACTTTACCGCGGGTTGGCTCCACTCCGGTCATGAAGGAGGCTAACGCCCGGTCGTGAAACCCGGCCTTGGTGCGGTCGGGGTCGGACGACAGGCCGCTCATCACCACGAACTTGTCCTTGTGCGGCGCGAGCGGCGCCAGCGCTTCGCTGCACTGGTAATTCGAGCCCTCGCCGGTGGGCCGCCACTTGTCTTCATTCACGCCCAAGGTATAAAACACGAAGCCAAGCCGCCGCACTGGGGCGGCCGCCGTTAGCCGCTCTGCTTGCAGAGCTGGGATCATGGCGTCCAGCAGCGGAAGGGCCAGCGCGGTACCCGCTCCCCGCAAAAAAGTCCGGCGCGGAAGATGTTTTTTAGTGATAATCATGACGGGTTCTTCGGCTTGGCTTGAATTTGCCTCATCTGGAAAGGCACGCTATTCACAATAGCGGTGATAAGGTCTTCGAATCGATAGCGGCCCGCTTCCGTGTCCCGCATAATCTGCCGGATCGTAGGTTGATCCCGCGCGTCCAACTCCCGCCCCAGGGCATAAGTCAGCAGGCGCGTTACTGTCGCGTTCACGAATTCGTCTGGACGGCTGAGCAGTAAAGCCTTCAGCCCCGCTGGGCCGGAAACAACGGCGCCGTTCGGCAGCTTGCCGGTCGCGTCAATCTTCCCGCCTTCGTCATGCGTCCGCCATTTGCCGGTTACGTCGAAGTTCTCCAGTGAGAATCCCAAAGGATCCATGCGCATATGACAGGAGGCGCACACATCGCTCTTGCGGTGCCGCTCCACCTGCTGGCGGGTAGTCAGCTTCTGGCCGTTCGCGGGACTTTCATCGAGCGGAGGAACGCCGGGAGGCGGCGGTGGTGGAGGCGAGTTGAGAAGGTTGTCGAGAATCCACTTGCCGCGCAGCACCGGCGACGTCTTGGTGGTGTGCGACGTCAACAGCAGAATGCTGCCTTGACCCAGCAGGCCGCCCCGCTCCGGATTCGCGGCCAGCGTCACCCGCCGGAAGCCGGGCCCGATCACGCCGGGAATGCCGTAAATGCGGGCCAGCCGCTCATTGAGATAGCTGTAGTCCGAGCCGATCACATCCAGAATGCTCCGGTTCTCGCGAATTATGCTGCGCACGAACATTCGCGTCTCTTGCTCGAAATCGGCCACCAGTCCACTATCGAAATCAGGATAGAGCTGATGGTCCGGCTTGACATCGGCCAACGCGCGCAGCCCCAGCCACTGCTCGGCAAAGTTGTCGGCCAGTGTGGCGGCTCTGGAGTCGGCCAGCATGCGCTTAAGCTGATGGCGCAATACTTCCTTATCCCGCAGCTTTCCATCGCGCACCGTATCCAGCAGTTCGTCGTCTGGAATGCTGCTCCACAGGAAGAACGACAGCCGGGAAGCCAGTTCCTGATCGGACACCCTCTCAGCGCTCCCCGGCACGGCATTTGGCGGATCAAACTCCAGCCGGAACAGAAAATCGGGCGCCAGCAACAGGTCCCGCAAAGCCGTAGCGACAGAGGCATCGAAGCCATGCTTGCGCCTGGATGCGCTGTACGCTGCTATAAACGGCTGCACATCCGCCGCGCTCACCTCGCGCCGGAAGGCCCGTCGCGCCACGCTCGAGACGATCTTCGCCGCGCAGACAGCCTGATTGCCTGAACCGTTCGGCATGCAAATGAAAATCCTGCGCCGGCTGGGCGTGTCGCTAAAATTCTTAGCCTGCTCGGCGCCGGAATTGTAAGGTCCGGAAACCTCTACCCGGTCCAAAGTTGGCGGACCCGGTTGTCCGGCGAAAGCGGCCTCGCCCACGCTGATTCCCCCGATCTCGAACAGCTTCACGCGCCGGTTATCCACGCGAAACTCAATGGTCGGATGAATCGCGGAGCCGCGCGTGTCCAGAGGTCCGCCGAGGGGCGGGCCGCCCAGTCCAGCCACATTCGGCACCGGACCCTCGCGTTCGGCAAACTCGTCGGGGAAGGTCGCGATCACCACGTGAGAGCCGGCCTTTACCTGCACTCGCGTCTGAAAGAACCGGACGCCCTCGGCATGCGGTAGTTGATCTCTTCCGATGAAGGCCCTTAAGCTGTACTCTCCATCATGCGGGAAATAAGATTGCACGCGAATACCGCCCCGCGTGCCGAACGGCATTCCCGGACCCAGCCAGCTCGACTGAGCTTCAGGCGCCGGAAAAATCTCCGTCACCGGTGACGGATCGCTCACTCCCACGGCCACTACGCTCACCCGCCGCGCCACTTTCAAATACTGCTCCAGCAGCAGCGGCGACATAGACAGGGCGTCGCCGATATTATCGAACCCCGCCGCGATCCCATCCGGCGGTAGTTCCGCTGCAACGGGTAGATCGATAGCCAGCAGGTCGCGAATCGCATGGGCGTACTCAAGCCTGTTCAGCCGCCGGATCACCGGTCGGCCCGCGTAGGGCGCCTTACGGGCCCCCGTATCCAGATCCTGCAGGAGGGCTGCCGAAAATTCATTCAGCGCTACAGCGTCCGGGCGCGGCATGCCGGCCGGAGGCATTTCGCCCGCATTTACTCTGCGGATCACTTTCTCCCATACTCCCGGATCGGCATCGGGATACTCGGATCCACTATTCTCAAACACCAGCCCCGCCGCTTTCGACTTCTGATTGTGACAGGAAGAGCAGTACCGATCGAGGAAAGCCTGACGTGAAAAATGTGGGTCTTGCGCCGCTACGGGACCCGCTGCCGCAGTCAACAAGATGTAAATCGTAATGATTCCACACGATGAGATTGCTGGAGGCACACCACGCACCGCAACCGGGATGGTAGCACGCTGGACTTAATCAAGTCAACGTTTTAGATTTGCCCCTACCAACCCACGAACTCGTTGCACGGCTCTGGTGCAAAAGCGGCCAGCCTAAGTTAGCGATGATGGACAGGTGCCACGATTCGTACCGTTGGAGGAGCTTTTCAAAGGTCGGCATTTCGACCTGGAGATCGTGGTGTTATGCGTTCGTTGGTATCTCAGCTACAAGTTGAGCTACCGCGATCTGGTGGCCATGATGGGCGAACGCGGCATTGGCATGGTGCACACGACACTTCTGCGATGGGTACAGTAATTACTCTCCGGAATTCGAGAAGCGCTGGAACCGGTTCGCCAGGACCGTCGGCGGGTCG
>JBBPYD010000029.1:0-13956 GCA_038200305.1 Bryobacterales bacterium
GGTCCGGTTACGATTGCGGTGGATTCTTATGGCCCGGTCACCGACAATGCGCAATCCGTCTATGAGCTCTCCACCATCGAGCAAATGCCTGGAATTGAGCAGGAGATCAAGCGCGACTTTGGCTTCGATCCGCAATTTGAAATAGCGAAAGAGCAACTGGAAGAGAACGACGGCGCTGGGAATACGTTCAAGGCCACCGCGAAACCGGTGCTGATCGGCACTGCGGTCGTCGGCGCGACGACGATGACCTTTTCGATCATCTTAGCGTTGACCGACGGACTGAAACCGGAACTGCTGACGAAGCTTTCCATTCTGTACCCGCCGTTTCTATTGGGCTTGATCACCGGCGGCGCCATCATTTACTGGTTCACGGGGGCGTCCACGCAGGCCGTCACCACGGGCGCTTATCGGGCGGTGGAGTTCATCAAAGCCAACATCCATTTGGAAGGCAGCACGCGGGCGTCGGTAAAAGATTCGAAGAAGGTGGTTGAGATCTGCACGCAATATGCGCAGAAGGGCATGTTCAACATCTTCCTCACGGTGTTCTTTGCCACGCTGGCGTTCGCGTTCTTCGAGCCGTATTTCTTTATCGGATATTTGATCTCCATCGCCCTGTTTGGTCTCTATCAGGCAATTTTCATGGCCAATGCCGGCGGCGCCTGGGATAACGCAAAGAAGATAGTGGAGACGGAACTCAAGATGAAAGGTACGGACCTGCACGCCGCCACGGTGGTGGGCGATACGGTGGGCGATCCGTTCAAGGACACCTCGTCGGTGGCTCTGAACCCGATCATCAAATTCACCACACTGTTTGGCTTACTCGCCGTGGAGCTGGCGGTTTCTCTAACGCGGGAGCAAGGCCCCTTGTTGACCAGCATTCTCGGTGCGGTTTTCCTGATGATATCCATGTTCTTTGTGTATCGTTCTTTCTACGGGATGCGGATTGAAGTCATGCAATAAGACAGCAACGGCGGCGGAGGTTCTCTCTCAACTCCGCGAAATGGCGGACCCGGAATGGGCGGAAGAGTCCGCGCATTCCGGTATTGAATCGAAACAGATTCTGGGAATCAGTGTGCCGCGGCTACGGCAGCTGGCCAACAAGCTTGGAACCAATCACGCTCTGGCACTCACGTTATGGGACTCCGGCTTTCTGGAAGCGCGCATTCTGACCGCATTCCTCAGCGATCCGCGGCAGCTCACTGCCAAACAGATGGATCGATGGGCCACCGGCTTCGATTCCTGGGCCGTATGCGATGCGTGCTGTTGCAACCTATTCGACAAATCGCCACTCGCTCCAGCGAAAATTCTTGAGTGGAGCCAACGTCACGAAGAGTATGTGAAACGCGCGGCATTTGCTCTGATGGCCGCGCTTGCCAGTCACGATAAGCGGGCCGACGATGGGGAGTTTCTACGCTTGCTGCCCATCATCAAACGCGAATCCGGCGATGACCGGAACTTCGTGCGGAAGGCGGTCAACTGGGCGCTGCGGCAAATCGGCAAGCGCAGCGTGATCTTGAATCGAGCCGCAATCCAGACCGCGATTGAAATCCAAAGCACAGGAACCCGCAGCGGCCGTTGGATCGCGGCGGATGCATTGCGCGAACTGGAAAGCCCGCCCATCAAGAGTAGGCTGGCCATCAAAACGAAGAAGTCTACTGCAGCGTATCGTTCAGTTTCTTCAATTCGTCAACGCTAAATTTCGGTTTTTGATTGAAGGTCATCAGGCCGTTGATCTCTTGCGCCCCGAAATCCGGGCACGGACATTCGATCTGGCTGCCCCGTCACGGCCATTCCGAACGGAGCCATCGTGTATCGGACGAAGTAGTCAATTGGCCGCCATCCGCGCCCCGTACAAGCTTGCGGCCACTTTGGCGGGAACAGGATCGCCCATCGCATCGACCAGACTCGTAATGCGAACGTTCCGAGGCGACAGTGCGGCGGCGAGGTCCGGAAGATCGAACTTTCGAATGACTCCCGGGATGACCTGTTCGTAGGCGTGCCGGTGTATGGGGGTGTCAATTACGGACTGCCAGGACATGAGCAGGCCGTCCAGTTCGACCGATTGGATTCGGTTGTCGAGAGCGGCTGCGAACAGAGCCGGTACGCTGGCCCCTCCGGCTCCCACAAGATGGATCGTTTTGAGCGAAAGGTCTGTCCGCTGTGACAACAGTTCGAATCCTTTAATGATGTCGAGCGCGCGCAGGCCAACAAGCGTTTTCCCCAGCAGGAACGCCGCTGACGTGCTGGAGGCATCACCGAACCATATGCGGTTGTCTTCCGAAGCGGCCTCGGGTTTGCTTTGTGTTTCGCCGAAGCCGCGGGCATCAATGGCAAGTACGACCGTTCCATTTTTCATCCATTCGCCAAGCTTCGACGAGAGCATGGCTTTGCCATGTCCGTCCACGTACAGAACGGCATCGTGTCCGGAAGACTGCTTCTGAGGAATCGCCAAAACAGCAGGTATTAGAATGCCCGGTTCGCTTTCGTAGACGAACTTTTCCACGCGGTAATCCTTCCTCTGCAACGTTCCATAGGCGGTGACCGGAGGACTACCGGGCTGCGGCCGGTAACCGCTCAGTTCCCGCGCCGCGGCGAGTACGTCCTGTTTAGCGGGCGATTTGGCGCGCAACTGCCCGGCGCGTTTGCGATTGAGAGTGAAGACGGATTCCCCATCGAAAGAGGTCGACACCTGTCCGGTTGGCGTGCACTGCAGTTCAGCTTCGGTGGCCAGCGAAATAGGCGGCTCTCTACCGTCATCTTCTTCTCCTTTCAGCCATTTCGACATCCAGCGATAGGCGGCGAGCCGCCGTGGCAGCGTATAGCCATGGCCATCATCGACTTCAACCGCACCAAGCTTCTCACTGATACCCAAAGAATCATAGGTCCGGCGAGCTTCGGCAATACTCGCGCGAGCTCCTCCAATCGGAAAGAAGTCGCGGATCGCGGAGAGAACAAGATAAGGCTTGCCTCCGAACGCATAGATCAAATCCGGAAAGTCGAATCCCAGGTTGAGCCACGGAGAAAGATTCTGTTCCGCATCCTGGGGCCCAATCTGCGTCAGCAACCGCTCCCACGAGGTGATGTAGCAACTCGGGGCCGCGACCTTCAAACGGTCGTCGAGAGCGGCGAGATAGGCCGTGTGGGTACCTCCTCCTGAGTTTCCCGTTACTCCCACACGGAGTGGGTCCACTTCCTTCCGGCTCAGCAGATAATCCAGTGCGCGGAGTCCGTCGTAAATGGTGTAACGCGCGATATTGTCGCCCACCAGCAGACATTGTGCCCCAAGCATGGTGTGTTCGCGGGTAGACGCCACAAGCCGCGATCGCCTCAGGTCGGGATCGTAGAACTGCGAGCGCTCCCCCTGACCGATCGGGTCCCATGCCAGTGCTACGAATCCTTTCGAAGCGAGGCTGCCCAATACGTACTGCCAGGCTTCATGCGCTTTCGCGCCGCTCTCGTGGCCAAGGGGAAATAGAACAGCCGGATAAGGCGCCTTCCCGTTTTTTGGGATGTAAAGGTTAGCTGTGACATACAGTTTGGGCTGACTCTCAAAGACGATTTTTTCGATGCGGTACTGATCGCGCTCCACCACTCCGGTCACTCTGGCGTTGAGAGGAGTGCGTTCCGGAAATCCACCCACGTTCTGGATGATCTGCTGCCTTACCTGGTCCCTGCGTGCGTTCAGCGCATCCATGGAAGTAATGCGCGGGCGCGTAGCCAAATGCGTTTTAGCGTCTGCGATGAAGTACTTTGGGAGCGCGCGGGATATCTCGCGCAACTCTCCTATGCCGCCAGTAAAAGTCAGATCCTCTGGTGTTTGAGCGGCTGCTACACCCAGCAATAACAGACCCGCGAAAACGGCACGCATCAGAATTGCACCTTAAATCCGAACTGAATGATTCTCGGGTCGAGTGCGGACGTAATGCGCCCGAACTGCGCTGACGACTGCGTTGCATTCGGCAGGTTGAAGTTGACGTTGTTAAACACGTTGAAAAACTCGGCGCGGAATTCCGTGTTGACTCTTTCCGTGATTCCCGTGCGTTTCGTTACGCCGAAATCAGTGTTGAAGTACCGGGGACCTCTCAGAATGTCCTTTCCTGAGTTTCCGAACGTTCCAGTCGCGTTGGGGGCGAAGACGGCAGTATTGAAATACTGGGCTATTATGTCACCGTGGGAACGGTCTGATCCGATGCTCGCATGGCCGCCAATGTAATCCGCACGGTCCCGGCCAACACCGGAGAACGAGTTGTCACGCCCGCTCGCAATGGAGAACGAAAATCCACTCTGCCACGTGACGATGCTGTTGAGCATCCATCCGCCGATGAGCTTGCCTGAAATGCCCGCTGCGTGCGGGCTCGGAATGTTCCACACGTTGGAAAACTTAAAATTGTGTGGAACGTCTTCGCGCGATAAACCGTAATCGAAGCGGCGGCTATAAGGGTTCGTCCAGTTGTAGTCATCCATCTTCTTCGACCATGTATAACTGGTCAGGACGGTGTAACCGTGGCTGAATCGTTTCTCCCCATTGATCTGGAGCGAGTGGTAGTTAGAGTTGTTGGAGGACTCGTAGAGCCCGATGGGTCCGAACTGCTGATACTGACGCCGAGCCTGCGTGTTGCCCACAGAAGATGCGCCAGCCACATAGAGTGCTGGGTTCAGCTCACGGCTGTTCTCCGCCGCAGCAAAGAAATGCGTACCTTTGTTGCCAACGTACGCAGCGCGAATAACCCAATCTTGTCCTAGTTGCCGCTCCAGTGAAAGGTTCCAGCTCGTCAACAGCGGTAGACGGAAATCGCGCTGGAATACTGCGCGCAGGGTGGCCGGAACCGTGAACGCGACGTTTGAGCCGGGAATATCCGGACCATACTGTGACGGGAACGGGTTGACTACGTTCGCGCTTCCGTACGGGTCGGCGAAGGCGACGTCATTGAACGTAAACCCTGGGGCAAAGGGTGCGATGTTGGCGTATGGGTTATACGTGCTCGCCTGTATCGGAACATAAAAATAACCGATGCCTCCCCGCACGCTGGTCTTGCCATCGTTCGTTATGCGATAGGCAAAACCGAGCCTTGGCGCGAAGTTGTTCAGGCGGGTCTCCGCTCCGGCAGCCGGACAACCGGGGTCCGGGTTATCGCCACCGTAGATGAGTCCGGCGGGCGCATTCGGATACCGCTTCGATTGTGCTCCCGGCAGGAAACACACCGCCCGGCCTTCTAAATCCCGGTACGGGAACCATGGGTCCCACCGCAATCCAAGATTTAGGGTCAGGCGTTGACTCACTCTCCAGTTGTCCTGAACGAACACACCCCAGCGATTTCCCCGGAGGTCCTTGAACTCGCCAGCGCCCTGCGAGAACTGAGAAGACCGCCCCAGAATAAAGTCTGCGACACCGTCCCCGGACAGTTGTCCGTTGAAGCTGAAGTTGCCATCCATCTGAAACGTGTTGACAATTTGGTTGTTGAGATGCACAAGTTCCAACCCGAAGTGAAGCTCATGTCCTCCACGAATCCAGGTCAGGTTTTCGCGCCATGTGGAATCGCCGCGGTTGAATGCGCCGTAGTGATTGGTCCCAAGGCCGAATCCGCCCGTGATGCTCATCGACAACTCGGGAGGCGCTTTTAACTTCGAACTCGCGGAGGAGGAGATTCGCACACCAGCATCCGGATAGCCGAAAGGCGCGCTCGTTCGCGAACCTCCCACCTGCTGGTTCCAGCCGAACGTGCTGCTCAGCAGCAGATTCGGTGCAATGGTGTAAGTATGATTTACGCCTGTGTTTTGTACGCGAACCTCGTTTCCTGCGCTGTTGGCTGCCAGCAGGTTCTCTTTCGGCGGTATCACCGCCGGCTGGTTAAATTTGGTGTAGAAGTAGCGAAAGCCGATCTGGTGTTTTCCGGCGGTATAGTCCACTTTGGGCATGTACTGGTCGTCGTGCTGTGAACTTTGCGTGCCCAAATAAGTCAACTGCCGCCCAGCTCCGTTCGGGAGCGGGATGTTATTGAGGAAAAACCGTGCAACCGGATCGATGCGCCCCGCTGGGATCTGATTGTTCGGGAACGGCTGCTTTGTCACGGGATCGATCAGCTGTTTCTGGAGACCGGAAAAGTTGCCTTGGCGCTCGTCCGCGGTCGGAACGAAAGTGATGTTCCCCGAAGCAGCCGTGGTGACCCGCGTTCCCTGGTAAGTTCCGAAGAAGAACAAGCGGTTCTTCAGTATGGGGCCGCCGATGCTGCCGCCGAACTGGTTGCGTTTGAGGGTATCCTGCGTGGGAGCGAAGAAGTTCCGGGCATTGAGGCTTCCATCGCGGAGAAACTCGAAGGCGCTGCCGTGCAACTGATTCGTACCTGAGCGCGTAACGATATTCACGATACCGCCACCGGCGTTACCATATTCCGCGGTGAAGTTGTTAGCTTGCAGGTTGAACTCCTGAATGGCGTCGGGGTTCGGGAATGGGACATTCACGTTGAGATACGTGTCGTTGTGGCCGACGCCGTCCAACTGATAATTGACCTGACCCATGCCGGCGCCGTTGACGCCCGCTGTCTGTTCATTCGGATAGACACCGCCGTGCCCGCAGATCCGGCATCCGTTACGACCCAGATCCACGGTTCCCGCAGCGAGAAAAACCAACCGCTGGGCGAGTCTTCCGTTCAACGGGAGCTCCACGATTTTCTCCCGATCGACAAGTTGGCCGACCGTGCCGCTTCGCGTGTCGAGCAAGTCCGCATTCGCTTCCACCGTAATTTTTTCTGAAACCTGTCCCACCTTGAGCGCGATGTTCTGCGACGCCAACTGATTGACGGTGAGAGTTATACCGGTTTGCACATACGACGAAAAACCGGGTTTGTCGGCGGTCAGCTCATAATCGCCGACCGGCAATCTAGGAAACAGAAACGCTCCATCGTCGCCAGATTCCGTAGCCAGCGTGAATCCCGTTTGTGTGTTTCGGATGGTTACCTTGGCTCCCGCGACCGGAGCGCTTGAAATGTCTTGGACGTTACCGCCTAAACTTGCAGTCGTGTACTGCGCTGGCAGAGTAGAGACGAATAGCAGCGATGCAATAAGGATGCAGCGTAAAGCCATTGTAGTTCTCCTGTGATTGCTAAAGGTTTGGACAGTTCCGGCGTGGAACGTTGGCGACCGGATCTACGAACGCGGGCGCCGTTGGGTACTTGCCCGATCATCGAGCACAGATTATCATAATCGAGGCTGGCCGACGCAATTAACGACATGCACTCTCGCGGCGCGCGGTCAGACGCAACCTTCCGGGTCAGTAGCGAAATTCGGTGTTAGACCGCGATTGAGGTCCAAAGCCAGGAACCCGCAGCGGCCGTTGGATCGCGGCGGATGCATTGCGCGAACTGGAAAGCCCGCCCATCAAGAGTAGGCTGGCCATCAAAACGAAGAAGGCTACTGCAGCGTATCGTTCAGTTTCTTCAATTCATCAACGCTAAATTTCGGTTTTCGATCAAAGGTCATCAGGCCATTGATCTCTTGCTCCACGTCAGTCAGTTGTGTGTAGCAGATCCCAATGAAAACCGGTGTATTCCGGATGCCCTGATACAGTCCGCGCAAGCGCCCCATAGCCGCATCTCCGTTGGGCTCCACCCCTGCATAACCCCAGGCGACATCGGAAACCTTTTGTCCCGGCATGATAAATGAGATGCCGCCGAATTCCGAAAGGAAAATGGGCGCACCATTGTAAACGTAACCCGGCGCCAGGACCGATCTGCCGTTATTGGGCACGAACGTCCCCCGCTTCGCCACCACGTCTTTATATTTCTTCTCCAGGGCGTCTCCGTGCGCCGTGTAATCGTGGACGCCGAACAGATCCGTCATGTCCGTGTGCTCCCAGCCATCGTTGTCGATCACCAGCCTCGTCGAGTCCAGAGAATGTGTCAACGTGTACATCGCCTTCAAATGATCCTGCTGCCGCACATCGCGCAGGTTGGGCACGCCCCAACTTTCATTGATGGGAATCCACATGATAATGGCCGGATGATTGTAGTCGCGCTCAACGGCTTCGGTCCACTCCCGCGTGAATCGCCGCACGTAATCCTCGTCGAACAGGTAGGCGTTGGCCATCTCGCTTGAGACCATTAAACCCATGTGGTCGGCCCAATAGAGGTATCGTGGATCTTCCAGTTTCTGATGCTTGCGGACACCGTTGAATCCCATTTCCTTGGTCATGCGAATGTCGTATTTTATGGCCTCGTCGGTGGGCGGAGTCAGCGTGCTCTCCGGCCAATAGCCCTGGTCGAGAACGGTTTTCAGATAAATAGGACGGCCATTCAACGCGACACGTCCGTTTTCAATTCCTACCGACCGGAAGCCGAAATACGACTTCACCCGGTCCAGCACCTTGCCGTTTCGGCGCAGTTCGAACGTGACGCCGTAAAGGTTCGGCGACCCCGGTGACCATAGCTTCGGGCTGCGCACGAACAACGAACCGGTAGCGCGCGAATCCTCCGCCACACTCATCGTGGAAGCGGTGACCTGGCCGCCCAATCCAACCATCGCGTAGAACTCCGTGTCCTTTTCGGGCCGCTCAATGGACGCTTCAAACAGAACGGCGCCATCGTTGGAAGGGGTGATGCGAACCTTTTCCAAATAACTCTCGCCCGCCGCCTCCAGCCATACAGGCTGCCAAATTCCCGTGGTCCGGGTGTAGAAAATTCCTCTCGATTTCGGCTCCCAATACTGCTTGCCGCGCGGAATGTAGCGATCGGTAGGAGGATCTTCCGCGCGCAGCGTAATCACGTTCGGTCCAGCTTTCAGGTACGGAGTGACATCGAACCGGAACGGAACATTGCCGCCTTCATGTGTACCGATCATCTTGCCGTTGAGCCAAACTTTGGCGCGATAATCGACAGCGCCGAAGTGCAGCAGCACACGCTCGCCCTTCCAGGCGTCCGGAATAGAGAAGGTCCGCCGGTACCAAACCCACGGGTGAAACGACGTATCGCCAATGCCGCTCTTGGTGCTCTCGAAACAGTAGGGAACCTGAATCTCTTTTGCCAGCTTGCGCGATCCGGAAGCCCAGTCTTCCGCAATACCTTTGTTCTGATCGTCGAAGTCAAAGTCCCAGCGTCCGTTCAGGCTGAGCCATTGATCGCGCTGGAATTGAGGCTGCGGATACTCAGGGCGGGGAATCGCCTGTGCAAACAGAGAAAAGGCTGTAGCCAATAGGCAAACACACAATCGCATGTTGTTATCTTATCGTGTGTCAGTAGTTCAGTTTTAATGCAAACTGAATTTCGCGCGAATCGATTCGAGTTCCCGTAATCGTGCCAAAGCTCTGCGTCCCGACAGTCGCGTTGGGCTGGCCGAAGATCGGGTGATTCAGCAGGTTGAAGAACTCGGTCCGGAATTCAAGCCCCCTCTTTTCAGTAAAGCGGAAGTTCTTTGAGGTCGAAAAATCCACGTCCACCAGTGGGGGTCCGATGATGTTGTTCCGCGCATTGTTCCCATACCGGTATTGCGGCAGAGTAGGATTGTCAATGCGATTCACGAAATTCCCCGTATTGAACCACTTACTGGGTCCACGCTGATCGCCTGCGAGTATAGAGTTGCCGCCCAGGTTATCCGGATAGCAGTTGTCGCCACCGTTCTGAACGG
This sequence comes from Bryobacterales bacterium, assembly GCA_038200305.1. Classification (GTDB taxonomy): domain Bacteria; phylum Acidobacteriota; class Terriglobia; order Bryobacterales; family Bryobacteraceae; genus JANXXV01. The sequence goes on from JBBPYD010000029.1 coordinate 9,616, forward strand.
GTCCACTGCCGCAATACAGGGTGAACGGGAAGCCGCTCTGCAGCGTCGTGATGCCGCCGATTTGCCAGCCGCCAATCAAGGTGTTGGCGACGCGATTCATGTTCCCAAGCACCGCCTTACCCTTGCCGATGGGCAACTCATAAAGAAACGATGTCGTCCAGCGATGCCGGAAGTCATACGCGGAAAGACCACGGTCGAGCCGTAGATTGTAGTCGTTTGAAGGCGTGAGGGAGTCGCCGTCAACCGTGCGGATACCGCTGCCGTTGTCGATCGACTTGCTCCAGCTATAAGAACTCAAAAACGTCACGCCACGGCTGAAACGCTGTTGGAAACGCGCCTGCAACGCATGATAACTAGAATGCGAAGGGTCCGCCATTACCTGGAAGGTTCCCCCGTACAAAGGAAACTGAGGCCGGCGATTGTTGATACCCGTCGGGGGCCCAGGCACGGCGGTATTGTAAGTCATCAAGCGCTGCAGATGAACTCCGGCAGAGCCAAGATAATTTACTTCGAGCGAGCTATTCGTTGAAATCTGGCGCTCCACTCCAAACGACCACTGCGGAACATATGGCGTGTTCTGGTTGTATTGATTCACCAGAATAAACGACGGCGTGGCCGTCTGCACAAACGGCACCTGCCAACTGAGCGACGGGATGAGCGCGGATTGCGCGTTTTCACTGCGGCGCGTAGAGAAGGGAGCGTTGCGGACCAGATCGAACTGAGCGTTCCCAATGTCGCGCACATAGTAAATGCCTGCGCCGCTGCGAATGACGGTTTTGGAATTCAGGCTATAGGCAATCCCCAGCCGTGGGGCAATGTCTTTGTAAGAAGTCTGGTACGCGCGATTGCCGAACATCCCGTTGCGCGTGTACGGAACTCCAGCCGGCAACCGGAACGGCGGAGGAGGATTCCCGCCGTAAAAATCACCGGTGCCTGCGCGGACATAGGTCGGGACCGTTGAGTTGTCCCAATTGAATGCGATGTTGACGATGTTGTCGTACTTATCGGTGTATGGCGGCTCCAGTTCGTAACGAAGGCCGTAGTTGACCGTCAGTTTCGACGACACCTTCCAAGAATCCGTTGCGTAGACATTGAGCGAGAAGGATCGGAAACCCGCGATGGGAGCGCCCGACTGCCCTTCGGAAGTCGAGATAGTGCCGAGTAGAAAATCGGCAAGCGTATTCTGTGGAGGCGGACTGGAGAGGGTTGGATCGGCGGTGTACGTTCCGTTGAACGTGAATCGTCCGCGGGCGACCACCGCGCCGATCTGGTTGTATCTCATGCGCCGGTCGTCGGTGCCTAATTTCAGAGTGTGCTTCCCGTGCGTCCAGGTGAAATTATCCGTCCACTGAAAAATCGTGTCGTGATTCACAAACGGGCAATCGCTGCATTCGCCCACCGTGGAGACTGCGCCGCCCCCGAACTGGAACACCGGAACGCCCCAGTATTGAGCAATATCTGTCGGGACTCCGCCGATTCCCAACGCAGACACATAGTTGTTCTTATTGGCGCTTGGCTGTTGATTCGCCGCTCCCAGACGCGCGACCGAGAACTTGAATTCATTCACCTTGTTTGCGCCAAGCACCAGCGTGTGGCCGATCAGTCCCTGCCAGGCGACCACATCGTTGTTGTAGCCCAGGCCCGGCGTGGTCAGCGGAAGATAACCCGAATCGTGAGTACGGCTGAACCGGCCATATAACGTCGAGGCTGAATTCATCACGTAATCGCCGCGCGCAGTGACCTGGTCGTTATCGTTGCTGCGGCCTTCATTGTCAATGTAGTTGGACGTGTAACCATTCGGGTTCCCCCTGTTCGGCAGAGGGAACCAGTTCTTCAGCGCCGTAACAGCGGTTGGGGTCAGCCGGTTCGCCGGAATGATGTTGCCGGGAAATGCCGATTGCGAGATCACCTTTCCGTTGGCATCCACCACGCGCGTTTGAGGATCGTAAATGATCGCACTCGATCCTGAAAAGTTACCGGTCCGGTCCAGCGCGGGCGGCATGTTGAAGACGGCGGTTTGGGCCTTGCGCTCGCGAAGTCCTTCGTAATCGAAAAAAAAGAACAGTTTATCTCTTCCGTTGAAAACTTTCGGAATTGCCACGGGGCCGCCCACCGTGCCCCCGAACTGGTTACGCTTGAACGGCGCGATCGGACCGGCGGGATCGAAGAAGTTCTTCGCATCCAGATTCGAGTTGCGCAGAAATTCGAACAGCGTTCCATGGTACTCATTGGTGCCGCTGCGAGTGGTCATATTGATTTGACTAAGGCCGCGGCCATACTCGGCGCCGTAGGTTCCGGTCTCCACCTTGAACTCCTGCAGCGCATCCACGGAGGGTAGAAACAGATACGTGTTGAAATTCGGGTCCGTATTCTCCACGCCATCCAGTTGATAGTGATTATTGGAAGTGCGCTGGCCGGCGACATTGAGAGAGAAACCGTTACGTGCGCCGCCCATGCGTTGCTGCCCCTGCGATGATGCCGGTCCGTTCGTGGTAGCGCCCGGCGTTAGAGAAACGAGCTGCAGCGGATTCCGTCCGTTCAGCGGGAGATCGATAATCCGTTTATTTTCGATGACGGTACCAAGAGTTGCGTTCTCCGATTCGAGAATGGGCGCTCCGCCTGAAACCTCGATTGTGTCGCTGACGTTGCCCACCTGCATGGTGAAGTCCAGCCGGGCGACTTGAGCCACCTGAAGTTCCATACCCTTTCGCTCAGAGCTGCGGAACCCGGCTGACTCCACCGTCATGTCGTAATTACCGGGCGCCAGGGCGGGCAGGTCATAGATTCCGGACTCATTAGTGGTGGCACTCCGTTTAGCCGAGGTAGCCGTATTGGTCACGGTAACCTTCGCGCCGCTCATCGCCGCACCGCTCGAATCCGCGACAGTGCCGGTGATCTCGGCTGTCCCCTGTCCCCACGCGGCGGCGGAGACAATCAGCGAGAGCGCCGTGAGCTGGGCCGCAACCCGCAAAAATCTGTATGCTGACATGACTGACACCCCCGTACGAATTCGTTACGGAGCTTGATCCAGGGAGATCCGCCCCGTCACCCATTTGCAAATCTGCGAATAGTATAGCTCGTTTGAGCGATACCTGATTTGGGAAACCATGGGTGGAGAGTCAGGCAGCAAAGCGGCAGCGCAGTCGGCTCAGTGATGTTTATCACATTCCTGCTTCGTCGTTTGAGACCCGTCGTGAGCCTCGGATCGGTCAGGCCTGACGCTTGTGTCACATCGTGCGCCCGTTGCGGATGACGCGCGCCGCTTATCCCAACAATGCCAAATGATTCCCAAAGTTGGGCAGGGGGAGTTTGAATCGCAAGTCGGGCGGTTCGTAAACGCTAGCCGACTTGTCGCGGGTAATGTTCCAATTGCTTCCCAACTTCCGAGTGGCCGACCATCCGCTAGCAATGGCCACGGCACGTCGGTGAGGACCATCCGGAGAGTGTGAGGGTATCGAGAGGCTAAAGACGCCCGGCTGGCCGAAGTTGCGCGGCTGCGGCTCGATGGCCGGGGATTAGCGCTCGACGTTTTCGGCGAGCGCTAATAGTCGCTTCGCCAACTCTTTGCTGAACCGGGAGCGCTCGACGAGGGTCGGATGCGAGTCCTGGGTCGGATCCGTGATGAATCCGTTCCGCTCGTCGGAGGCGGTCATTATCCGTAGAGCATCGATAAGCGCCGAAGCCGGAGCACCTATCCTGACCAGAGTCTGTAGCGCGACGGCGTCACAGAACAACTCGAGTTCCCGAAGACGGCGCGAGTCGTTCCTGTTCCGGGCGTCCTCGAATTCCTCCCAGACGTACTCATGGCCGATCTCGTGGGCTACCACAGCCTGGACCAGGCTCGGCGTCAGCAGCCGCAGGGCGGTGTCCGTGACCAGCACCACGAAACGGGCGTGAATTGCGATCCGCGCCTGGCGCGATTCCACCACCTTGAAGAGGTAATCGGTGTCCCGCCCGTGCAGCTTCAACACCGGCGCCACCGACTCGAGCTTATTGCGGTCTCCCCTGCTAAGCGCCTTGACCTCGCCCTCCGTCGGGAGGGAGGCGATGACGCTCCGTTTGAGGTCAGGGGCGATCCGCGGAAGCGGGCTGAGGCGGTTGAGCTGCTCCAGTAGGTCGGCGCGAGGCTCGGCAGCGACGCAGGGATGGATTAGACAGGCAAACGCGGTCAAAGATAGAATGGTGTGGCTCGACAGCATGAGGCGATGCTGCGCGCCGGGATCGAAGGAAGTCCTTTGCCGGTCTCGTGATGTCCTTAGGAGGCTTTAAGGATTCGTTTAGCGAAATCTTAGAGCAATGGGATCAAAGTGTTACACGATTTTGGCGTTTGCACTCTGGACA
>JBBPYD010000030.1:0-32739 GCA_038200305.1 Bryobacterales bacterium
AACCGCTGGACGATTTTCACAAATCGACAGGCGAAGTAGGGAGAATCCCATTCTGGCACAGGATACCAAGGGATGAAGGGAACTAGGGAGAAAACGATTATGGACGAACAAACTGAAACGATAAAACAGCCGACGGACAACAGGAAGGCGGGATGTGGAACATGTGGCGGTTCAGGAGGGACTACCGGCGTGAGTCCCGATGGTGCTGGGACAACGCCGTATGTCTATGCTATCGGCCGGGTTGAGGCTCGCTTTCCGAACCTTTCCGCGGAAAAGGAATTTGCCCAGGCGACAGGACGGACAGACACCGCCGGAAAAACCGATCAACAAGCCTTCCACGCCGTTCTGTCCACGCGCGAGAACCGCTACCTGGTGCGTCAACTCTGCTGGGTGCTGACCATCCAGGGACTAGAAACTTACCTGCTGCTGCCCCGCGATCCGGCGGACATCGATTTGCTGGCGGAAGCCATCCGTCCCGCGCCCAGTCCCAACGACATTGATGTCGTTATCGGCAGGCGCGGGCCTATCGCCCCGCCGGAATTGTGCAATGGGCTAATGATTCCCGTTGTCGCATTCGATCAAATTTATTCTTTCGATCGCGATGCACTCATCAAGGCCATCCCAAAACCGGAGAAAACCACGGCCGCGCAGTTCGGCCCGGCAGCCGAGGAACTGTTCAGCAGAATCCTGCAACTGACCGATAATGCCGGCGCGACCGGCGAGCACCGCGCCTTAAATTACTTGGCAATGCGCTACCCCGCCATCTACGGCAAGGCAGCCGAAGAATTTGCGCGGGACTTTTCACTGACGGGGGTGGAAGTGCGCCCCTCGCCCTTGAGCGGCACACGCAATATCGTCGATGTTATCTTTTCCTATACCAATCGCAATTCCGATTTCACGGAAAAGTTCTCTGTGCGCGTGGACGTAACGGAGGAGTTTCCGTTCCTGGTGACAAAGATGTCGCCATACTATGATCGTTAAACCTAAAACCTAACCAACCGGAAGGAGATGTGAAATGAACACCATAAACATGCCAGGATTTACCGCGGAAGCTTCGGTATACAAGACCTGCGGGCACTACCAGCCTGCAACGGCTCAAAATTACAGTAGTAGTCCCGAGCAACGAGTCGCTTCGCAAATTAGCGTGGAGCAAGGGAGCCTTGGTGGCTCAGGCGGCTTGAATGCGTGGGGCTGCTGGCAAAGCACTTGTTGTACGACCGGATATCACTATACTTGTAACCCTTTCTGCCACTGGAGTTGCAACGCGGAGCCATGCACACGCTGCCTTTGGCCTTACTAGGTCTGTGACCGTCAATTTAAACTTAGGGCTAACGGAAACCACGGCCGCGCAGTTTCGGCCCGGCAGCCGGGAAACTGCCGCCGCACTATGGCCGTTTAATCTAACCAACTGGAAGGAGATGTGAAATGAACACCATGAACATGCCAGGATTTACCGCGGAGGCTTCGGTCTACAGGACCCGCGGGCACTATTGGGTGGCCGGCACTCCTAATGATTTCGCAGGCGGCCAGGGAGTGCTACCACAACTATCATTGGGACTGAGCGGTTCACAATTGTATTGGTGCAGACTTGCCTGCGCCTATTGTTCTTATTATGGATTGTACTGCTGGGGATGTTATATATGCGCTTGGATCATAGTTTTGGGTGGTGAAACAAATGCACCAAACTAGTACAATCGTTGAATCGACAAAGAGGTGATTGAAATGAATATTCCAGGATTTACTGCAGAAACTTCGCTTTACAAGACGAATGGGCGCTATCTCATGGCGAGTGTACATGAGAGTGCCGCTGTGCAGGTGGTTCCGCAGTTCCCTCGTACCTTACCGATATGCAGGTGGATCATGATACCGTGCGGCAGTCCTCTCCCTGGATACCCGACTCCTATGTGCCCTTTTTATGACTGCTACTTTCCTGGATCATCACGGAATCTGGAGTTAATGCTTAGTTAACGGGGCGCTGGTTTCTCCGCCCCGCAGTTTTTCATATACGCTCCCTTCTTTCCGCTCGGCAGAATGGTTTCTTCCGCCGTTCTGGCCTGGCAAAGCTGATCGGAACTCATCTCGCGAGCGGATTTTAGATTTGCGCTGCGCAAATCGGCGACAAACAGATTTGCACCGGCAAATCGTGAGCCGCAGAGACTGGCCCCGGAAAAGTCCGTGGCTTGCGCAATCGCTGCGCGGAAGTCGCAGTTGCGAAGCTGCGCAAGGAAGAAATTCGTGCTTGACAGATCCGTCCGCTGGAAACGCGAATCGGGCAGTTCCGCCCGGCTAAAGTCTGAATTCTTGACGCTCGCATAGGAGAAGTTGACCTCGCCGCCCGTCACTCTGGCAAAGCAGCAGAGGCTAATTTGCGAATAGTAGAACAGGGCGCGCTCTAGTTCCGCGCCGTTGAATTTGCACTCGAAAAGTTTGGCATGGTGAAAGCTGGCCGAATGCAGCTTGGCTTCCGAGAAATCGCAGCGCTCTAGTGAGGATTCCAGCATGCGCGCCTCTTGCAGGCGAGCGCGGCGGAACGAAGTGTCGCACACCAGCGCTTCCGAAAAATTCGCTCTATTCAAGAGTGCATCGTCAAACTCCGCGCGATCGAGCCTGGCCCCGGTAAAGTCCGCTCCCGTCAGCACACTGTGACGAAAGTCGGCACGGTCCAGGATGGCGCCCGCGAAGTTTGCATGCGATAGATCCGCGTCCAGAAAGACCGCACCTTGCAGCAACGCGCGCCGCAAATCGATATTCGGGAGCTTTTGATCGTTGAAGACATAGCCGTTCAGATTGGCGCGAACGCCGCCAGGCCGCTGCTCCAGCCAGTCTGCGTGAAGCTGCAACACTTGCCGGAAGTTCTTCTGTTGTACAGCCCTATCGTGCAGGACCTCTACGTTCAAAGCATGAGAATTCGATTGCAACATGGCCGTCCAATCACTCATATCGGCCAGCAGAACCGGTATATGAGCCTTCCGTTAGGACCGTCAGCGGGATCAGTCACAAGAATCTTTAAGAATCTATGCACGTACAAGCCGCTTATGTTCTGGTACTTACGCCGAATCGCCGGGTGGACGGAGAGTATTCCGTCATGGTTGACAACTAACCTCAACCCAGAAGTTGTTCACTTCGCCTGGCGCTTTCAAAGCCGCCAGGCATTTTTTGGGAGGTTTGGAATGCCTGGCAGTAAGAAACGGGTAATGGGCGCGTTAGCGCTCCTTCTGACGATTGGCGCAAGTACGGTTTCGGCCGCTCCGCCCCTGACACTTATCAGCGATGTACTTTACAAAGCGGATGGAACCCGCTTTGATGGCCTCGCCTTCATTGAATGGAAATCCTTCGATGCTTCGGACACCTCAAATGTCCCCATGCAGAGAATCACACTTCGCATCACCTACGGCGTAATGCGAGTGCAACTTGTACCTACCACGAACGCCACGCCCGGAGCGTATTACAGCGTCGTCTACAATAGCAATGGCCAAACCCAATTCACCGAATTCTGGGCAGTGCCGCCTAGCGATGTCGGCCTGCGCCTGCGCGACGTCCGTATCCAGGGACCCCTCGGCGGCATTAGCCTCACTCCGCCGGTGAACACTGCGATTCTGATCCCGGATGTGGCCGGCTTGCGCGAAGAACTCGATGCGCGGCCGATCAAAGGTGTTGGTTATACCAGTTCCCGAGTCGCGATGATCAATTCCAACGGAGCCATTGAAAGCGTGCTCGGAAATCTTTCGGATTGCATCAAGGTCGATGGCACGGCAGGTGCCTGCGGAACCGGCGGTACCGGCACCTCGGCGCCGTCGGTATTTGTGGACGCGGAAACCCCAGCCGGCGCAGTCGACGGCTCCAACGGCGTTTTCACCCTCTCAGGCAACCCGAGCCCGGCTCTTAGCTTGCAAATCTTTCGTAATGGAATGTTGCAGAGGGCTGTGGTGGATTTTTCGCTCACAGGGAATTTAATCTCTTTCGTAAGCGGCGGTATTCCGCAGAGCGGCGACGTTGTCCAGGCGTACTACCGGAAATAAATACAAGTGGAAGGGCCGTGTAGCTTTAGTAACCTGCGCGGCCTGTCCCCCTACTTGCGCCCGATCTCTAAGTGTACTTTTCGACGAGACTACGATCAAAGCAGAGTTGCGGTATCGATGGAAACACTTCAGAATTAAAGCAGGTGTCCGCAATGCTCATTCAGTTCTTCCATCGGCTTTGGCGCTGCAACCGCGGGCAGGACCTTGTTGAGTATGCGCTGTTAGCGGCCTTTGTAGCTACGATGGCCGGCGCGATTATTCCCAATTGGTATATCGGCCCACTCAGCCAAATCATGTCTTCAGTGACCTCATCTCTGATCGTTGGCACGGGTGGCAGCTAGTTCCGGGGAAGTGCCTATTTCAAGTACTTCTTCAAATCCGGATTGAGTTGCGCCTGTACATCGGGCTTATCCAAATCTTCTTTCAGAACCAATCTCGGAGCGAGATTATTGATTTTCTCCGGCGTCCCGCCATTTAATTTTTTCATCGCCGCCAGAATCGATTCGTAACCCATTTTGAAAGGGTCTTGCACCACCAGTGAATCGATCACCCCGGATCGCAGGCCGGCCTCGAGCGTTGGCCCGGCGTCGAATCCAACCAGCTTAATGTCCGTCTTTCGTCCTTTAAGCGCCTGAGCTGCTCCCACCGTGCTCGATTCATTTGAGGCGAACATGCCAACCAGATCGGGATGCGCGGTCAGCATATTTTCGGCCGCCCGCAACGATTGGGCAAAGTCCGCCTCGCCGTACCGTTTATCCACAATCTGAATGCCAGGGTAGTTCTTGTGGATGGCATCCTCGAATCCTTGTTCGCGCGCCATGGTGGAGGCAGCCCCGGCCTGCACCGCCACAATCACGATTTTGCCTTTGCCTCCCGTCACCTTGCCCATCCGTTCAGCGGCTACCCGGCCGGCCTGATAGTTGTCGGTCGCCACTTGCGATACAAACTTATCCGTGTCTACCGGGGAATCGAAAATGACCATCGGAATCTTCTCTCGCGCGGCTCTTTCCACCACGCTTACCATCGCTGTCTTGTCGATGGGGGCGAGCGCGATTGCGTCCACATGCCGGTTGATCATCGCGTCCACAATCTGCAATTGACCATTGAAATCGGTCTCCGTGGACGGACCGTTCCAAATAAGCTCGACTCCGTTCTCCTGCGCAGCTTTCGCGGCACCGGCATGGACCGACTGCCAGAACAGATGTGCCCTGCCTTTCGGGATCACCCCGATCACTTTCTTATCGTCCTTGTTGCAACCGTTTTGGGATAGAAAAGTCAGGGCGATTCCGGCAACGGCCAGACCGCGGAGGAGCCATGATGATGTCTTCATTCGGGGAATTTTGCAGGCTCGGCCATACTCTGCCAGCCCTCGCCGTTCAGTGCTTTCAGAAATGCTACCAAATCCGTCTTGTCCTGCTCCGTCAACTTCAACGGCTTGATCTTCTCGTCGAGGTTCTTGTTCGGGATGCCGCCCTTATCGTAGAAATCCACCACATCGCGAAGGGTCTTCAAGCTTCCGTCGTGCATGTAGGGTGCGGTGTTCGCGATCTCACGAAGTGTAGGCGTTTTGAACGTACCCCAATCCTGGGGATCTTTTGTAACCACATAGCGCCCCTCATCCGGTTTCGGCTTGTCCATGCCAACGCCAAGATTGTGATATGCGTTTGTGGTGAAGTTGATACCTTCGTGACATTGATCGCACTTGGCTTTGTTCACGAACACGTCTAAGCCGCGGATCTGCGCAGCCGTCATGGCATTCTTTTTACCCGCTTTATAGCGGTCGTAAGGCGAATTTCCCGAAAGGATCGTGCGCTCGTAGGTGGCGATCGCTTTCGCCACATGATCGATGCTCAGTTCGTCCGTTCCAAATGCGTTCTTGAATAGAACCTTGTAGCCGGGAATATGCCTCAAATTGGAAACCAGCGCTTCATGAGTGTTCCCCATTTCAATTGGGTTCGCCATGGGTCCCTTCGCCTGGTCTTCCAGCGTGGCCGCCCGGCCATCCCAGAACTGCGCCAGACTATACGCGCGATTAAACACAGTGGGGGCGCTGCGGCCACCCTTCTGTCCCTTGATTCCAGTGGAGACGGGGGCGCCATCGGCGAACGCGAACTTCGGATGATGGCAACTTGCGCAAGACAGACTGCCATCCGCCGAGAGGCGGCGATCGAAGTAGAGCATCCGCCCCAGTTCCGCCTTCGCTTTGGAGTACGGATTGCCGGCAGGCCACTGGATCGGCATCAGGCCAAGCGGAACCGTCACATCGGGCACCACCGGCTTTTTATCATTCTTATCAGCGGCCTTATCAGCGGCAAACGCCAATCCCAAAAAAATGGCTGGGGCCATCGCCGCCAGCCATGTGTTGCATCGCTTCATGTTAGAACTACTTCTTCAAGAAACCGTGTACGTAGAGCGCCTTGTAGCCACCGACAGACGACTGCGTACCCGTCACTTCCATAATGTGGCCAGCGTGGTCCACCGCCGCTTTGCGGAAATCCGTCAGACCGTCGCGCCGCGGATCGTGCTCCTCTTCCATCAGCATATAGAGCGATCCGTCCGATGTCAGCAGCCCGACCGGTTGTCCGTTCGTGAAACATTTCTGCGCGCAGGACCTGTGCTTCTCGCCGTGCTTTCCAATCTGCAGATAGCAGGAAAAATCGACGATTTCGCCGACTTGAGTTGCTTCCTTAGCCCCCGGATTCGGCTTACCGTCCACGGCGGCGCCCACTGTAGTCGCGCTCCAGGCCTCGGAAGTGGGTGTTCCCAACTTGCCCATCGGCTGATCGTAGCTACCGCCTTCCACCTTCATCTGGGGCTGCAGAATGCCCGGTCCCGATCCCTTCTTGGCAGCGGGCTTGGCATCCGCGGCGTACATACCCGATGCCAAAGCGGCTATACCGATCGAACACACAAAGTAACATTTAAATTTCGACATTATTCTCCTCATGAATTATCCGCGTACACTGGCGGCCGGAATCTTCGCCAGCAAATCTTGCATCTCGGCGCGGCTCTCGCTTCCAATAGTGAAGCAATCCACACAGTCGAGCGAAAGCGCAAACTGCAGGCACTCGTCCGCTTTGTCCCGCAAACGTCCGGCGCCCAAAATTTTCATACCAATCACACCCTTCCCCGCGGCTTTCATTTCACGCAATACGGAAATGACGGTCTTCGGGTCGGCATCCATCGCAACTTGCGCCGGATTGATCCGCGCCAGATCCACTTCCACCCACGGAGTCTTGGCGGACGTACGCAGAGCCTCAATGGTATGGCAAGACGTCCCGTGAGTTCTCACGATACCCTTCTCCCGCGCTTCAGAGATGACGGCCATGGCGCCTTTCTTCTTTTCCGGCCAGTTGCTCTCAGTCATCATGTGCAACAGCAGAATATCGATATAGTCGGTATTCAGCTCGCGGCGGAAGCGGTCGAGATCGTCCTTCATCTCTTTTTCCGTGGTTGCGTGCGTTTTCGAAAGGATAGTGACTTTTTCGCGGGGAATGGTTTTCAGCGCTTCGCGCAGATGCGGATGCGATCCGTACTGATCCGCCGAATCCCAAAACGTGAGGCCCTGGTCATAACCCGCGCGGAACATCTCCGCCACGCCCTGCAAACCAAGCTTCTTGGTCTGATTCGAACTGCCGCCCGATCCGTTGGTGCCTGTCCCCATGGCCAGGCGGCTAACGGAAACCTTCCTCGGCCCAAGCAGGATGCGGTCCGTCGCCTGCTTTTTCACCGCACCAGATAACAAGTGGTACGGAAACGCCTTCAGGGCAATCATGCCGGATGCCGCTGCGGTGTTGCAAACGAATCTACGCCGGTTCATTTCGCCTCCCGATCTTCCACATGAAAATTATCACATGCGGAGTGCCCAAACAAGTAGCCCTGTAATGCTGTAGTATGCCTGGAGACAACCCATGTGCAAATCCGTACTTTTATGCCTGATTGCAGCCGCCGCTCTCTCCGCCGCTGAAAAGACCCCCGCTCCGAAACTGATCCAGATGGCGGGCGGGGAACCCAATTCCGCGCAGTTCCGCGAAGCACTGCTCGCTACTCTTGGCGAAGCGAATATCCAGAAAGGGGCCGCCGTGATCGGCGAAGGGCCTGACTTCCTGTGGGCCGTGGAGTCGGCCAGCCGCCCATCGTTGTTTGTGGACGATACGGCGCGTCCGCCGATGAAGCAGATCAAAGGCTCCTCATTGTGGATCGAAACAGGCAATCTGGCCACCGGCATCTCGCACACTTTCCATTACGTGGTGGACGGGAAACGGTTCGGCGGCAAGTTCGATGTAGCCGCTTATGGTCCGGATTCCTATGAGCAACCGGGCGTTCCGACAGGCAAGCTCAGCGAGAAACTGATTCACACCAGCAAAATCTATGACGGCATGAAGAGCGATTATTGGATTTACGTGCCCGCGCAGTACGACCCGAACGTGCCTGCCGCCCTAATGGTCTGGCACGACGGACAGGGCATGGTGGACCGCAACGGAGCATCGCGCGCCCAGAACGTCATCGATAATCTCACGCAACAGAAAAAAATCCCGGTGATGATCAGCGTCTTTATTTCTCCAGGCGATATCGCGGGCGCCGAAGGAACTCCGACCTACGAATTCGTAAAGAACTTCTCGAAAGAGACCGGGCGGACGCTGAAGGATTCCATGCGAAGCGTCTGCTATGACACCGTGTCGGACCGTTACGCTAGAATGCTGCGCGATGAGTTGCTGCCTGAAGTGTATGCGAAGTACAACATCCGCAAAGATGCGTACAGCCGCGGCGTCATCGGCAATTCATCCGGCGGAATCTCGGCATTTAATATCGCCTGGTGGCAACCCGATCAATTCAGCCGCGTAATCACGCGCATTGGAACGTATACGAGCATTCAATGGATACCCGGCGTGCTGGATGGCGGCAACGTGTATCCCAACAAGGTTCGGAAGGAGCCGAAACGGAACATCCGGCACAGGACGGATCGGAGGACATTGAGAGCGCCCACGGCAGTTGGCCGCTGCAGAATATCCAGATGGCGAACTCCTTCAAGCTGCGGGAATACGATTTCCATTTCACATTCGGCGGCGGCAACCATAGCGGCGCGCACGGGAATTCACAAAATCCGGAAGAGCTGACATGGTTGTGGCGGGATTACGATCCTTCGAAAACGGAACAGACCTACGCGATGGACCCGGCGGAGAAAGATAAGCCATTCTTTAGGGTGAAGATTTCCAACCGCTAATCCGGGCGGGCTAAGTAGCTATAATAAATTGGATCATTCCGACGGAGAATTTTGTATGCGTATCTTTTCAGCCGCTGTTTGTCTCACCGCGTTTCTCTGCTGCCCCGCATTTGCGCAGAAGAAGCGCGTGGCCGTACTAAACTTCGATTACTCCACCGTGCAAAGCAACGTAAGCGCCATTTTCGGCGCGAACAACGACATCGGCAAGGGCATCGCGGATCTCCTTGTCGAGAAGCTCGTGAACGGTGGAGTCTACTCGGTGGTGGAGCGGAAGACCATAGACAAGATCATCGCCGAGCAGAATTTTTCCAATAGCGACCGTACCGATCCGAATACAGCCGCGAAGGTGGGGCGTATCCTCGGCGTGGATGCCATCGTGGTGGGCAGCATCACGCAGTTTGGCCGTGACGATCAACAGACCAATATCGGCGGCGGCGTGGTGGGCGGCCTGACCAGCAAATATGGAATAGGTGGAATCGGAAAGAAGAGTTCCAAAGCAGTGGTGGTTCTGTCAGCGCGGCTGGTGAGTACCGACACGGCGGAGATTCTTGCGGTCGCCACGGGCAAGGGCGAATCCACACGTTCCGGCGCTTCCCTGCTGGGTGCGGGCGGATCTTCCAGTAGCGCTGGGGGCGGAGCTTACGACATGAAGAGCTCTAACTTCGCGAATACGATTCTTGGCGAAGCCGTAAGCTCGGCGGTTAACGGGCTTTCGAAACAGCTCGACGACAACGCGCAGCGGCTGCCCACGCACAAACTCAATCTGGACGGGCTGGTGGCCGACGTTTCCGGCGACACCATCGTCATCAATGTCGGGAGTAAAGCTGGTCTAAAGGCCGGCGACACACTCCAGATCAAACGTGTGGGCCGCGAAATCCGGGATCCGGCAACCGGCAAAGTGATCCGCCGTGACGAAGCGTCCATCGGCAATCTGTCGATCACCGAAGTGGATGAACTATCGGCCGTAGGCAAGTTCAGCGGTTCCGGAGCACCGAAGGTTGGTGACGCCGTGAAAGGCGGGCAATAGGCCATGACATTCCAGGTGGGAGATCGCGTCGGCGACTACGAAATCGTCAGCGTTCTCGGCGCTGGCGGAATGGGGAAAGTCTACAAGGTCCGTAACATTATTTCCGAGCGCGTGGAGGCAATGAAGATTCTTCTTCCTAACCTCGAAAGCGATCCCGATCTGGCGGACCGGTTCACGCGCGAAATCAAAGTACAGGGCAGCCTGGATCATCCAAATATCGCGGGCCTGCACACGGCTCAGCGCGTCAATAATCAGCTCGTGATGATTATGGAGTACGTGGAGGGCGTGACGGTCGAGCAGGAATTGCACGCTGGCCCGATTCCTCTTGAAAAGGGTGTCCAGTACATCTCACAGGTGCTCTCCGCACTTTCGTACGCACACGCGCGCGGGGTGATTCATCGTGACATCAAACCGGCGAACATGATGCTCACCAGGACAGGCGTGGTTAAGCTGATGGATTTTGGCATCGCGAAACTTTCCGCCGATCCGAAACTGACGCAGACCGGCCGCACCGTTGGCTCGCTCTATTACATGTCGCCCGAACAGATCAATGGCGCGGCGCTGGACGCGCGATCCGATTTGTACTCCCTGGGTGTCTCGCTCTACGAAATTGTCACTGGCACGCGGCCGTTCAAAGGGGACAGCGATTTTTCCATCATGGCGGCGCACCTGAACTCGATAGCCGTGGCGCCCATCCAACTCGATCCCAAGCTGCCGGCCATGTTGAACGAGATCGTCATGATGTCAATCGCGCGCGATCCGGGCCAGCGCTTCCAGTCGGCCGATGCGTTCCGTAATGCTTTGCTGTCTTTGGTTGGCAACGTGGCTTCCGTCCCTGTGCAACAGGCCGCGCCGGCTCCGATGCCTTCACCAGCAGTGGCTGTAAAAGCTCCGGGCCGGCGGGGTCTGTACATGGCATTAGGCTCTCTTGCAACCGTAGCCGTGGTTGTACTCGCGGCAACCCAGGCACCCAAGTGGTTCAAATCCAGCGATGCGGCTGGTCTTCCGGCTGTTTCCGGTTCCGCTAGTCCGCAAACGGCGCAACCACATGCTGTGCAAACCGCGGTGCAACCCGCCATACAGCCCTCCATACAGGCGGAACCACAGCCCACCGCTCAAAGTCCGGTTGCGGCAGCAACCCCGGCAAGATCCGCTCCGGAACAGAAACTGCGCCCGAGCCCCGTGCTGACCGCGCAAACACGGCCACAGGACCGGCAATCCACTGCCCCACTACAGGGAACACGACAGGCAACACCACAGGTCATCCAGCAGATCACGCCGGCGCAGGCTTCGCCGGTATCCCCGCCTGCGGAACCGGCGCGGCAGAATGAGGCGATCGCGAAAGCTTTGAACGACCAACGGGAAGCATTGATGCTGCTGGGGACAAGGGCTAATTCCGTGCGGGGCAGTCTGCAGACACTACAGCAGCAACAGGCTAGATCGGGCCTGAACATGCGCATGGACGTGGTTACGGGCCAGCAACGGATGGGCTTCTACCTGGATGAGGCCGAGTCTGCCTACAAAGCGGGAGATATCCCCAAAATGAAGAAGAACTTGGACTCAGCGGAACGGGAAATAGAAAAGCTGGAGAAGTTTTTAGGCCGCTGACCGCATTTCTCGATGTCCGCCCGCTACATTAAATCTTGTAAATATTTCAGCCCGTTAGGTCAACCGGTAAAAAAGTGAATCGCAACTACACACCCGCACGTCTCTTAAGTGTACTGAAGTCAACGGCTAAATTAATTTTAATGTAAACCCAAGCCGCGGCAGGTAATTTTTACTTGACCTTTGTTGTAAGCGGGTGTACATTCGCTATAGCCGATTTCGCCTTGAGAAAATTTTGCTCGGAATTGAACTACGAGTAAGAGTTGCGCGAAAGAGGGAGGACTTGCTGGTGTCTCTATATACGTTCGTGGAACCGAACTCCTCGTTCCCACTACCGCCTACGTTTCAGTTCGATGAATACATCGAAACGGAACGGGAACTCTGGGCGCTGTTCCCGGAAACAGACGGTAAGCGAGTAAATTTTGTACAGATCGGCCTTACGGCGCAGATTTTCGCACAGACGCTGGATGACGGCTCGGAACTGAAGAGCGATGAGACCTACATCCTGATGCCCTGTGAAGACTACACGATGCGTCCCATCCGGATGCGCGCCTGCCGCCGCCTGACCTTGAGCGAATACCGCATGGGTCATCTAACGGCCATCAAGCTGATTGGCAAAGTTGGTGAAGCCGGTGAGGTGATGCGCGAAATAGGGTGCCAAATTCTGGGCGCGGAAGTGCTTCAGGAAGCGGCATCGCGTATGAGCGAAACCGACGAGTAGGATCGGCTCTACTCAAATTTAATCTTAGAAAGGTCCGACTCCGGCTTAGGAAATTGCATTTTCATTCCTTCCAACTTATCTAAAATAACCTGTGACACGGCCAGATTCCGATACCATTTCTTATTTGCCGGAATCACATACCACGGGGCAGAGCGTGTGCTGCAGCCATTAATGGCGTCTTCAAACGCATTCATGTAATCGTCCCAATATTTCCGCTCTTCCACATCCGCAGGGGAAAACTTCCAGTTCTTTTCTGGGTCCCGAATCCGGGCTTCAAAACGCTGTTTTTGCTCATCCTTGCCGATATAAAGAAAGAATTTAAGGATGGTTACGCCATTCTCGCTTAACATCTTTTCAAAGTTATTGATCTGTTCATATCTCTGTGACCAGACTTCCTTTGGAACTAGGTTGTGAACCCGCACCACCAGGACGTCTTCATAGTGCGAGCGGTTGAAAATGCCGACCTGCCCGGCCGCGGGAACCTGCTTGTGAATACGCCAGAGAAAATCGTGGCTTTTCTCTTCCGCGTTTGGAATCTTGAAGGACACGACACGGCAGCCTTGCGGATTCAACCCGGTCATCACGTGCCGAATCGTTCCGTCCTTCCCTCCGGCATCGATACCCTGCAGAACCACCAGTAACGCCCGCTTATCTTCGGCGTATAGCAGGTTTTGCAGAACGGAAAGCCGATCGAGATTCTTCCGCAATTGCGTGGCTACCTCCCGCTTACCCTGCGCGCCAGGCGTGGAGTTCGGGTCGATATCCGCAAGTCTGATCTTCTTCCCCGGCTCCACAATTAGGTTTTTAGAAAGTTTCGACATAGGACGGTTCCCAGGGTAACATCGGAACCCGCTCAAGTTGCACAGTCCGGGAGCGGTTGTTACACTAGGAGCTTAGAAACAAGGGGAGATTTCCGTTTTATGGCGAAAGTTTGCGATGCTTGCGGCCGCGGCCCGCAGTTCGGTAATAAAGTGAGTCACGCCCACAACGTCACCAAGCGGCGTTGGAACATCAATCTGAAAGAAGTGCGTGCAGTGGTTTCCGGCGCCACCAAACGCATTCGAGTCTGCACCTCCTGCATTAAGAACGGCAAAGTCCAAAAAGCCGCCTAATCCTCGTTTTCCGGGAGAAAACATTCAAGATGCGTTTTGTAACTTTCAGCCGCAGCGGAGCTATACCTGAACCAGGTGTATTGAAAGGCCAGCAGGTGGCCGGCATCCAATCGCTTGGCTATCACACCCTGATCCAGGCCATCGAAAACTGGAGCGAAGCCCGTCCGCGGATCGAAAATCTGCTCAAGACCGCACCGGCCGATGCATTCCAGGATCTCGGCTCGGTGCAGGTGACCGCACCGCTGCTGCGCCCGAACAAACTCCTCTGCGTTGGGTTGAACTACCGCGACCACGCCATCGAGTCAGGCATGGAGATCCCGAAAGTCCCCACCATCTTCAATAAGTTTGCAAGTTCCATCATTGGGCCCGGCGAGGAAATTATTCTGCCGAAGAAATCCGAAAAGCCGGATTACGAAGCCGAGTTTGCGGTTATCATCGGCAAAGGCGGGCGGCATATTTCCGAAGAGAAGTGGCAGGAACACGTTTTCGGCTACACCATCCTGAATGACGTCAGCGCCCGCGATTACCAATTGGCAACCACGCAGTGGCTGATGGGGAAAACGTTTGACACGTTTGCGCCGATGGGACCCGCCATTGTCACGGCGGACGAGATTTCCGATCCACACAATTTGGATATCAAGATGACCATCAACGGGGAGGTGCTGCAAAATTCCAACACCAGGCACCTGATCTTCAATATCCCCACTCTCATTTCCTATATCTCAAGCGTGTGTACGCTGGAGCCAGGCGATGTGATTTCCACCGGCACGCCGGCCGGAGTTGGACTCGGGTTCAAGCCGCCCCGCTGGCTGAAAGCCGGCGACGAATGTGTCGTCAGCGTGCAAGGCCTGGGCGAATTGCGCAATCCCTGCGTCCTGGAAGCTTAACCGGCTTTTATAAGGCAGTGATCGGTTTCTCCTGCTTTTCGCGAACCCGTCCGATCCGATAGACAATATCAGATTTCAGCAGGGCGGCATCCTCCTCCGGAAGAGAAATCAGCAATCCGCCCGACGTCTGCGGATCGTAAAGCAGATTCTCAATCTCAATGGGAATAGCGCGGCGCAGCCGAACACTGCCGCTTGAGAAATCCTTATTATTATGCAGTCCGCCCGGAAGAGCGCCCTGTGCCGAGTACTCGATTGCACCGGGAAGAAACCGGATCCGATCGGCTTCTATCTCCAGAGTCACGTGGCTTGCCACGGCCATCTCGCGAGCGTGGCCTATTAGACCGAAGCCGCTGACATCCGTACACGCGTGGACCGCAAAGCCGGCCATCGCCTCGCAAACGGTACGATTCAAAGTCAACATCGACTGAATGGAAGCGGCAACATCCGTGTCGTTCGCGATACCACGTTTCAGCGCGGTCGCGATCACGCCCGTTCCAATCTCTTTTGAGAACAGCAGAACATCGCCGGCCTTGGCCCCGGCATTGCTGAACACACGATCCGGGTGTACCGTGCCGGTAATCGAGTATCCAAATTTGATCTCATCGTCGTTGACGCTATGGCCGCCGATCACCACGCATCCGGCTTCGTGAATCTTGTCCGCGCCTCCAGCCAGGATCTGGGTAAGATCGTCGAGATCGCCCTTGCCGGGGTATGCAAGAATCGAAAGAGCGGTGAGGGGAACGCCTCCCATGGCATAAACGTCACTCAACGCGTTAGCCGCTGCGATAGCGCCGAAGATATACGGATCATCGACTATGGGCGTGAAAAAATCGACTGTCTGGACCAGAGCACACTCCGGCGTCAGTCTGAACACCCCCGCATCGTCGGAGGTATCGAATCCCACTAGAACATTTGCGTTCTTCACGCGAGGGATGCCGGCGAGCACCTGGTCCAAAACCTTTGGACTCAATTTAGACGCTCAACCGGCAGCTTTCACGTGAGCGGTCAATTTACGATCGGACACTGTTTCAGTCTAGAAGAAGAAAGCACGTGAAACCAAATTTCTCCATTTTCCTATTGCTGTTGACGTTTTGCGCAAGTGCCCGGTCAGGCACTCATCCACTCGATCCGTTGGACGCGCAGGAGATCGAAACGGCAATGCGGGTGCTTCACAATGCACGCAAGATCCAGCGGGACAGCATCATCTCGATGGTCGCGCTGCATGAGCCAGACAAGCAGGAAGTCCTCAAGGGCCGAACGCCTCCACGCGAAGCGCTGGCGCTCTTATACGACCGGTCGAAGAATGCTACCTATGAAGCGGTGATCGGTCTGGATGGCGCACGCCTGCTCTCCTTCACGCAGATCCCCGGCGCCCAGCCCGCGATATTAGGCGAAGATTCGTATTTAGCCGACCAGATCATCCGATCTAACCCAAGCTGGCAGGCGGCGATGCGAAAGCGAGGCATTGTGAATCCTGTCGAGAATGTTGCGATCGATTTTTGGAGCACCGGCTACTTCGGTCTACCGGAAGATACAGGTACACGGATGGTGAAGGGGATTTCCTATTTGCGCGGCCTCGGCAGTAATTACTACGCTCACCCTATTGAAGGCGTTGTCGCCTACGTGGATCTCACTGCAAAGAAGACGATGAAGCTGGTGGATACCGGCGTAGTCCCAATTCCCAAAGAGACCGCGGATTATCAGCCTCACACAGCCGGCCGGTTGCGTGAGGCTCCGAAGCCGTTGCGAATCACTCAGCCCAACGGTCCGGGCTTTCAGTTGGTGGATGGCGAGGTGCGTTGGCAGAAATGGCGATTCCGTTTCTCCATGCACCCCCGCGAGGGGCTGATTTTGTATTTGGTCCGATATGCGGACGGCGGGCGCGACCGCTCCATTCTGTACCGCGCATCACTGTCTGAAATGACGGTGCCTTACGGAGATCCGGGCGTTGCCTGGTTCTTCCGGAACAGCTTCGATGCGGGCGAGTTGGGAATGGGCAGCGCCGCGAGCAGTCTGCGGCCTGGGCTGGATTGTCCGGAGAATTCGATGCTCTTCGACGCGGTAATGGCGGATGACCGCGGCACGCCTCGCCGCCTGCCGCACGCGGTGGCGCTGTATGAACGCGACGGTGGAATCGCCTGGAAGCACGGAGATGAAACGCGGCGTGCCCGCGAGTTAGTGCTTTCCTATGTATCCACGGTGGGCAATTACGACTACACTTTCAATTGGATTTTTCATCAGGACGGCGCCATTGAAATGAAGACGGGCCTCACCGGGATCATGTCCGTGAAAGCTGTAAACCCGGATGAACTGGGGCACGACGCTCACGGACATATGGTGGCGAAAGGAATCTCGGCGGTTCATCATCAACATTTTTTCAACTTCCGGCTCGACCTGGATATTGACGGGGCCGACGGCAATCAAGCGGTGGAAATGAATACAGCCGCAATGCCGGCGGGAAAAGAGAATCCATACGGTGGTGGTTTCGTCATGAATGAGACTCTGCTGCGCACCGAATCCGAAGCGATGCGGGCAATGGATCTGCAATCTAGCCGCCGGTGGAAGATCATAAATCCCACAGTTAGAAATGCACTCGGGCAGCCTGTAGGATATACCCTTCTTCCAGGCGAGAACGCCGTGCCTTTCGCCGCGCCCGATTCTTGGATTCGACGCCGGGCAGGGTTCTTAAATTTTCCCTTTTGGGTAACTCCTTATAAGTCGGATGAGTTATATGCGGCCGGCACTTACCCGAATCAGAGTAAGGGAGGCGAAGGTTTGGCCAAATGGACAGCGGCAAATCGCTCCATTGAAGGCAAGGATCTGGTGGTCTGGTACACAATGGGCATTACACACAACCCGCGGCCTGAGGATTGGCCCGTGATGCCGGTCCATGAGGCTGGCTTTAAACTCGTGCCGACGGGTTTCTTCACACGCAACCCTGCACTTGATTTGCCATAATTGTACAATCAAGTCAATCCAAACGGATGTAACTAACGTAACTTCAATTGCAGGGTCGAATCTCAGGTTTTGATCGGCTCAATCACTTAGGAGAAGAAATGCACACGCTTAGAGGTTCAATTGCCGCCCTGATGGCAATGCTCTTACTAGCTCCTTCCACTATCGTCGCTTCCAACCATAGGGAAGCACCTATAACAGCTCTCGACCATCCAGCCGACATTACCGACTGGTACGCCTTCGTGAGCTATGACAACCCATCCAAGGTGACATTAATCCTGAATGTCGATCCGTTGCTGGACCCAGGCAATGGGCCTACTTACTTTCCTTTTGACCCCGACATCGTTTACACCATGAAAGTCGACAACAATAACGATGCGGTCGAAGACATCTCTTTCGAATTCCGCTTCCAGACTGAATTTCGAGCCCCTGGAGTGTTCAACGCATACATTGGCGCCGGCACCGGCATCAATGCTCCGGCAAACGCGCCCGCGGGCTTGAACGGTCCCACTGCAAACGGTTCGCCGGTAATTCCGCCGGCTGTCACCGCATTGGATGGAAAGGGTTCCGAAGGACTGAATTTGCGTCAAAGCTATACCATCACCATGGTGCAAGGTTATGGCGATTCGGCCGTCCGGACTGACATTACTGGTGCTAACAAGCTGTTCGTAGTACCAACAAATATAGGCTCACGGACCATGCCGAACTACACGGCGTTGGCAAAGCAGGGCATTTATAGCCTGAACAACGGCATTCGCGCATTCGCCGGCACTGTAGACGATCCCTTTTACATCGACCTTGGGGGTACGTTCGACAGCTTGAATCTGCGTGGCACTTTCCCATCGGGCGTGGTCGGAGTTTTGACGGCTGCCCAGGATGCGGATGACACAAAGAACTCCGCACCGGATAGCGTAGCTGGCTACAACGTCAATTCGATCGTGCTGGAAGTGCCGATTGCAATGCTGGTTAAGGGCGGAGCACAAGTTCCCGCGACCGACCCAAAGGCGACCATCGGGACGTGGGGTGCAACGTATCGCCCTCGCACAACAATTCGCCGTTCCCCGGATGAAATGGCGGGAATGCCTTCTACCGATCCTGTGCAATACCGGCAGGTGCAACGCATGGGCAATCCGCTAATCAACGAAGTAATCATCGGCATTGGCTCGAAAGATAAGTTCAGCATGAGCCAACCGAAGGATGACAAACAGTTCGCCAGCTTTGCGCTCGACCCGGTTTTGGCGAGGGCGTTGAACGCGATCTATGGGATCAAGGTCCCGGATGCTCCCAGGGTGGACCTGCTTCCGCTGGTGACCTATGCGCCCCCAATCGCCGCAATGGGAACTCCAGCCGGTCCGGTAGCGGATCTGCTTAGATTGAACACGGGCGTTCCTCCCACGCCGGTTTCTTCGCGCAAGCGCCTTGCGGTGCTGGCTGGCGATCTGGGTGGCTGGCCAAACGGACGCAGAGTCTCCGACGACGTTGTAGATATCGCCCTCCGGGCGGTTGCCGGCGTGCTAGCGGGTGGCCAGTTCAGCGGTTTCCCTTACAATTCGATCGGTGATGGCGTAAATGCGAACGATGTTGCTTATCAGGAAACCTTCCCGTATGTCGGCTTCGCCCAGAGCGGTCTCCGTATTCTGGTGCCGCCGACGCCGGTAACTCCACCGGCCCCGAAGAACCTCGGCTCCCCTGAGTGCCTTCGAATAGCGAACGCCTGCATCTAGAAACTCGTGCATAGCCGCCCTCCCGGAAGCTTGGGAGGGCGGCCTTTTTTATGTAAAATGATCGCAAATGAAACTAAGTATTGTAATCTGCCTTGGCGCTGCCTCTGTTTTGTCCGCGCAGAACCGCTCTATCATGGCGGTTGGCCCCACGCCCGCCGAAGCGAAAATCACGCAGGCACGCGCTGCAATTGAAAAGGATCCGAAACGGGCCGATCCGTATAATGCTCTGGCTGCCGCGCTGATCAGAAGAGCCCGGGAAACTTCTAACCGGAAGTATTACGCCGAAGCCCAGGAAGCATTGAAAAAGGTATTTGCCATAAACCCCGAAGACTTTGATGGCCAGAAGGAACAGACCGCCATCTATCTGGGTAACCACGAATTTGAAAAGGCCCGTGACCTGGCCCGCAAGCTGAACCGGAAAACGCCCGATGACGTGGCGGGTTACGGTCTGGTGGTGGATGCGTGCATGGAGCTGGGCGATTATAAAGAAGCGGAAGTGGCGGCGCAGTGGATGCTGGACCTGCGGCCGGCCAATGTCCCTGGCCTGGAAAGAGGCGCGGCACTTCGAGAGGTTTTCGGCGATGTTGAAGGCGCCCGCGATTTTCTAAATCAGAGCTTCCAAAGGGTCCGGCCTGAAGAGACGGAAGAGCGGTCCTGGATTCTGACGCAATTGAGCCGTCTTGCGTTGACCAAAGAGGATCCGGCCACTGCGGAGAGGTTGGTGAACCAGGCGCTTCGGCTGTTTTTGGATTATCCGCTGGCACTCCGGGAACTGGCTCGGGTTCGTTTCGCAAAAAAGGATTACGCGAGTGCGAGCGAGGCCTATGAGCGACTGTACGGACTTGCTCCAGAAACGGCGGACCTCTATGACTGGGGTGTAGCACTGTCGAGCGCTGGCCGGACCGAAGACGCAACGAGGCGTTTTTCGGAATTCGAAAAGCAAGCGCTTGCTCAGGTGAACCAAAATTACAATTCAAACCCAAATTTGGTTAAGTACTATTTGGACCAAGCACATAAACCGGCGGAAGCTTTGCAAATTGCCCGGAGTGAGGCAAAGCTCCGGCAGGACGTCCACAACTTGGACCTGTATGCCTGGGCACTCTACGCCAATGGGGATTATCAGGAAGCGAAGAAGCAGATGGACAAGGCGCTCGCGCCCGGGATAAAGGAACCCGGGATGCTCTCCCACGCAGCAGCGATCTCGCTGAAACTGCCGGGTGCCGGTAAGTAGCTCGACATCCGTGATTAGGACTGCCGGTCGGCCATGCGTCAGCCAGGAACGCTCGTGTGAGTCCTCACTCTATTACTCGTGCCGCAGTGCCGACATAGGCTCTATCTTTACAGCCCGCCGGGCGGGCACGAGAGCCGCGACGGTGGTGACAGCCAACAGCAATAGTCCGGTGATGACAATGATCCCAGGGTCGTGCGGCTTCACGCCGAAAAGCAGAGATTCGGTATACCGCGTCACCACCAAAGTGGCGCAGATGCCCAGGATCGCGCCGATGGAAACCATGATCAACGCGTCCCGCAACACCATCCACAGCACCTTTAAAGCCTCGGCACCCAGAGCCATCCGAATCCCGATCTCCCTGGTACGTCTGGTGACGGATTGTGACATAACGCCATACAAGCCAATCGAGGCCAATAGCAGCGCAACTAATCCGAAGAAGCCGCCGAGCGTGGCGACGAAGCGCTCCTGCGTGAGGTTACGGTTGAGATTGTCTTCCATGGTACGGGTGTCGGTAACGGACACGGCACTCTCAATCTCGCGAACGCGCCTGCGAATCGTCTCCACAAGCCGGTTGGGATGGCCGGCCGTGCGAACGCAAAGAACGCTGCCTCCACCCCCATCGGCTTCGCGGTAAGCGGGTTGGTAAATCATCGGCTCCACAGCTTGCTTGAGGTCGAAGTATCTGGCATCACCCACCACGCCAACGATCTCGTACGTCTTTGCCGGATTCCACTTATCGCCCAAAGAGAAGCGGCGGCCGATGGCCGGCTGTTCGGCAAAGAAGTGGCGGACGAATGCCTGGTTGACGATGGCCACGCGAGGCGGACCGGGTGGGTCTGGCAGATCTACGCCCGGTGCCGGTGCCCGCTCGGGCCGGTTCGGAAGCACCGGAAGGTTGTCGGACTCACGGAAATCACGCCCTAGCAAAATGGCGATGCCGGCCGCCTCGAAGTAGCGCGGCGTGACGGCATTCATGTCGACGTGCGGGGGCTCATCCGCTTTCCATTGGTAGCCCTCAATCTGGACGCCCGAGTTCCACCGCGAGCCGCTCAACGGCGTGATCGCGGCCGTAGCGGTTGCCAGGACTCCAGGCAGGCGCTGCACGTCCTCACGCAGGCGGTCCTGGAAGGCACGCTCGCGCTGTGGCTGATACCCCATCTGGCCGAGGTTGGTGTCCGTAAACAAAAGGTTCTCGCGATTCATACCCGGTTCAAGGCCGCGCAAGTTGGCCAGAGTGCGGACGAACAGTCCGGCGCCTGCGAGTAGCAGCAGCGACATTGCGATTTGCGCGCACACCAGTGTTCTGCGCAAATCCCAAAGAGCGGAACGGCCCACGTTCGACGAACCTTCCGTCGACTTGAGCGCGGTGACCAGATCAGGCCGGCTGGCGCCCAGTGCAGGCGCCAGTCCGAACACCAGGCCGCTGATTACCGATAAAGCAAATGCAAAGCCAAGCAGACGGGCATCTGGCGATAAGTTGAGTTCCACCGGAAACGTTCCTTGAGGCAAGAAGCTGAGGAGAACGCGAACACCGATCCAAGCCACAAAAAGGCCCGCCAGTCCGCCAAGCACACTCAACGTGATACTTTCCGTCAGCATCTGCCAAACAAGCCGGCCCCGGCCTGCCCCAACGGCAAGCCGCACGGCGATCTCCCGCCGCCGGGCCAGACCCCGGGCAAGCAGCAGGTTGGCCACATTGGCGCAGGCTATGAGTAGGACAAGTACAACCGTGATCATCAGGATGATTAGTGGCTTGGAGGTTTGGTTGCGGAGATACGAATACCCTTGGCTGCCCGGCAGAACCGTGCCCGTGTTGTTCAATTTGTAGTTTTTGTTCCATGCCGCCGCAGGCCGGTGTTCCGGGTCATTTTGAATAATCTGGTGCCACAGAACATTGAACTCCGCTTCGGCGCCTGAGCGAGGAATGCCGGGCTTAAGCCGCCCAATGACAGTGAGCCACGACGCATGGCGTGTATTCAACCAGGCCGCCGTGGGATTGAACGTGCGGTACATGACGATGGGTACGAACAGATCCGGTGAGCTGCCGACGCTCGCACCCGTGAAACCTTCACGGGCGACGCCGATCACCTGAAACGGATTGCCATTCAGAAGCACATCGCGGCTCACCACGCTGGTGTCCGCGCCCAAGGCACGCTTCCAGAAAGCGTAGCTGAGAACCGCATAGGGATGTGCGCCCTCCTTCTCGTTGTCGGCAGAATTGAATAACCGCCCAATCGTGGGCTGAACACCGAACACCTCAAAGTAGTTGCCGCTGACCATCGTAAACGCGGTAAGCTGCGCCGCTCCGCTCCGGCCGGGGAGACTGAAACTGATGGGACGCTCACCACCCGAGAACGCCACTAGCCCCGTATAGGATCGGGCCTGGTCACGGACATAGCGGTAATCCGGGTAGCTGAACCACGTGTTCGGCTTCGAGGGATTGCGCGCGAGCACCACCAATTCCTGGGGATTCTGTACCGGTAGCCAGCGAAGCAGGATGGCATCGGTCAGCGTGAAAATAGCTGTGTTGGCTCCGATGCCCAGTGCGAGCGAACCTACTGCCACGGCAGTAAACACCGGAGCTTGCCGCAGCATGCGTAGCGCATACCGGACGTCCTGACTGAAAGTGCCCAGACTCACTTTACCCTGCTCGCGTGGCCGCGTTATCAATGATAGATGATGACAGCCTTGCCGTGGATAGCCGGTTACCGAATCCCGGACACCATACCGGGGAAAAGTGCTGGCGCTCATCACGCCGCATCTGGACGACGGATACATTTCGCGAGCGGGACATGCCAAATTTCCGCAGAAGATTATACCAGCTACTTCATTCGCGCCTGCAATGACGAGAAGGACTCCTTTGATCTCAGCCTGGGCGAAACCATCCTCGCCAATGAACGGGACGCGGCGTCCATGACCGCTACTTGGGTCTAAAAAGCAATGGATCTTAGTTGCCGGAATCGTCGCATGGATGACGGTCAGTGCGCCCTGGCTGTGCGACGGCTTCATGCATGCTCTGACGGCTGTGATTAAGAAGGGCAGAAGAGTTGTTATTATCGAATCGATGGCGCAAGTGCATATGACCGAAGCTGAATTAGCCCGTGATCTCCATGAGGCACTGCTCAAGGCGCAGCAGGGCGTGGAGGGCGTGGTCGAGCAAGACCATCGGCCGGTTGCGGTCATCCGTTCGCCTGTACCCAAAGGGCGACTGCTTTCCGAATGTATCGCGCTGGCGGAAGCACGTGGATCCACAGCGACGCTGGATGAAGGCTTTATGAAGGATGTTGAGGAAGGAATCGCCAGCCGCAGCCAACCTTGGAAGCCGCCAACTTGGGAGTAATTCTCGACTCCAGCATTGTTATCGAAGCGGAACGGCAGCATCTCAACGCTGGCCAGTTCCTCAAATACACTATTCAGAAGATCGGCGAAATGGAAGTCGCTCTCTGTTCGATCACCGTTGCCGAATTGGTGCATGGGATCTACCGTGCTGAAACTGCCGAGCGACGAGAACGCCGAAGGGTTTTCCTCGATGAATTGAAAGCCGCCGTGCCAGTCCACCCGATCACGGATAGTACTGCCGAGTTGATTGGCAAAATTGGCGCTGGGTCCTCCGCCACCGGTGTGAGCATCCCTTTCGACGATCTGTTGATTGGGGCATGTGCCTTGGAAAGAGGGTATGGAGTGGCTACCCGAAACCTGCGCCATTTCCAAAAACTTCCGGGACTGAACCTGATCTCGCTCTAGCCATAATTAGTTCGGCGCCGCCAACTCGCGCCATGCAACTGCACCATCCAAAAATGCATCCAAAAAATGTTTTGACATTTTATGACGGATGCAATATAGTTGCAACCATGGCCACCAGACGCCGTGCCCATCTTAAAGTGGAGCAAATCGAACAGATCTTTCGCGAACACGGCCTGCCACTCACCATTCAGCGGCGCGCGGTTCTGGAGGCGTTGTCTCTTCGTCAGGATCACCCAATTGCAGATCAGATTTTCGACGATGTCCGGAAACGAATGCCGGAGATCTCGCGGACTACCGTTTATCGTGTCTTAGAGACGCTGGTTCGCATCGGCGCCGCCCGAAAAGTGTGCCATCCAGGCGCGGCGGCACGATACGAGGTGGAGACACACCGCCATCACCACCTGGTCTGCTTAAACTGCGAAACCATGGTGGACCTGGAAGATGCGGCACTGGATAGCTTGCCGCTTCCACGCGCCAGTTCCGGTTTCCATATTGAAGACTACTCCATCCAGTTTCGAGGTCTTTGCTCGGAATGTGCTCGAAAACCGTCCGCCCGGCAGCCGCGGTCAACGCCGTCGGCTACGCCTGTGCGGAAAGCGGCGCCAACAGGCTTACGGCGAGATGGTCCGCGAAAGTGAAAACGCCGATGCGCGAGTCATGTAGGAGATTGGGGCGGTACCGCGAAAGTGCTGGCCATGCGGTACAACCTGTGCCAGAAGTTTGTGTAGACCAAAAAGGAGAAGTTTATGAGATCTCGAGCGAATTGGAGCAAGAAAGCTATGCTTGCGGTGGGTCTGGTTCTGGCATTTGGCGTACTCTTCGCGCAAGAGGCCGCAAAGAGGCCATCTAGCTACTCGCCAGTTGTGATTCAGGAAGGCTTTGCCAGCGTCATGTCTCGCATGAGCGCCGCCAAGCCGGCCATCATGCAGCGCCAGAAGGCTTTGCTGGAGGAGCGCTACGACCTAAGCGACCGTCCCGCTGCAGGCGTAACCATGTCTCGTGGCAAGCCAGTCCAGGCCGGCGTGCGTGTAAAGCTTCGTGGAGGCATGACCTGGGAAAAGCTTGCCCAGATGAGCCCCGAGGATGTTCGCAACAAGGACGTGTTCCCCCTCGGCTTTATGCCATTGCCGCATCCAAATCATCCAGAAGGGGGAATGTTATTTCCTAAGTACCATATCGATGAGATCAAGAAACAAGAAAGCCGCGAGCTGACTCGCTTCGATCTCGATTTTGATCTGCCCGACCATATTATGCCTGAATTTCCGCCAGCCATTTATTTGACCACGCGGCCGGATCTGGGCGATGTGTCCCAGGCGAAACTGGTGACAATCGACAACTTCTATGAATTGTTCAACGGGATTTTGAATCCTAAGCAACTCGATGGACTACGCTTGCTGGTGACCCCGTTCCCGCAGCAGCAGTTCAACCAAACCGAGGACCGCCGTACTGAGCGCTCGAGCCGCGGAGTCACCTGTTTCGATTGCCATGTGAACGGGCATACCAACGGCGCTACGCATCTGGTCGGCGATATCCGGCCGCAGGAGTTCCGGCATCGAATTGAGACGCCCTCGCTGCGCGGCGTGAACATTCAGCGGCTGTTCGGTTCCCAACGGGCGTTGAAGACCGTCGAAGACTTCACGGAGTTCGAGCAACGCGCAGCATATTTCGATGGAGATCACGTGATCGCCGCTAAAAAGGGAGTCAATACACTGGATCGGTCAAGCCAGGTTCATCCCATGGGCGAGCTGCAAGAGCTGATGGATTTTCCGCCGGCGCCGAAGCTCGGTATTGATGGAATGTTGAATCCCAAGAGGGCCACGCCGGCCGAGGTGCGTGGGCAAACCCTTTTCTTCAGTAAGGCGAAATGCGGGACCTGCCATTCTGCGCCTTACTATACGGATAACCTCATGCACAACCTTCAGACTGAGCGCTTCTTTAAGCCGCGGATGATCAATGGCATGATGGCCTCCGCCGATGGTCCCATCAAGACGTTCCCCCTCCGCGGGATCAAGGAATCGTCCCCATACCTGCACGACGGCCGCTTACTGACGCTCGAAGACACGGTGGAGTTCTTCAACTTGATCTCCGAGGCGGGATTGACGGCGCAGGAGAAGGCCGATATCGTTGCCTTCTTGCGCGTGCTGTAAGATTGCGGGATTGGCGAGTACTTGGCGGAACGGCCGTTCGGTCACTTCCGCCAAGGGCGCCGGCCTGATGTGTGTAGCGCGACTTGTCAAACTGACCCGGAACAGCGAAGCGTCTTGAAGCCTCGCTCTCGTGCAGATGGCTCGATGATAAGGCAGATCGCTGACGAACTGCACACCGCCTTTCAAGGGAGCGACATTTATCTATAGTCCCAGTGTTCCATGGGCCCAGTTTTTCGCTATGCTTTAACGATTGTGAGACTTCCGGACCTTTTGGCTCAACTGCAGACGGAACGAAGGCATTGAGCGCGCCGTTGGACAACTCCAGGAAATCACCGGAGACGGGGCGTCGCCGGCTGCGGTGAAATCTCCTTCGGCAAATCACGAAACGGATCAGCAGCGATTGGAATACAAATTCCTCCGCGTCGTTCCGGGTTTATCGGTTCGGGAGCGTTGGGCGGCGCCGACTTCTCGGCTGCTATAGGATGTACAATCGAGGGCAGCCAGGAAGCTAAAATGGAAATCCTGGTTGTGAGGTGATATTCACCTTCAGGAGAATTTCATCATGGGATTAGCGGCATTTATCCGGTCAAAAGAGGAAGCCATCGTCGCGGAATGGGAAGCATTCGCACAAACATATTTGCCCTCCGCCGCGCATATGGACCGGTCCGCGCTGCGCGATCACATTATCGGCCTGCTTCGGTTCGTTGCAAATGATCTTGAGTCCTCCCAAACCGAACGGGAGCGGAGCGAGAAAGCCAAGGGACAGGGTCCGAAAGAGGGTGGAGCGCATGACAGCGCTGCCGAAACCCATGCCGACCTTCGGTTCACGGGAGGCTTTGATACGGTCGAGATGATCTCCGAATTTCGCGCCCTGCGTGCAAGTGTGATCAAACTGTGGAGAGCTGAGTGGGCTAAAACCGAAACCGTGGACATTCTTCCGGACCTGCTGAGGTTTAACGAAGCCATCGACCAAGTCATGACTGAATCGCTCTCCCGTTTCACCAACAAGTTTCATCATTCCGGGAGCCTGTTCGTCGGGACTCTTGTTCACGATTTCCGCGGCCCACTCGTGGCAATAGACAATTCTGCCCAGGCGCTGGTAATGAGAGGCAAGCTTGACGACGAGCAGGTCAACCTGGTATCCCAGATCGAAACTAGCACCTCCCGCATCAGCCGGCTCGTTTCCAACCTGATTGATGCCGTCCGCATCCGTCTCGACATGGGCATGCCGATTGCGCCCGCTCCGATGGATATAGGAACCACTGTCCAGGAGGCCGCAAAGGAAGTTCAGGCAGCGCACCCCGACCGGAAGATTTTGATCGAAACGTCCGGCGACCTTGAAGGGGAATGGGACCGCGCCCGCGTCGGGCAGGTCCTGTCAAACCTGATCGGCAACGCGGTCCTGCACGGATTGAAGACCTCTACGATTGACGTTGCGGCGAAAGGTGCGGGCCAGGAAGTAATCCTGTCCGTTCATAATGAAGGCGCTATTTCCCCCGATGCTGTCGCCACTGTTTTTGACCCGCTGCCACGCGGGGAGCATGAGAATAAGATCCAAAGCGAGAAGGCGACGCTTGACCTCGGGCTTTTCGTTACCAAAGGAATCGTGACCGCCCACGGCGGCAAGATCACTGTGACGTCGAGCGAAGGGGAAGGAACAACCTTTACAGCGCATCTTCCCCGCAAGAACAGTAAATCATGAAGGTCAGATCTGGTCCTCCTTTCAGGCACTCCGTGTACGTTGAACTTACGAATGAAAAAGGGGTGGGAGTGAGCAAATGAGTCCCTTTGCAAAAGACTTCCCTGTCGTTTGCGTGGGCGGCTCGGCCGGTGGCTCCGCCTCCTATGTCCAGATCCTAAAACATCTGCCGCCCGAGATGGGCGTTGCTATCGTCATCGTTAATCACATAAAAATAGCTTCCGCCGCGCTCCACCAAATTCTTCCCCTCTACACAAAAATGCCGGTTGAGCTGATCACGGAAGGCTTACCCATTCAGCCAAACCATGTCTTCGTCATCCCGTCAAATCGCGACTTAGACATTCTTGATGGAGAGTTCCGTCTAAAGCCGATATCAAAACCCAAGGGATGGCCCGACGTGATTACACTCTTCCTGCGCTCTCTGGCGCAGAACTGGGACGGAAAACTAGTCGCTGTCATTGTCTCTGGCCTGGATGCGGATGGGACAGCAGCACTGAGCAGCATCAAGGAAGTCGGCGGTATTACTATCGCACAGACGCCCGACACAGCCGAGTGGTCAGATATGCCTGAGGGCGCTATAAAAACCGGGTATATAGATTTTGTTCTTTCAATTGAGGATATCGCTCAGAAGATTGCGCAGATTGCGCACGCGTTCCCGGGGAAGGCAAAATGAGTTTCCGGTTCTGGCTATAGCGCCAGAACAACTCCGGGCGGGCAACACGCATCTCGTTCGGCTCTCCTTATTCTAAGGACGAAGCCAAACAGATAATCGTTACTATTTAGGCCGCACTAGATTAGTAGGTAGGTTCGGAAACTGGGAAAATGGGTTATTGTAATTCCCGCCCTTTTCCCTGCGGCCATTCTGGCGTGGTCCCGCAGAACACGTGAAGATCTGGATAGAGGCCAAAGAGCGGAAACAGAAAATTTAGAGTCGTGGAATTACCCAAATGAACACGGCAAAAGAGCTTACGAAGCAGACCCGCCGGACGACTGGGACAAGCATATCGCCCTGTTACGGTCCAAACGTACCAAGAAACCCTGATATCAGAAGGGGGCGAATTCCAAGCAACTCACGAATATAGGTCTCCCGTGCGCGGTGCATCCTTCTGCAATTTCGTCAGCGATGTGCTTACGTGGAGTCCATCTGCCGCTCGCAAAACGATACGCGCGCGTTCTACCAGCCGGAATGGAACGGCGACCTTAGTTTGCGGGCCTCAATGTCCTCGATGGCACCCTGAGTGGGGCCGCCATCGATGAGGATTGGTATCCTTCTCACGCAGAAGGGAGCGTGGTTGGACAATGCTCTTCGATAGGCGTCCGCAATGACAAGTCAAATTAATTCTTGCTAATAGGGCCTGTGAGTTGAACCCTGCGTAACAGGGCAAGCGTCTTGCACAGTGAGAGGGCAAGACGATGAGAAGACTTCAAATTCCGGGCTTGATCGCAGCCGCCGTTTTAGTTACTTCCACCGCGAATGCGCAATACCGGCAAGACGATCCATATAGAGACGGGCGCGCAAATCAGGGTTACTATTCTGAGAATCGGTCCAATTACCACCAGGATGGAATCGGTCTGATCCGATCCGTACAGTCCGATCTCAGCCGCGCCGCCTCGCGTGGATATATGAATGGCCGCGAGCGCAGCCGGTTGGATCAGGCGATTCGCAATTGTCGGACTTTGACCGCGACTTGAGCCGAGGCCATTTTGACCGGCACGATCTCGACAGGGCCATCGATCGTGTGAACGATGTGGTCAGCCACAATCGAATCGATCCTCGCGAGCGCGACATCCTGTACGCTGATTTGAACCGTCTGCGGGACTTCCGGGCCAGCGGAGGCTTTGCCACAGGGCGCCCGTACGATGGCGATAGGCGGTAAGCTGGCATCAATATCGTTGCGGCCGCCTATGCGGAGCGGCCGCAACCGGATCGGTTTCTGCTTATGAATCCTGTCGTATTATGGGTTCCATGCGAAAAGTCCTACTGGCGGCAATCTGCGTCGCCGCGCTTGCTCAACAGTCCGAACTCAAGAAGACCACCTTCGAAGGCCAACCGGGAATGGTCCTTTCGAATGGTCAACTCGAATTGCTCGTCTTTGAACAGGGCGCGACCTTTGCTAACCTGCTGCTCACTGACGATCCCGGAAAACTGAGTCCGCTCTGGAATCCCGCGCGTCTCGCCCGCGAAG
The DNA here is from genome assembly GCA_038200305.1 of Bryobacterales bacterium. GTDB lineage: Bacteria > Acidobacteriota > Terriglobia > Bryobacterales > Bryobacteraceae > JANXXV01. The sequence continues at coordinate 30,282 of JBBPYD010000030.1, forward strand.
CCGGTCAGGCCCCCACGTTCGGATCGAGCTTCGGACACTTCATCTGTGTGGATGGATTCGGGCCAACCTCCAAGGAAGAGCGTGCCGCTGGACTCACTGGACACGGAGAAGCGCACATCCAACAGTTCGATGTGAAGTCGGCGCATAAAGAGGGGAAGACGTTCACCGTGGTGCTTTCGGCGAAGCTGCCCATCGTGCAGGAGCAGTTCACTCGCACCATCCGCATGGCCGATGGCGAGAATGTCATCTACGTCAATAGCGAACTCGAAAGCTTACTGGCCTTTGACCGGCCGGTGAATTGGGCGGAGCACGCCACCATCGGTTCGCCATTTCTTGAACCGGGCGTGACGGTGGTCGATATGTCAGCCAGCCGGGCAAAGACCCGGCCCTACGTGCAGAGCCGCGGCGGCTTGCCCCACCGGCTGGAATCCGGTAAGGACTTCACATGGCCTAATGCGCCGCAACTGGATGGAACCAGCATCAACCTGCGCTCCGCGCCTGTGTCTCCGAATTCTGGAGATCACATTGCCGCGCTGATGGACCCGGCACCAAAGCTGGTCTATGTCACTGCGTTGCATCCGGTAAAGAACCTGATACTTGGTTACGTATTCAAGCCGGAAGAATACGCCTGGACACAGAGCTGGGAATTTTATCCACCCACGCAGAAGCTGGCGCGTGGACTCGAATTCTCTACGCAGCCTTTCGATGTGCCCCGCCGGGAAGCGGTGTCTACAAACTCAATGTTCGATACGCCAACGTACCGCTGGCTGCCGGCGAAGTCGAAAATCGAGAGCCATTTCCTAATGTTTTACGCCCACACTCCGGAAGGCATGAAACAGGTGGACGATGTGCGCCTGGAAAATGGCAAATTGATCGTTGAGGATCATAAATCCGGAAAGCAACTCATCCTGGCGGCCACCCTTCCGCTTTAAGAGTTTTGATAAACTGGCGGAGCCTTGAAGATTTCCATGACTTTCAAACAAACATTCACTCGCTTGCTCTTGACGGCGGCCGTGGCGTTTTCGCTTTCCGCCCAAACCAATCTCACTGGGTTCTGGGTCTTCCGTGTGCCTACTGGCGACGGGAACTTCCGCGAATCGTTTATGGATCTGAAACAATCGGGCGAAACCCTCACCGGCAAGGTAATGACGGGCCAGCGGGAGACGCCCATCAGTGAAGGCACGGTGCAAGCGGGCAAGGTGCATTTCGTCACGGTGGCCCGCTTCCAAAATCAGGAGCGCCGCATCGCTTATGACGGCGTAGTAGAAGGCAATCAATTCACTCTCACTTCACAGCCGCCGGGGCGCGATCCGATGAAAGGCATAGCCGAGCGATCAAAGCCGGAGGCCGCTTTGCCACCTCCACGTCTTCCTCTCCCCGATCTGCACGATGTCCCCGATAACGGTCTGGCCCGCACTCCTCCCATGGGATGGAACAGTTGGAACAAGTTCGCCGGCAAAGTGGACGATGCGTCAGTCAGGGGAATGGCGGATGCGATGGTTAACAGCGGCATGAGCAAGGTAGGCTATACGTACATCAATATAGACGACACCTGGGAAGGGCAGCGCGATGCGAGCGGCAATATCACGAGCAATCGCAAGTTTCCCGACATGAAAGCCCTTACGGATTACGTGCATTCCAAGGGATTGAAGATTGGACTCTACTCTTCTCCCGGCCCTAAGACCTGCGCGAATTATGAGGGTAGCTACGGCCATGAGTTGCAGGATGCCAAGACATACGCAGCCTGGGGATTTGACTACCTCAAGTACGACTGGTGTAGCGCAAGCCGGATCTACAAGGATGAGGATATGCAGGCCGTCTATCAGAAAATGGGCGATGCCCTGCGATCCACCGGGCGGCCAATCGTCTACAGCCTTTGCCAGTATGGCCGCGCCGACGTCTGGAAATGGGGAACGAAAGTGAGTGGAAATCTTTGGCGCACCACGGGCGATATTCGCGACCAGTGGACCTCCATGGAAAACATCGGATTCAAGCAGGTGGATATCGCCGTCTACAATAAGCCCGGCCACTGGAACGATCCGGACATGCTGGAGATCGGCAATGGCGGAATGACGGCGGACGAGTACCGCACGCACATGAGCCTTTGGGCACTGCTACCGGCTCCGCTGCTCGCCGGTAACGATCTTCGTTCCATGACGGACGATACGAAATCGATCCTGATGAATACGGATGTGATCGCGGTGGATCAGGATAGCGCGGCCAAGCCCGTCACGCTTGTCTCGCAGCAGAACAAGACCGAAGTGCTGGCGCGCGAACTCAGCGATAAATCGATGGCGGCCGCTCTGTTCAATCGCGACGACCAACCGAAAGAGATCAGCCTGGATTGGGCGAGCATCCATCTGGACGGGAAGAAGTTGCAGGCGCGCGATCTTTGGAAGCATGAGGCTGTTCAGGTCCCCGCGGACCATTACTCCGCCATGGTCCCTGCACACGGCGT
>JBBPYD010000031.1:0-29581 GCA_038200305.1 Bryobacterales bacterium
ACTTTCCGTTCTCATACACCGGCTGCACATCTTTGAGCCGGTGCGCCGTCTGAAACACTACGTAGTCAATCCCAAGCGCCTTATAATTCGCCAACGGCTGCACCTTTTCGATGCTGAGCCAACGGCTCCACCACTCACTGGCAAACGACTTCAGAAAGTTCACCTGTCCGCCGCTTTTCCAATCGACATAAAGCGCCCGCAAAGCCCGCGCGCGGAACACTCCCGGATCTTGATTCTGCCCGGCGTCGGCGAACTGAAACATCGCCTCTTTCGGGGTGTTCTGCTTGGCCCAGTTGGATAATTCGTTTAGCTCCATGGTGAGCGCAGCGGGATAGTTCCGAACGTTCCCATACGTTGGGATCAATAAAAAAGGCAGGAGCGCCGCTGCGATGGTGACCATAGGGAAACGCGCGGCAACAACGCCAACAGCCGCAAGGAAGAGAATCAGAATCGCCTTTTCAGCGATCATCGGCTTCACCAGGTTCGAAACGGTAGGCGAAGCAAACGGCGCCAGGAAGAACAGGAAGCTCTCCAGATACCGCCTCTCCTGTCCAGCCCGAATTGCCGCCACCGACGTCAACAGCACCGCAAAGAGCGTCACAAAGAGCAGATAGCGGCCTGGTTGGAACTGCGGCGTCAGGACCCATTTCCATCGCTCCAGAAAAAGGTACGACAGAGGTATGCTAAACACGCCAATCACCGGCAGTCCCACGAAGAAGATCTGCAACGCAGGCGCGATGGACTTGCGGATGCGGACGAATGCAACCAGCGAAACTATCCACAGGATCAGATAGTGCGGCCACCAGTTCGCGATCCAGATCGAGATCCAGTTGTAACTGGCTCGCATCCGCAGCAGCTTTTCCAGCGCCGGGTCCACTCGTCCGAAGAATTCCTGGTGTTGCGTGACACCGGCCTGTGCCGCTACGAAGAACATCAGCAGCACCGCGGCCCCCACCAGGGCAGCCCCAGCCCGGATCTTGCGCTTCCATAGGACCACGCCGCCATACACCAGGCAGAATGCCAGAGCCGTTGGCGGGTGAAACAGGAATCCGATTCCCGCCGCCACTCCCGCCAGGGTCCATCGCTTGTGGGCGATCAACCCCAAGGCGAGCAGCAGGAACGGCAAGGCAAAGCCGCGCGGCACCGGCTCGTATTCGGCGGTCAGCACCGCTGGGCCGGTAATGGTCGCGCCTAGAGAGACAATCGCCGTCATCAACAGCGACATCGGGATCGACAGTTCCAGCCCGGTGCCCAACAAGAGCAGTCCGGCGATGCCAACCGCTCGATACACGAACAGCTGACCCATCAAAACCTGCTCGAACCCCGCTCCGGTGACCCGCCGCAGAAAGATCGCCATCTCGTCGTAAATTGTGAACGAGACATGCGGATTCATCGCTACCAGGTCGCGAGTGAGAACGGAGGGATCCCAGAAGTGCTCAAGAATCGGCAGATAGATCTGCGTATCGGATTGCAGAATGGTATGGCCGGGGAAATAGAAGAAGCTGATCAGCGCCAAGCCAAGCACGGCCGCACAGGGCAGCAACTTCTCCGTCATCAGTTGGCCGGCGTCTTTTCGAGCTGCTGCTTTGCCCAGATCCGATTGGGATTGAGTTCCAGCGATTTTGTGAACGCCTGCCGTGCTTCGCCATTCCGGTTTAGCTTCCGCAGAGCGAGACCCATCCAAAGCTGCGCCTCTGACGATTTCGGATTCAGTTGCAGAGCCTTCTCAAAGTCTTTCATCGCCAGCTCGACGCCACCCCCGAACGACGCCGGTAAATAGTAATTGCCAACTCCCCGGCTCAGGTAAGCAGCGGCCGACTTCGGGTCGAGTTCGATGGCCTTGTTGATAGAATCGAGCGCGCAATGGCCATACCGCATACCCAACAGCACATTCGCCGGAATTACTTGCCCGCATAGCGTTCCAAGAATACGGTGATACTCGGCTTCCTGGGGTTTCAGCGCGACGGCACGCTCAGCCACTTTGATACCAGCCTCGGCCACGTTCTTCGCCTGCGATTTGTCCTTCATTTCGATGGCTACCTCGGCCAGGTACGATTGCGCGAGCGCAAGCTGATACTGTGCCGGTGCGTCCTTTGCCTGCTTGTCCGCCACAGCAGATAGGCCGGCGATCGTCTTCTCCAGCGCGGGACGGTCCTGCCTGTCGCGCGCCGACTCCAGTTCGTTCCGGCCGGCGGCGCCCAGGCAGGCTGTAATTGCGAAAAGTGCTGACAAGCGCATTCTCATTTGATTTTATAGACGCGCGACGCGTCTCTGCACGAAAAGAAAATAGAGGCCCAAACAAGAAAGAAGTACCCCATTGACCGCAAGCACTACCGGAACCTTAAATATAGGAATCAGCGTTCCGCAGATCAAGCTTCCAATTGGCATTCCGCCACGGAACGCGACGTTATAGACGCTCATCACCCGGCCCCTCATCGCGTCGGGGGCGTTCAACTGCACCAGCGAACTGATCATTGCAAACACCGCGATCAGGGCCACTCCAGCAAGGAACATCAGGATATAGCTCAGCGCCAGAGAGCGAGAAACGCCGAATGCCGCAATCAGGCCGCCTAGTACGGTCAGTGTCATCAGCGTGACCTGCCCTTTGTTTTCGATCGTGCCAAAAGCCGCCACCAGCAGTGCTCCCACCACCGCGCCGGCACCGGAAGTGCAAAGCAGGTAGGTGTAAACCGTTGGACCCATATGAAAGACATCTCTCACCACCACCGGCGTGAATACGATCAACGGCATTCCCAAAAGCGTCATCAAGAAAGCCAATACGATCAGCGGTTCCATTTGGGGCTGCGTCCGTATGAAGGCGATGCCCTCCTTCATGCTGGTCATCAGCGAGGCCCCGGACTTGGCAGGAGTGGGCCGCATCTGCAGCAATAACAGCGAGATGATTACTGCGATGAAGGAGACTCCGTTTAACGAGAAGCACCATGCCGCGCCCAGGCTGGTTAGCGCCAAGCCACCTAACATAGGACCGATAATCCGCGCCAGATTGAACTGAATCGAATTCATGGCGATGGCGTTGGGCAGGTCCTTCGGTTCAACCAGGGTCGGGATCAACGCTTGATAAGCCGGCCCCCCGAACGCCTGCGCCAAGCCGACGATGAAAGAGAGCGATAGAATCTCCCACACCTCCACCTTGGAAAATGCGAACAGCGCCGCCAGGAAGAACGCACATGACATCTGGACCACTTGCGAGCCAACCAGCAGCATCCTGCGGTCGGCGCGATCCGCGATGACCCCGCCCAGCAGTGAGAACAGGAAGATCGGAATCTGTCCCAGAAACGAATCGAGGCCCAGCAAAAAGGCTGAGTTCGAGATTTGCAGGACCAGCCAACTTTGCGCAACGGTCTGCATCCAGGTGCCGATGCTGGACGTGCAGGCGCCGATCCACAGAAGCCGGAACTCGCGATATTGGAAAGCCTTGAAGACTCGCTTCAGCAATCGAAGACCTGCTACGGCAGCGGCTTTTGCCGATGAATCAAATGCACGATGTTACCGTCACGATCGGCAAAGAAAACGAGCCGGTTCCCCTTGGTTTCGTAAGGATCTCCGAAGAAATGGACGTTCTGGCTTTGCAGACGTTTGTGCGCCTCATCAAAATCGTCTACAGCGATGGCGAGGTGCCGGATTCCAGGATCTTTCATCTTCTGTGAATTGGCTTCACCTTCAGACGGGATAATCTCAAGCATACTGCCATTAGCGGCTTTCACGAAGTAGTTGCCGTCGTATTCGAAGTTAATGTGGAATTCCAGGTGGTCCACATACCATTGCGCCAGCTTTTGAGGGTCGGGCGAAGCGATCGCCGTATGCTCCAGACCTTTGAACATACGGAAAGTTTAGCAAAATGCGCCTTTGCGGCGTTAATAAACTTCGAAGCTGAACGTTTGATTGGACCCCTCGGGCGACAGCGTGTATTCGCCGTTTTCAAGCCCCTGGTCCACTTCCACCTTATACAGGCCATCGCCCAAGCGCGTCACGTTGAGATAGATGGGGCGCGGCGAGTTTCTCGCCTTCTTGCGGGAAATCACTACTTCGCGGCTGCCGTTCTTCACATCCATTTTGTAAGCGGACAGTTTCTCGGGAACCAACTTGTCGGTTTTGATAATGAAAATGGGCTCCGCCAGAGGCGTCTTCGCGGTTGAGGATGTACCGGGGACCACGGCTACCGTTGTGTCTTTCCGAGTCTCTTCCTTGGCTTCGCCCGCCTCGGTCTCTATCAAGGTGTCGGCGTGCATCAGGTAGGGCACGTCGGCTTTAGGCGGCACGGGGCCGGTGTACTTTTCAGCTCCGCTCAACATCAGAGCCATCGAAGGGACCACGAACAAAACGGCAACAAATAGGCGCATAGGGATTCTACCCTATGTTATGACGGTTTACGCGTCCCCGGCGTTTCTGTCTGCACAAGATCGCCGCAAGATCATCGAGAAACCGATTCGTGCCGCTCTTCAATAGTAAGCAGCAGTTTTTGCGTTTCGGCTTCGTCGAGTGGCTTGCTTAAGAGATACCCGTCGCCGCCCTTGAATGCCCTCGACAACTCCGAATCGTGTCCTTCGGCCAGCAGCACGAAAGCTCCAATCTGTCTGCGAATGCGTTCGAAAAATTCCACCCAGTTCAATCCTGGCAGCCGTACGGAGCAAAACGTAATATCGAATCGCAGGCGCTGGGCCATCTCGGTAGCCTCTTCGGCGCTGGAGACCGGTATCACCCGGTGGCCGCGCGCGCTCAAGATCCCCAGCAGTTTGCGCTGCGTCGGCACGTCCGGTTCCACCACCAGGATGGTGAGCGCATGGCTCGCCCGCCGCGATGTATTACCCGGCGCACTGACGGTCCCATTCAGTCCACTCTGCCGGTACTGGTGGAGCGGTAATTCGATTTCGAAGCGGCAGCCAGTGGGCAAATTCCGAAGCAGCCGGATCTCCCCGCCGTGACCCTGCACAATGGCCCGGCAAACCTGTAAGCCAAGATCGCTCCCAGTGGTCTGCTGTTCAAACGGATCGCCGGGATCGTTAGTCTGAGTGAGATCCGAGTATTCAATGATGACCAGAGCCCGCCGTCCGATCACACGGTTGGAAACCGAAATAGTCTTGACCGGAGACTCCGCCAGACACTGTTCGGCATGCACCAGCAAGTTCAACATCACCTGCTCGAGCTGGCTCTGATTTCCCATTATGGTGAAGCCGCCCGGCAGCAGATTGTCGTGGACCTGCAGACCTTTCAGAATCCATTCGCGTTCGCGGAATCCCATCAGACCGCTCAACAGGCCATTCAGGTTCAGCGGTTTGGTCTCGGTCTGTTCCGAATCGGCGAATGACACCAGGCGATGCACAATCTCAGAACCGCGGTGTGCCTCAAAAGCAATTTCGCGCAAATCGGTTTCGGCTAAAGAGCCTGGGCGGACGGTCAGGATTTTAATGGCCAGACGGTCAATCGCCTCCAGAGGTCCGCGCAGCTCGTTTGCCACGCCGGAGATTAGTTGTCCGGCTGCCGCCATCTTTTCACTTCGCAGAAGCTGCTCACGCATGGACTGCTGCTCCTGCAGCTTGAGCGAAGTCGCAATCTGATTTGCCAGGTGTTGTAAGCTGACCTGCTCATCCGGCCCGGTGCTCCGGACCCTCTTCGCGTACTTGATCACCAACATGCCCAGCAGATCGTCCTGCGCGAACATGGGCACGAAAAGCGCCGCTTTCGGCAGGTCTTCATCTGGCTCCCCGTGCATGATTGGGCTTTTTCTTGTATCCGGCACGTGCAGAAGCGTTCGATTGCGGAAGGATACAGCAACCGCGGACGCAAACTGGCCGATAGGGGACTGAATACTCACCGACCGTGGCTCCGGATTAGCTTGCGTTGGAACGCGGTCCAGTGTGTTATTGCTCTTATTGTGAAGATAGAGGCAGACGTCTGAGGCGTTCAACATGCGCGGCAGCACGCTGTACATCTTCTTTGAGATTTCGGCAGGCGTATTCGCCGAAATCGCGTCTTCCGCCAACGTGGTCATGGTCCGGAGCCGCCGGCGCTGATCGGCCATCGCCTGCTCGCGAACCCACCAGAGGCCCAGCGCGAGCGCGATGGCCACAAGACCAAAAAGTACACCCTCGGGAGGAATGATCCACCCTCGATCGAGCAATTTCACCGCCGATGCATCCCCGATCAAGATCTGAAATGCGTGATCGTGGGGAGGGACCGGGCAGTTTTGAGAACTGAATCCGATCACACTAATGCGGTCACCCGGAGCGAAGCGGCTGAGCCCAATTCCGTTCGAGCGGGAATCGCGCGGCAGAAATACACGGATGGGAACCTCATTTGGGCTGCCGATCAGGATCACATCGCCGGCGGAATTATCTCCCGTGGTGATCACGTAACTGTCGACGACGATCAGGGTTCCAAGGTGGGCAAAGGAATTCAAATCCGCCACATTCACGCGTTGCGCGGGCGGTGGAGCCGTGCGGCCGATGGTGAAAATTCCTTTGGGCTGCAGGACAGGAAGACCCGCGCGATTGAACAGGATACCGTCCACGCCAATGTGGTCGCCGGGTTCAGTGGACGCGAATAACTGATCGGGACCTTCCAATGTCAAACCGTGCCCAGTGCTGTCCTGAATCACCAGGTGCGTGTAATCCCGCAGCCGAATAGGCCGAGCGGCAACTACGCCCTGAACGGCAATCTGCTTCCCTTCAAATGCTGGAGCGTAGCTGGGCTCACGGCGGGAGCTTGCCTGTTCGAGAGTCAGCTTTACCGGTGCGCCCGTTGCAACGGAGGTGCCCAGCAGCGCAATCAGGCCGAGATAGAGGCGGCGGCTGTTTGGAGCCATGGTTCCAGTTCGGAATCGAGGAAATTGGGAATTGCGAGATCCACGCCAGGCAGCGTTGCGCAGGTTGTTGTCAATCCCACTACTCGCATACCCGCGGCTCGGGCCGCCGCGATCCCAGTCAAGGAATCCTCAAACACAATGCAATTGTCCGGCGTCACCCCAAGCATTCGGGCCACCTTCAAATAGATGTCCGGATGCGGTTTCGGGCGTTCAACTTCATGGCCGCTGACTACGGCGTCGAAATACTTGTGAATGTTCGCGCCACGAAGCACAAGGTCTACATTAGCAGGTTCCCCGTTGGTCGCGAGTCCGATAGCCATCTCCTTGTGACGCTCCAAAAATGCGGTAATGCCCGGAACCATGTATCGCGCCAGATCGGGACGGACGATCTCACGGTAGAGTTGTTCCTTTCGGGCGCCGTGAGCGAAGACCTCCTCATTCGATAGAGTTTGTCCCGGAAAGAAGTCCTGAACGATCTCGTCGTTTCTTTTACCCAGCATGCGCGTCTCGATCTCAGGAATTTCGAGTCCATGCCGCTGTAGATATTGACGCCACGCCTCGGTATGGGTGGGGGTGGAATCAATCAACACACCATCCATGTCGAAGATCAGGCCAAGGCCGAATATTTGCATCTTTAACTCATAGGTTAACGCGATTCTCACACCTACCGCGCTAACCCGGAGTTCGCCATCTTCAGGCCGCGCCGATCACTTTTTGCCGGCAGGCTTGTTTCCGTGAGCTTTGGCCGCCGGATCGGAAGGCTTCGTGGAGCCGTTTTCTGCTCGCGTACCGGCTTTAGCGGATTCCAATGCTTGAAAGGCTGGGGCCTCCACAAACTTCCAGCCGTTGCCTTCATTCCAAGGTCCGCGCGCGTCAGTCTCCCCTTCGTTTCCAGTACCCGTAGAGTCGTTAAAGTACTGATCCACCAGCACGGGTGTAGGCGCAATCTTCCCAATTGACAGCGCAGGTTTTCCCATACTGTCCAGTGCGGCCATGAAGGCCTTCATGTGGGTGATCTCGCGAGTCATCAAGAACTGCAACGCGTCTTTAGTGCCCGGATCGTCGCTGAAGTTAATCAACCGTTCATACACGATTTTGGCTCGCGCCTCAGCCGCTATATTGCTTCGGAGATCGACATCGAGTTCACCCGTGACTTTCAAGTAATCCGCGGTCCAGGCACTACCCATGGAGTTGCACAGCGTCACTCCGCCACCGCCGGCGATCGCCACAAGTGGATCGGCTTCGGCAGCCTCCCTCTCTGTCTTCATCGGTTTCAGATGCATGCGAGCGAGCGTCCCGACCACCTCGAGGTGACTCAACTCTTCAGTTCCGATGTCCATCAGCAGATCCTTGCGGTCTGGATCGTCACAATTTAGGGCTTGGATGGAATACTGCATAGCCGCGGCGAGTTCGCCATTAGCTCCCCCAAACTGCTCCAGCAGCATGTTTCCAAAACGCGGATCCGGCGTTCCTATATGCACGGTGTACATCAATTCTTTTACGTGGTGATACATGATTCTCCTAAGGTTTGGCTATCGGTCGTCAGACTCGATGGACATCGATGAAGCACGCACCTTGCCACACCTTTCGCACCCCATAACCGGTTCATTTTTATGAGGGAAGCCGTCAGCTCCTTCGCGTCCCAAAGTTTAGCGGAGATGCCCATCCGAGGATGTATTGGGTAGTTTCTACCCGCATGGCGACGCGGAACCGCTGATACAGGCGCGGTATAATTCGACTGGAATGGATCTGTACGACGAAATCATCCGTCTCCGGCGGCTGGGTCAAAAGTGTGCGCTGGCTACCATCGTTCAGGTGCGCGGGTCGATTCCGAGTTATGAAAGCGCCAAGCTGCTGGTTCGCGAAGACGGCTCCATGGCGGGAACCATTGGAGGCGGCTGCGTGGAAGCCGAGGTCTGGAACGCGGCACGCGAGGTGATTGAGACGGAGAAGCCGAAGCACTTGAATTTCAGTCTGGGCCAGGATGCCGCCTACGATAACGGTCTGATTTGCGGAGGCCAGCTTGACGTTTTCGTCGAACCGGTTCTGCCTCAGCCCAGCGCAATAATTTTCGGCGCCGGACACATCTCAAAGAGCTTATGCAAGGTCGCGGGACTAGCCGGTTTCCGGACCACGATTATCGACGACCGCGAAATGTTCGCCAACCGCGAACGGTTTCCGGACGCCGATGAAGTGTTCGCCGAAGAGTACGAAGAGGTCTTCCCGAAACTGGTGGTGAATGAGACGGGTTACGTCGTGATTGTCACGCGCGGCCATCGCGACGACATGCGAGTGCTGAAATGGGCCATCGGTACTCCTGCAAAGTACATCTCCATGATCGGCAGCAAGCGAAAGGTGATCTCCGTTATTAAGGAACTGGAAAAGGAAGGAATTCCGCGCAGCGCTTTCCAGCGGATCTTCGCCCCGATGGGCCTCGATATCGGAGCCATTTCACCGGAGGAGATTGCCGTGGCCGTAGTGGCCGAGATGATCGCCGTCCGCCGCAATGCGGAGTCGCAATGGCGCAGCCTCTCAAAGTCGGTCTACGCCAACGAATCCATGCGGGCCCTGCTGAAGTGAATGTTGCCGGCCTTATCCTGGCTGGGGGCGCATCCCGCAGAATGGGATCGCCGAAAGCGCTTCTCGAATTTCATGGAGAGACCTTTCTGGACAGATTGATCGGAATCTTCGCGCGGAACTGCGGCAGTGTGACGGTTGTACTGGGGCACGACCCTAGCATCCGGCACTCTCTTCGGCGTGCGAATGAGGCGCAGTTTGCAGTGAACTCCGATTTTGAGCTTGGGCAGTTGAGCTCGCTCCAGTGCGGGTTGAGGGCGGTTCCGGCCGGCTCCGGCGCTGTCGTTTTCACACCCGTGGACTATCCCTCCATCGCGGCCGATACGGTGCACCGGCTGGTCCAGGCATGGTGCGAAGATGGCGGCGAATCTCTGTTCGTGATTCCCCGGCATGAGGGCCGCCGTGGTCATCCGGTGCTATTCGCTTCCTCAGTCACCCACGAATTTCTCGAATTGCCTTCGGATGCCGAAGCCCGGACAGTGGTTCGGAAGAACATTCACCGCACTCGTTACGTCGATGTACAAGATGCCGGGATCTTGCGCGATATCGACGATCCTCACGCCTACGTTAAGCTGCTGAAGACAGCTTCTGAAGCGCAAGTGAAATGAAACTTCAGGGCAAGACTATCCGGCGAGCTGTATTCGCCGCAATCGGGCTCCTGCTTGCGGTGGGTGTGGCAGCGCCCTTTGTGCAGGCCGATCGCTTCGGAAGCCGGATCAAGGACGCATTGCAGAACTCGCTGCACCGGAGGGTCGAGATCGGCGAGGTTCGATTTAATCTTTTCACCGGCCCGGGGTTCTCCGTCGGCAATGTTCTGATTCACGAAGATCCGTCCATCGGAATCGAGCCGTTTGCCTCAGTAAGTTCGATGGAGGCCAGAGTGCGGCTGTCCAGTCTGTGGACAGGCCGCCTGGAGTTCTCCACGCTAACGCTGGAAGACCCGAGCGTGAATCTAGTCAAGCCGGCGAACGGGCCCTGGAATGTCGTTCCGCTCTTGCAAGCAAGCTACGGTCCTGCGCACGGGAAAGGAGCGGCTCGTGCTTCGCATCTTCCGGTGATCCAGGTGCGCGGAGTCGGCCGGTTGAACTTCAAATTTGGCGATACAAAATCGCCGTTTTACCTGACCAATGCGAACGTCGATATATCTCCTCGATCCGGCGCGCCGGGTTCATTCGACTTCCGGTTCTCAGGGGAACCGGCCCGAACGGACCGAACCGCTCAGGGGTTCGGCGCTTTGAATGGCCGTGGAAGCTGGATTACCTCGCCAACCGAGGAGAGCCGGCTGGATCTGAATGTGGAACTCGAAAAGAGTGCGCTCGATGAAATGGCTCGCCTCGTGCGCGGACGTGCGTTTGGATTACATGGGCTGATCGCATCAAAGGCGAGCATCAAGGGGCCTCTCTCCAATTTGCAGGTAGCCGGGCAGTTGCAATTGGAGGACGTTCATCGTTGGGATCTGATCCCGCCGTCACGCACCGGTGGCTGGAAAGTGAATTATCGCGGAATCATCGACTGGCGTTCGCAGAAAATCGAACTCGCTACTGCCAGGCAAGACAATCCGAACATGCCGGTAGCGCTGAGGGTGCGCATTTTCGACTACCTGCTGCAGCCACGCTGGGCCGCCGACGTCACGTTTGACCGGCTGCCCGCCGCGCCGCTGGTGGAGGTGGCTCGCCACATGGGGACTCCGCTGCCGAAGGATTTCGGACTGGAAGGCAAGGTCGTCGGCGTGGTCGGTTACGCGTCGGTCGGCGGCATGCAAGGCCGGGCCGTGCTGGAAGGGGCTACCATCCACACCGGCGGGAAGTTGGTGGAAGTCCAGCGTGCGGAAGTTTCACTGGCGGGCGACCATGTCCGGCTGGAGCCTGCCACGGTGACGGGCGAATCCGGTCAGTCCGCCGAACTGTCCGGCGATTATCAGCCCAGCAGCCAGGCCCTGCAAGTCACCGTCAAAACGAAGTCGCTGAGCATTGCGGAGATGCAAGAGGGGTCCGGACACCTGCTGAGTGCCGCGTCCGTGCCGCTGCTGGAAGGTTTCAGGAAAGGGCGTTGGACTGGGTCGCTGAATTATCAAACGGAAGAAGGCAAGCCGGGAGTCTGGACCGGCGCTTTCGATTTGCACGATGCGCAGGTAGCGGTTCCGGGCCTGAATCAACCGTTGCGAATCTCATCGGCTTCCGTAGTGCTGGAGAGCGAGCGGGTGGCGGTCAACCGGCTGCGGGCGCACATCGAGAAGTTGGAAGTTGATGGCGAATACCGCTATGAGCCACGCGAGGATCGGCCTCATCGCTTTCGTATATCCATTCCATCGGCCGATCTCGCCCAGGTGGAGCAATTGTTCCTGCCGACTCTGCGGAGAGAGCGGAGTTTTCTCGCACGCACTCTGAAGTTAAAGAGCGAAGCCGTTCCAGGCTGGTTATCCAGGCGGCACGCGGACGGAATCGTCCGGATTGCGAGTCTGACGGCAGGCGATCTGGAATGGACGGCGGTAAGGACGCGGGTGCTGTGGGACGGCGCGGATTTAGAACTCGCCAGCCTGGAGGCGAAGATGGACGGCTGTGGGTGGAACGGGAGCGCGGTCATCAACCTTGCCGCCAGCGAGCCGAAATACAACCTGCAGGGTCATGTGCAGAATCTCGCTTGGCAGGGCGGTTCCGTGGACGTGCTCGGGAAATTGGACAGCTCTGGAACAGGCGTGGATTTCCTGCGGAATCTGCAAAGTGAGGGATCTTTCCAGGCACGCTCACTCACGGTGCTTCCTGAAATTCCCATTACGTCCGCCGCGGGATCTTATACGTTCTCCGTCACACGGCTGGGGCCACGGATCACACTGACGGCTGTGCAAGCGGCGCTAGGCGCGGAACGATTCTCGGGTCAAGGCGTGACACAACAGGATGGCAAGCTGCAGTTAGAGCTCGCTTCGAACAGCAGAGTGGTGCATGTCACCGGCCCGCTTGCTCCGTTGCGCCTCGACTTAACTACGGTCAAGTAGTAAATACCGCTGTTGCGGTACTCGCGCCCCTCCGCGTAGAATTGACGATACAGGAACTTAGATTTGTCTTCTGGGGGTACACCGTGTTTGTTGTGTCGCAAAGTCTCTCAAATGCTCTTTCCCGGAGTGCGGCCGCGCTCGCAGTCCTCTTCTCACTCGCGCTGTTCATTCTGCCTTGCAATGCGCAGCAGACCACCGGTACGTTATTAGGCGCCATTACCGATCCATCGGGCGCCTCAGTAGCAGGTGTGACCGTCCGCGCCTCCAATCTTGCGACGAATCTCACCCGTGAAACGCAAACCGATCAATCCGGAAGCTACTCAATTCCCTATCTGCCGGCTGGAAATTACAAGGTCACCGTCACCCAGGAAGGCTTCCAGGTGCAGCAAATCAACAGTGTGACGCTGCAGGTGGAGCAGTCGGCGCGCATTGATATCTCACTCAAGGTCGGCACCGTCGCCGAGACCGTGAACGTGAGCGGCGCGGCGGCCTTGTTGCAAACCGAAAACGCCAGCGTCGGAACGGTCATTGACTCCAGCAAGATTGTGGACCTGCCGCTGAATGGACGCAACTTTATCCAATTGGCGCAGTTGATTCCTGGAGTGCAGGCCGGAACACCTGGATCGATCACCGTCCGGCGCGGCCGCGGTTCGGTTGGACAGACGGACGCGGCGTATGGTTCCACTGCGGCTTCGGCCAACGGCTCGCGCGACACGGCCAACCGGTTTTACCTGGACGGTATCGAAGTGATGGACTACGACGCGATGACCTATAGTTTTTCGCCGTCAGTGGACTCACTCTCCGAATTCAAGGTGCAGACGAGCACGTATTCCTCTGAGTACGGCGGCGCGCCGGGCGGGCAGATCAACATGCTCACCAAGAGCGGATCGAATGACTTTCACGGCACGCTGTGGGAGTTCAACCGCAATGACGAACTGACGCAGAGTTATGACGCGATCGCCGGTAAGAGCGTCACCTCGCCGCGGCTGAACCGGAATCAGCTCGGGGCCAATATCGGCGGTCCTGTTCGCATTCCCAAGCTGTACAACGGAAAGAACAAGACCTTTTTCTTCTTCAATTGGGAGTCCGGGTACGCGGCACAAGGCGCTACTCCGCAATACAAAATCGTGCCGACCGCCGCTCAACGCAGTGGCGACTTCAGCGCGCTGGGAATCAAGTTGAAGGATCCTCTGGGAATCGGGATCGTGGGAAATGTGGTTCCCAAATCCTTGCTCAGTCCTCAAACTTTGGCGTTCCTGCAGTATGAGCCGCTACCCAACACCAGCAATGGCGTATTCAACTATCTGACCACCGCGGCGAGCGCGGTTTCACGGCAGAAGAACTACACCGCCCGCGTGGATCAGACGTTGTCCACGAAAGATCAGATTTCGGGCCGCTACGTTTTCAACGACACCTATGAAGGCGGGACACCCATCTGGGGTCACGATGAACGGAACAACCTGGGGCGCACCCAGAATGTGTCCGTATCCTGGACGCGTATGATCGGGCCTTCCATCGTGAACGAAGCTCGCGGCGGATGGCATCGCTTCAATGAAGGCGAGGTCTTCGGCACCACGAATGATGCTGCGTTTGACGTGGTCGGCAAGATGGGTCTCCCTCTGGTCTCACGATTACCCGAAGAGTACGGGCCACCATCTCTCTCCGTGAGCGGGCCTGATGGCGGGTACAGCATGTACGATCTGCAACGCCAGATCGGCCCACGCGTCCGGTCCAATTCCATCGCTCCGTTCACCGATACGATCTCTTGGCAAAAGGGCAAACACTTCCTGAAATTCGGCGTGGAAGTGGATCGCCGGGGCGTCACGTTCGGGCAAGCCCGTGCTCCGCGCGGGCAATTTACTTTCGACGGCACCTATACGGGCTCCGCCATCGCCGATTTCATGCTCGGTTATGTGCGCAGTGACAATGTGAACCCAACTCACACGAACACCGACCTTTATAACTACTGGTACGCGGGCTACGCCAACGACGAGTGGAAACTAACGCCGCGCCTGACCGTAACCCTGGGTCTTCGCTACGATTATTTCCAGCGCTACAAGCAGACTGACGACCGGTTTGTAAATATCCAATTAAACGGGTTCGTCGTAGCAGATACGGTGACGACGAAAACGTCGTACTATGGCCGGGAACTGCTGGCCCCGGACAGGAACAACTTCGGGCCGCGCGCCGGTTTTGCCTGGCGGCCGTCGCTGGGCGGCGGTGAGACCGTCATCCGGGGCGGTTATGGAATCTACTACACTCCGCAGATCTCGAACGCAATTTTTGCCATGGCGGAAGGAGCGCAGGCCACCAGCGGCGCGTCCGTAATCGGTAATATTGTGGGTTCGCCGAACGTGTTCTTCAATAATCCTTTCGCACTATCGCAGACGGCCGGCGCGTTGAATTTTGCCGTGAGCAACGATCAAAACATGAAGGACAGCTACATCCAACAGTGGAACTTCAATATCCAAAGGCAACTGCCGGGAAAGGTTGTGGTGGATGTTGGATACGTTGGATCGAAGGGTACGGACTTGATCGTCACCTATGGCGACCTGAACCGCCCGTTACAAGTGGTGGACCCCAGCACACCGGGCCTGCCTTCTCTGAATGCGCGGCGTCCAAACCAGGCTTATCAGCGGGCAGTAACGGCGGATAAGTCGGTGGGCAACGCAATCTATCATTCCCTGCAGGTAAAAGGGGAGCGCCGGCTTTCATCGGGACTGACCTTCCTCACTGCGTATACTTATTCCAAATCGATTTCCGGGCCGTCTGACATCGGCGGACAGGTCGGCGGCGGGTCCTTCATCGGCTCTCCGCAGAATTATTACGACATGGCGTCGGACCGGTCGGTTTCCGGTTTCGATGTAACCCAGAGGTTCGTTCAGACAGTGCTGTACGACATCCCATTTGCGCGAGGCCTGCATGGCGCCGCAAAGTATCTGCTGGATGGATGGCAAGCGTCCACCATCATGACATTCCAGAGTGGCTTTCCGGCTCCCATCAGTTTCGGCGTTGACACTACCGGGACCGGGATAGGCTCGCGGCCGGACATGCTGGCCGGAGTGAGCGGTAATCTATCGCCTGACCAACGCACTTGGCAGCACTGGTTTAACACGGCGGCCTTTGCGCAGACGCCGTTCGGTAGATTTGGAAACGCCCCCCGCACCAATGCCATCCGGCTGCCCGGCATGGAGAACGTGGACTTCTCCGTGCATAAAGCAGTCCGCTTCAAGGAGAGCAGAACCTTTGAATTCCGTACGGAATTCTTCAATCTGTTCAACCACTACAACCCCGACCCAGGCACCGTGGATCTCAATATCAGATCGAAAACCTTTGGAGCAATTGGCGGCGGCGTGCAGGGTATCACCACGCGCGTCATTCAACTCGGCGCGAAACTCAACTTCTGACGAGTATGTTGGGTCGGGTTTTGAGGCACAATAAACTAAGAGGATCCGATGGCCTCAGACAGCTCAACGCTAGAGTGGAAAACCGCCGTGGCCGACGCTCAGTCGGCGATGCAAGAGCAACTTGGCGCGGTGTGGCAGCTTCAGGTGGACCGGGTGCGCGAGCAACTGGAATCGGGCTGGCAAGAGCAGATCGGCCAGATCGTGCAGGAGCGATTTTCCGGCATCGCGGACCGTTTGCAGGCGGATTTCGACCGGGCCCTCCACGTGCGCGCCATGGAATTGTCGGACAAAGCGGCATTCATGGCGCGAACCGCGGCCCAGCGCGAATTGACTGAGCAGTTGAACCAAACCGCGAGGCGTCTGGATCAAGCCGAGAGCAGGGAAGTGTGGATTCGCACGCTGCTGGAGGCGGCCAACGGATTCTGCGCCCGTGCGGCTCTGTTTGCCATCAATGGCAAAAATCTATGGTATGAGGACGGCAAAGACATACCAGAGGCGGCGAATGCACGGGAAGCCGGCTTTCCGCTGGCCAGTGCTCCGGCATTTCAGAACGCGGTGCACTCAAAAGATACGGTAATCGCACTGGGAACGCCCCGGGAACTCTCACATGCAGCAGCCGGGTTCCTTGGCGATACCTCAGGTAAAAAAGTTTACCTCTTTCCCATGCTGGTCCGTCAAACGGCTGTGGCCATTTTGTACGCCGAGCCTGGGAACGAGCCAGATATCGAGCCCGTGGATGTGAGCGCGTTGGAACTGTTGAGTCTGTTGGCCGCGAATTCCATCGAAGCCGCCGAGCACGTGACCGTTCAGTCCAATCTGGAGGAACGAAACGGGCTCATCAAGATTTCAGGTGTTCAGGAATCGCGCGAGAGACCGCAATCCGCGCCAGTTTCCCCCCAGGACGAACCGGCTCATCTTCGGGCACAACGATTCGCCCGGACGCAGGTGGCGCAAATGCTGCTCTACAAGACGCAGCAGGTGCGGCAGGGGCGCTTGGCAGGTGGCATTTATGCTGCTTTAAAAGAGGAGATCGATGCTGGACGTAATGCATTTCGGCAACAATTTCTGTCGAACTGCCCCTCCATGGTGGACTATCACCACCAGGAACTCGTGGAGAAACTCGCCAATCATAATATTGAACTTCTGGGGTCGAATTATCCTGGACCTCTGCTTTAGAAAGCACTCCCGGGCAAGCTTTGCCGTCACTTCGCTCGTCCTCCTTCTGTCCGGCTTCTCCGCTTCCGCGCAATCGCTTACACCGTTAGCCCAAAATTACCGGAAAGACCCGTCGCCAGTGAATCGGGCCACTTTGATGCGCTTCGCGGCCGCTCATCCAAGTGACATGGAAGGTGCGCAGGCTCTGCTGGTGACGGCGGCGACAGACTTCGATCGCACCGGCTACGGTAACGTGGTGGCCGATTTGAAAGGCTTGGAAAAGCGCCTTCCAAAGCTGACCGATTACGTAGCATTTCTGCGAGCCTCGGCACTGTTTGCCTCGCAGGACTACGCGCAGGCCGTGACCGAGTTGTCCACAGTTTTGAAACAGACGCCTGTTTCGCCGTTGCTCGCGAAATCCGTGATGCTGACCGCGCGCGCCAACGTGGAACTGCAAAAGCCAAAGGATGCAGTGGAGCTAGTGCGCAAGCACTATGCCGGCTTGCCTTTGCCACCGGCGGACCTTCTGCTGGCAAAGTCTTCAGAGGCGATTGCTGACCCAGTCACCGCCGCCACCTACTACCAGAAGATCTATTATCTGTACCCGTCCAGCATGGAAGCGGCACAGGCCGAAGGCGCCTTGGGCCTGCTGCGTCAAAACTTAGGTGACAAGTTTCCACCGGCGATGCCGCAAACGATCCTGATGCGGACGTCGCGTCTGATGAATTCGGGCGACCCGCGAAAGGCGAAGGCGGAACTCGAAGCGCTCATCCCGCAAATCGGCGGCATCGAGCGCGACCTGGCGAAAGTGCGCGCCGGTGTTGCCGATTACTTCGCGAAAGATAATCAGGCGGCTTATCAGTATCTGAAATCCCTAACCGTATCGGCTCCGGAAGCGGACGCCGAGCGGCTCTATTACCTGCATGCCGCCGCCCGCCGGTTGAACAATGAAGACGGCGCAATGGATGCAGTAGACCGCCTGGGCAAGCAGTATCCGGACTCCCGGTGGCGGCTGGAAGCGCTGTTGTCGGCGGCAAATAAGTACCTGGTGAACAATCAAGCGAAAGTCTACCAACCGCTATACCAGGCATGCTATGAATCGTTTCCGAATGAGCCAGAGGCGCCGTTTTGCCATTGGAAAGTAGCCTGGAACGAGTATCTCAAGCGAGGTCCGGATGCGGCTCGGATGCTGCGGGAGCATCTCACCAAATATCCCACTTCGGAGAAGGCAGCCGCAGCGCTTTACTTCCTGGGCCGCGCCGCGGAGAAACAGAAATCCCTTGCAGCGGCAAAGGCATACTACACCGAAATCGGGGAGCGCTTTCCCAACTATTTTCACGCGGTGCTGGCGCGCGGCCGGCTGTTACGGCCCGAAATTGCGCAAGCCGGT
This sequence comes from Bryobacterales bacterium, assembly GCA_038200305.1. Taxonomy (GTDB): domain Bacteria; phylum Acidobacteriota; class Terriglobia; order Bryobacterales; family Bryobacteraceae; genus JANXXV01. The sequence goes on from JBBPYD010000031.1 coordinate 18,345, forward strand.
GTTTCATCTGAAACGGAATCGTATCTGGACACCGTAAAGTTCACGCTCCGGCCCGCCAAGCGCAATTTTGAACCCGATGCGCCAACGAAAGTGCGTCTCGACCGCGCACGGCTGCTTGCATCCGCTGGTCTGGACGATTGGGCCGAGACAGAACTTCGCTTCGGAGCGAAAACAGACGGCCTGTCGAATGTTTTAGCGCTGGAGTTGGCCCAGATGGCAGAAAAGCGGGGCGCGCACGATCAGGCAATACGGATCATCAAGAGCCTTGCCGGGGGTTATCTTTCCATTCCCTTTGACGCCGCGCCGGAGAAATTCTGGAAGCTCGCGTTTCCCATGCCGTACCGGCCGGCCCTGGATGCCAGCAGCAAGCAGCACGCCCTCGATCCGTTCCTGGTGGCTGCCTTGATTCGCCAGGAGTCGGAGTTCAACCCTCTGGCGCTTTCCCGCGCCAAGGCATACGGCCTAACGCAAGTTATGCCTGCAACCGGCCGCGAACTCAGCCGCAAAATCGGCATCCGCAGGTTCACGGCGAAAATGCTGTTCGAACCGGAGCTGAATCTAAAGCTGGGTACGCTTTACTTACGAACCATGCTGGATCAGTTGGGCGGCCAATTGGAACCCACTCTGGCCGCTTACAACGCCGGCAAATCGCGCGTGGATAACTGGCTGAACTACTCGGTGTTCGAAGAGCCAGCCGAATTCATTGAGTCCATTCCATTCACGGAAACACGCAATTACGTACAAATCGTCCTGCGCAACGCCGACGTGTACCGCCGGCTTTACGGGCCGAAGCAGTCTGCTGTAATCTCGACAGATGGGCTCTCCAGTAAGAGAATCACCGCCGTCCACTGATTCGCGGCTGCGATTCCGCAGCGAACGCACCTCCAAATTCACTGAGTCTGTCATTCGTGAGATGAGCCGTCTTGCCATTGAGCATAAGGCGGTGAATCTCGCGCAAGGCTACCCCGATTTCAGTGCGCCTGAGAACATCAAGGCTGCCGCGCGGGAAGCGATCGCGGCCGACGCGAACCAATACAGCATCACGTGGGGAGCAAAGCCGTTTCGCGACGCCATCGCGCGCAAGACCGGTGCGTTTTATGGTCTGCAGTTCGATCCGGAGCGGGAGATCACCGTCTGCTGCGGGTCCACCGAAGGAATGATCGCTTCGCTGATGGCGGTGACGAACCCCGGCGATGAAGTGATCGTTTTCGAACCCTACTACGAGAACTACTCGCCCGATACGCAGCTTTGTGGAGCAATCCGGAGAGTTGTGTCCCTGCGCGCGCCGGAGTGGTCCTTCGACCCCGAGGAACTACGCCGCGTGTTCAATCCCCGCACGAAAGCCATCATCCTGAACACGCCGAATAACCCGACGGGCAAGGTGTTCTCGCGTGAAGAACTGACAACGATCGCGGAACTCTGCCAGGAGTTCGATGTGCTCGCGATCACCGACGAGATCTACGAGCACATCCTCTACGATGGCGCCCAGCACATCCCCATGATGACGCTGCCCGGCATGCGTGAACGTTGCATCACCATCAACAGCATGAGCAAGACATACTCGGTGACCGGCTGGCGCGTGGGATGGGTGCTTGCCCCGCCCGACATTACGAATTCGATTCGCAAGGTGCATGACTTCCTCACCGTGGGTGCGGCCACTCCATTGCAGCAGGCCGGAACACTGGCGTTGTCATTGCCGGTTAGCTACTACGAAAAGCTGGCCCAGGATTACACCGTGCGCCGGGACAAAATGCTCGCCCTGCTTACGGCTGCCGGCTTTCGCTGTTTCCACCCGCACGGCGCTTATTACGTTATGACCGATATCTCCGGTTTCGGCTTCAACGACGATGCCGCATTCGTGCGGCACATGATCCACACGGCCGGCGTTGCAGCCGTCCCCGGATCGAGCTTTTTTTCGCTTCCCGCCGACGGCGCGAACTTCGTCCGATTCTGTTTCTGCAAGAAAGACGAAACATTGGACGAAGCAAAACTACGTCTGGCCAAGCTCTAATCCGCTATAGCCGGTTAATCAAACTGGCGACGTAACCTGCGCCAAACCCGTTATCGATATTCACCACGGTCACATTGCTGGCGCACGAATTCAGCATCCCAAGCAACGCAGCCAGCCCATGAAAGCTCGCGCCGTAGCCGATGCTGGTAGGCACGGCGATCACAGGACACGAAACCAGCCCACCCACCACGCTAGGCAGCGCGCCTTCCATCCCCGCGCAAACGATCACCACCCGCGCATTGGTCAGCCGTTCGCGGTTGCTCATCAACCGGTGAATCCCCGCGACCCCAATATCGGTGATCGCGTCCACTTCATTACCCATCGCCTCGGCGGTGATCCTGGCCTCTTCGGCCACCGGCAGATCGCTAGTCCCCGCGCAGGCAATTGCGATGATGCCTTTCCCGTACAAGGTCCGGTCGCGCATCACACGAATCGCACGCGATCGCGGAAAGTGCTCGGCATCCGGAATCCGCTGCTGCACCAGCCGCACCGCGTCCATCTCGGCGCGCGTGATCAACACATTGCTCGAACGGTTTAACAGCGCTTCGGCGATGCCGGCGACCTCTTCCGGCGTTTTGCCCTGCCCGAAAATCACCTCCGGCATCCCATGGCGCAACGCACGGTGGTGATCTACCTTGGCGAATCCCAAGTCCTCAAACGGCATATGCCGCAGCCGCTCCATAGCCGAGTCCACTGCTACCGATCCGGCCCGCACCTCGTCCAGCAGCTTCCTTAATTGATCCTGATCCATTAAAATTTCATCCGGTCGCCAACGTGAATGCCAAACCTCTCGCTGGAACCCCCTGGCAGTTCCAAAACGTACACAGCCATCTTATGGCCGCCATAACTGGGGCACTCTTTTGCCGAAGCGGACTTGCACGGCGGAGTATTCGGCGAGATTTCCACCACCTGCTTACTCAAATCCAGCCAGAAAATGTCCAGAGGAATGCGCACCTGATACGTCCAGGCTGGAGCCATGCTGGGTGCGCCATATGCGGACAGCACCCCGCGATTGGGTGCAAGCGAATCGCGGAACATCATACCCCGCATCATGTCGTCCTTCTTGGTCATAACCTCCACCCGAATTTCCTGCCTCCCCGGCAGCGTCAAAGGAGTAGTCTGAAACTCATCAAGGGATTGAGCTTTCCTTTCGCACCCGGCGATGATAAGAAGCGTAAAAATAACGCTGAACGCACGTAGCATGGAATAATAAGTGTAAGCTTCTCATCTTTGATGGCACAAGCATTCCTGCGTAAACTCCGGCTCACACTCGAAATGATTAAGTTCGAGCACTCGGTATTTGCGCTGCCATTTGCCCTGACAGGCGCGCTTCTGGCCATCCGCGATGAAGGTTTTTCCACGGCGGGTCTAGCCTGGAAAATCTTCTGGATCGTTGTTGCGATGGTCTCGGCCCGCTCCGCCGCCATGGCCTTCAACCGCCTGCTCGATGCCGAGATGGACGGACGCAATCCGCGCACGAAAATGCGCCACATTCCCGCGGGTCTTCTGGCCAAGGGCTTCGGATGGGCATTTGTGGCCGTCTCGTCCATCGTCTTCTGCATCGCTGCCTGGGCCTTGAACTACCTCTGTCTGCAACTGGCTCCGCTTGCGCTAGCCATCGTGATGGTGTACTCATTCACGAAACGGTTCACGTCGTTTTCGCACGTGGTGCTCGGCTTCGCGCTGGGCATCGCTCCCGCCGCGGCCTGGATCGCCATTCGCGCTTCGCTGGACCCGCGCATCCTCTGGCTCACCGCCGCCGTCACCTTCTGGACCGCCGGCTTCGACATCATCTACTCCTGCCAGGACTATGAATTCGACGCGCGCGAGGGCTTGTTCAGCCTCCCGCACCGGCTCGGTATTGCGGGCGCCCTCTGGGTTGCCCGGATCTTCCACGTGTGCATGTTGGTTTGCCTCATCGCCCTGGTGAAAAGTTTCGCGTTGGGCTGGTTGAGCCTGGTCGGCATCGCCCTGGTCGCGTGTCTGCTGATGTACGAGCACAGCTTGGTGAGAGCCGACGATCTTTCGCGCGTCGATGCCGCCTTCTTCACCGTAAACGGCTATGTGAGCGTGTTATTCTTCTTCTTTTGGAGTGCGGACATCTTCCTCTTCCGTGGAGGCGTCTAAAGATTATGCAACCCGTCATTGACGATTCACGCCTGAAGCCGATTTTCGAAAAGGTCGAGCGCGGCGAACGCCTCAGCTTCGACGATGGCGTGGCCATGTACGCCAGCTCTGACATCCTCGCCATCGGTTATATGGCGAATCTGATTCGGGAGCGGCTGCACGGCGATGTCACCTATTTCAACGTAAATCGCCATATCAACCCTACTGACGTTTGCGTCGCCAGTTGCCGTTTGTGCGCGTTCGGCAAGCGCGCCAAAGATCCCAAGGCATACACGATGTCGCTCGAAGAGGTGTGGCACAAAGCGGGCGAAGGCTGGTCTGAGGCGGTCACCGAGTTTCATATCGTCGGCGGCCTCCACCCCGAACTGAGCCTCGACTGGTTCTGCCAGATGCTCCGGGGTCTCAAAGAACGCTTCCCGCAAGTGCATCTGAAAGCCTTCACCATGGTGGAGGTAGCCTATCTCGCCCAACGCGCCAAAATTTCCATTCGGGAAACATTGCAGCGGCTGATCGAAGCTGGTGTGGATTCACTTCCCGGCGGCGGGGCTGAAATCTTCTCCGACCGTGTACGCCGCATTATTTGCGATCACAAGATCGACGGCGCCGAATGGTTGAAGACCGCCCAAACAGCTCACGAACTCGGACTAAAGAGCAACTGCACCATGCTCTACGGCCACATTGAGACCGATGAGGATCGCGCCGATCACCTGGTCAAGTTGCGTGAGGTTCAGGACAAGAACGGCGGCTTCGTCACCTTCATTCCGCTCGCGTTCCATCCGGACAACACAGCGCTGGAGCATATTCCGAAAACCACTGGGTTTCTCGACCTGAAGAACATCGCCATCGCGCGCCTGATGCTCGATAACATCCCCCACATCAAAGCGTATTGGATCATGATGACGCCGAAAATCGCGCAGATCGCTCTTCGGTTCGGCGCAGACGATGTAGACGGCACCGTAGTGGAAGAGAAGATTTATCACGACGCCGGCGCGACCACGAGCCAAGGCATGCGCCGGGGAGAACTGCTCCGGTTGATCCGCGAAGCCGGCCGCATTCCCATGGAGCGGGATACGCTGTACCGCCCCGTCGAACGCACGGAAACCGCCTTCACGGTGCTGGTCTAGTCTTTCACTCGCTTCAACGATACCTTCGCGGTCTCTTTGGTTCCGTCCTGACCCTCGCGGGTTACCTCGCCTTTCAGCTCATCGCCTTCCAGTTGTAGCTTAAAATTCATTTCCGGGCCTTCGCCATCCTTCGCCGCAACAAAAGCCAGTTGGTTGCCGTCCACCTTGCCCTTCACCGAAGCCTCTTGCCGGTCGGCTGCCGGACCACCAGTCCCAGTCACTTTATCGCCCTCCTGTTTCAGAACCAGGTACGCGGGCGGATTGCGCGTCTCGCCGTCTTTCTTCAACTCAAACGAGCCAGACCACTTGCCGGTGACATCGGCCGCGCACAACGTCAAAGCCGAAAACAGTAGAGAGCACACCAGAGTTTTCATAACATCTCCTTACGGCGAAGACGGCCGAAAAGTTCCTTCCTTAACTTTCACCGCTAACCGGATTCAAGTTAAGCTGTGAGCATGAAGAGAAATTTCCTGTTTGGGCTGGCCGCTTTCGGGCTGGCCGCTTCGTCCTTAGCCGCCCAAACCGCAACCAAAGCCCCGGCCAAGGCTCCTGCCGCCGCTCCCGCCTCCGCTCCTGCCACTACTGACAAACCTGCTACGCCTGCGGCGCCGGTTCGCGAAAACGGCCTGTACACCACCATCTACACGTCTATGGGCAATATCACGGCCAAACTTTATGAGAAGGAGTCACCGATCACGGTAAAGAATTTCATGGGTCTCGCGCTCGGACGGAAGGAATGGACAGATCCGAAGACCGGCCAGAGGGTGAAGCGCCCCTTATATCCGGGGACCATTTTCCATCGCGTGATTCCCGGCTTCATGATTCAGGCCGGAGATCCGACAGGCACCGGAATGGGTGGAACCGACACCATCCCCGAGGAATTCGATCCATCTTTGTCTTTCGATACACCGGGCAAGCTCGGCATGGCCAAGGCATCCGCACCGGGAACCGGCAGTTCCCAGTTCTTCATTACAGAAGCCCCCACGCCCCACTTGAACGGATTACACACCGTCTTTGGCCAAGTGGTGGAAGGTCAGGATGTGGTGGAAAAGATCGGCCGCGTACCGCGCGACGCAAATGACAAACCAAACACGCCGGTGAAAATTCTGAGGATCACGTTCCTGCGCGTCGGCCCAGGCGCGCCCGTTAATCCCCCAGCCGTACCCGCCAGGAAAACCGGTACGGCGCCCGCGACGAAAAAGGGGCCTCCCGCCCCAACAAAGAAATAAAGGGGAAATAGCCGCTAATGCGTATCCAGCGGAATCTCGAAATAGAACAGCTCTTTCTGCGTAGCAGCCTCTTCCAGGCCGGTTAAATACAGCTTCGCGCCCCTGCGGTGCCCGGTCTGAAAATAGAAAAAACCGTGCGCCGATTCCCCCGGGGGCAAGATCTTCGCCGCAAATGCCCGCCCTTCAATTTCCCATCCGCCAAGCGGGTTCTTGTTTCTCCCGCCTAAACCCGGCAGCGGTGTGCCATTCATATTCGGCCGTTTTGGCGCCCGGAGGTACGGCACATCCTTCGCGGGCGTCGCCTCAATTTTTTCCCGGTCCGCCGCAACATACTGCACTTCAATTTTCTCCAGCTTCACAGACTGCTTGGAATCGTTCTGGATCACCACCAGTACCGGCAGCACCCCATGCACGTAGGGCCTCATCTTCCCGAAGGCTGTACCCTCCAGCGCCTCGGTGTCGTAAGCCACCGCGGCAATCGTCACGCCGTTATTTGTCTGCTTCGCAGCAAACGACGATGCCGGTCCTGGCGAAAACTTGCCGTTATCTTTGTCCGCCCCTACCATGGTGGGTATACTCGCCACTAGGGTCAGGAGAAGCGGCAGGCAATTGCGACGTAAGCTCATTTTTTTCTTCTACCGCATTCTACAGGCTGCGGCGATTCCTTTCATATTAAGTTACTTTCTCTTCCGTGGTCTGCTGGATAAACGAGACTTCCGGGCCATCACCCAGCGCTTCGGTTTTCTCCCCGGTTCTTATCAGCGGACGGCTTCCGGAGCCCTCTGGTTGCACGCCGTTTCCGTCGGCGAAGTACTCTCCTCCGGGGAGCTAGTCCGCCGCTTGCGATCCGATCACCCCGGCGCGCCCCTGTTCCTGTCTTGCGGAACCCTGGCCGGCAAACAAGCCGCTGAGGATAAATTCGCCGCCCTAACAGACGGAATCTTCTACGCCCCGCTGGATTACTGCTTCGCCGTCCGCCGTGTTCTGCGGCACATCCGTCCGTCCGCAGTCATCGTCCTCGAAACGGAAATCTGGCCGAATCTCTACCGCGAAACCAAGCGCTCCGGCGCCGCGCTCGTGTCCGTGAATGGCCGCATCTCTCCGCGCGCGCTGCCGAAGTATTTAAAATTCCGCTGGTTCTTCAAAAGCGTGCTGGATCTTCCGGATCGCATTCTGGTCCAGAGCGAAGAAGACGGCGCTAGCTATCTGCGCCTTGGCGCGCCGCCATCCCGCGTCATCGTTGCTGGCAATCTGAAATACGATTTCGTCCCAAACTCCGCCAACATCCCTCAGCCGGTAGAGCAGTTCCTGAGCCGGACAAAACCTTCGCAAATCTGGATCGCCGCCAGCACCACCGCGCCATCCAACCAAAGCACTATAGACGAGGACGACGCCGTCATCGATGCTTTCCTGAAGCTGCAAATCCAGCATCCGGGATTGCTGCTGATCCTCGCTCCCCGGAAACCCGAGCGCTTCGGCGTGGTAGCCCAAAAACTCCAGGCCGCCGGCATCCCCTACGCACGGCGCACCAGCCTGGAGCCGAATCAAATCGCCAGCGTCCTATTGCTCGATTCCATCGGCGAACTCAGCACTCTGTTCGGTCTTGCCAACGTGGTGCTCATGGGGGGAACCATCACCGATCGCGGTGGCCACAATATCCTGGAACCGGCCTTCTTCGCCAAGCCGATTATCATCGGGCCGCACATGGAGAATTTCCCGGAGATCGCCGCCCGGTTCAGAGCGGGAAATGCGGTGCAACAGATCGAGCACTCCGGCGAATTGGCCCAAGCTGTTGCCGATCTTCTCAACAATCCGGAGCGCGCCCAAGCACTGGGCGAGCGAGCGAGAGTCCTGGCCGAAGCCCAACGCGGTGCTACCAGCCGCGCACTGGAAGCGATCGAGAATGATCGTGCGAAGGCGATCCCTCACGTGCTCCCATATGGCCCCATCCATCCGGTTCTTTGGGCTCTCTCTCAAATCTGGCGTGCCGGCGGCGTCGTCAAGCGCCGCCGGGATCTCGCCGGCCAGCGCCGGTTGGCTATCCCGGTCATCAGCATTGGGGGGATCGCCATGGGTGGAACCGGCAAAACTCCCATGGCCGGTTTCCTCGCGGAAAAGCTCAGTGCCCGAGGCTATGCACCCGCAATCCTAACGCGCGGATACGGCCGTACTGCCAGTGAGCCAATCGTCATACTCGCCGCCGGACAGCAGGCCCCCGCCGCGATCACCGGCGACGAACCACAGATCTTCCTTCGCGACGGATTCGCGCCCCTTGGAATCGGATCGGACCGCTACGAATCCGGCAAGCGGATGGAGCGCGAATTTCAACCCGGTCTCTTCCTTCTTGACGATGGCTTTCAGCACGCCCGCTTGCACCGCGATATGGATATCGTACTGATTGACGGCCTGGACCCCCTGGCCGGCGGCGAACTCTTTCCGCTGGGCCGTCTGCGAGAGCCGCTATCGGCGCTGCGCCGGGCCACAACGTTCGTCATTACGCGCACTACGGGCGGCGGTGTCCGGCACGCGCTTTCGCTCTGGAATCCAACCGCGGCCATCTTCCAGTCCCGCATAGTTCCCACTCACTGGACCAATCTGGCCACAGGAGAGCACTGCAACCCGGAAAGTTTGCAGTGCGTTGCTGCCGCAGCCTTCTGTGGTCTGGCGAATCCGGACGCATTCTGGTCGACTCTCGCCTCACTCGGCATTAAGCCGTCACTCAAAAGCTCATTTCCAGATCATCACCGTTACTCGGCCGGGGAGATTCAGAGACTCGCCTCAAGAGCCGCCAGCCTGGGGGCCAAAGTCCTGTTGACCACGGAGAAGGACAGCATTAACCTCCCCCCGGCCACAGCCGGTCTCATCGCACCCGTGCAATTGCTCTGGCTCAAAATCAAGCTGGAAGTGGAGGAAGAAGCCGCTTTCCTGGATCACATCGCGGCCGTTTGTACTCAGCATTGCAGTGCAGAACCGTAATCGGCCCATGTACAATAGATGCTGTAGGTTGATCTTCGCGGCTGTAACTGTAACTAGTATAGGACGGGTAGACGCATACTAGTCAAACAATTAGGCGGGTGAAACTGCTCAAAATGTAGTAATCATTACGCCAAGTTCTGCCTGTATCTCCGCCACTGTGTTGCTATAATGTATGTTTCCTATGTCTGAAAACGTGACCGGCTTAGATGGACCAGCCGGAAAGAAAATCATCCTGCTGAGTCCGCGTGGATTTTGCGCGGGTGTCGTTCGGGCCATCGACGTGGTTCGAATTGCGCTCGATCTTTACGGAGCCCCTATCTATGTCCGGAAAGAAATTGTCCACAATCGTCACGTAGTGGATGAATTAAGGGCCGCGGGCGCTATTTTCGTCGAAGAACTCCCGGAAGTTCCATCCGGCGGACGCGTGATTTTCAGCGCTCACGGCGTCTCGCCGGCGGTTCGCCAGGACGCCAGGGAACGCCAGTTAACCGTTATTGACGCTACCTGTCCGCTTGTTACTAAGGTTCACCTGGAAGCGGTAAAGTTCGCCCGGCAGAATTACACCATCGTGCTGATTGGCCACAAATATCATGATGAAGTAACTGGAACTTTGGGCGAGGCTCCTGAATCCACTATTTTGGTGTCTACGGTCGAAGATGTCGATAACTTGCAGGTTCCCGATCCATCCAAGGTGTGTTATTTGACTCAAACCACTCTTAGTCTGGATGAGACCCGCGACGTTGTGAACCGTTTACGGCAGAGGTATCCAGAGATTAAAGGCCCCCCCGGACAGGACATTTGTTACGCGACTGAAAACCGCCAACTGGGCGTGAAGGCGGTGGCGCCGCTCTGCGATCTGTTACTGGTGGTTGGATCACAAAATAGTTCAAACTCCTTGCGGCTGGTGGAAGTTTGCGATCAGGCTCGCGTTCCGGCTTATCTGGTCGACGATGAGCGTGAGGTGAAGCCTGAATGGTTTACAGGCGTTAAAACCGTGGCCGTTACCGCAGGTGCCTCAGCCCCGGAAAACCTGGTCCAGGAGCTGATTCAATCGTTGGGCACGTACGGTTTCAACCGGGTGGAAGAGATGGAGCTGAAGGAAGAGGATGTGCGCTTCTCGTTGCCAGGCGAATTAACATCGGCTTCCCTGCGTCTCACCAACATCAACTCCCCCGCCGCTACCCTATGAGTCAAGGGCTTCAGATTGCGGACACGTTACTGACCGGTGCCGCGCAAGCCATGCGGCGATCCGCCGGGGCGCTGCTTGGCCAGCAACATGAGTCCGGATTTTGGTGGGCGGAACTGACTGCCGATACTACGCTCGAATCCGATTACATTCTTCTTCAATTGTGGCTGCATCCACCGCGGGGAAGCGTTTGGAACCCGCCCACGCGGAACATCGTCGATCGCGCGGTGCAGTCGATTCTGTCCCGCCAGTTGCCCGATGGCGGATTCAATATTTATCCCGGCGGACCGGCCGACGTAAGCGCCACGGTAAAGGCGTATTTTGCGTTGAAGCTCGCGGGTGTGCCGTATGACGACGCGCAATTGACAGCCGCCCGCGAGCGCATTACCGCTCTCGGCGGAATCAATGCCGCGAATAGTTATGTAAAGGTCAATCTAAGTTTTTTCGACCTTTATCCCCGGGAATTCTGCCCTTCCATTCCTCCGGAAATCATGTTATTGCCGGGCGATCTTATCTATCAGATGTCGTCCTGGACGCGGGCTATTGTCATTCCGTTGTCGATTGTTCACGCCGCCAATCCGCGC